>NZ_JACMTR010000002.1:2899104-3219907 GCF_014267175.1 Pseudonocardia sp. C8
CGACGCCCAGGTCGATCGCCTTGCGCACGTCCTCGGGATGGCTGATCCCCTTCAGCACGATCGGAAGTGACGTCGCCTCCCGGATCCAGGACAGGTCGTCCCATCCCAGCGGGTAACCGAACACCCGGGCCCACTCGGCGGTCACGGCGGCCGGGTCGTCCTCGGGGGCGACCGCGAGCCGCTTGCGGAAGTGCTCGTCGGTCACGTAGTTCGACAGGCAGTACCCGCGAAGCTGCGGGAAGTTGCCGGTGTTGAGGTCGCGCGGCCGCCAGCCGGTGATCCAGGTGTCGAGTGTGATCACCAGAGCACGGAAGCCGGACGCCTCCGCCCGGTGGACCAGGCTCACCGCCAGGTCCCGGTCGTTCGGCGTGTACAGCTGGAAGAACGACGGCGTGCCGTCGAGCTCCCTGGCGACCTCCTCCATCGGGTCCTGGGAGAGGGTCGAGAGCACCATCGGTGTCGAGGTCGCCGCGGCCGCACGTGCGGTGAGCAGGTCGCCGTGCAGATCCTGCGAGCACAGGCCGAGGATCCCGATCGGGCACAGGAACATCGGATGGGGGAAGTCGATCCCGAAGAGGTTCACCGAGAGGTCGCGCCGGTGCTCCCCGACCATCATCCGGGGGACCAGGCCCCACTGGGTGAACGCCTCGGCGTTGGCCCGCTGGGTGTGCTCGTCCCCGGCACCCGCGCGCACATAGTCGAGCACCCACCTGGGCAGCGCGTGCGATGCGCGTTCCTCCAGCGTCGCGAAGTCGGCGGGGAATCGGGGCACGTGGCCCCGCAAGCCCGCGCCGTAGATCTCCGCCTGGTAGTCCCCGTACGTCGCTGCCATGAGCAGTGTCTGTCTCCGATCTTCTTCGACCACGGACGCGGGTCCGGGAACCTGACGAGGCCGCCGTGCCGTTCGCCTCGTGGTGCCAGCACGGCAGCCCCGAAGAGAGAGACGGTGGCCACCACCTCGTGAGATGGCGAGGTGGTCGGTCGCTACGTGGTCGTGCTGAGTTCTTCGGCAGCGACGCCTTCGAGCGAGCGGTTCGCGGTCCGCGGGCCGCCCAGGAGTACGGCCGAGAACACGATGTAGGCCGCTGCAGCGACGACCATCACCCCAGCCATTCCCCACCCTCCGAAGAGGGCCGCGCCGACAACACCGGATGCGGCGCCGCCGACCTTGCCCACGCCGATGATGACACCGCTCCCGAGGCCACGCGCTTCGGTCGGGATCGTCTCCGGAATGTACGTGTAGTACACGTTGACCACGATCCCGGTCGTGATTGCCGCCAGCCCACCGGAGACGATGACGATGACGCTGTCGACCGAGATGCCGAGCAGGACGAGCGGGACGGCACTGATCACCGAGGTCGCGACCGCGAGTGTCTTGCGCTCGAACCGGTCCATGACGAGAAGTGCGACGAACGGGGTGACGCAGTACACGACGTTCCAGATCAGCTGGATCTCGTACGCGGTGGTCTCGTCGTATCCGAGGCCGTAGACCAGCGAGTAGAGAGCCCAGTTCTGGAACAGGTAATAGCCGAACGTGGCTCCGAAGTAGCTCACCGACACGATCGCGATGATGCGCAGCAGGCGCTTGTTGCTCAGCAGGGCGCGCATCGAGAGGCGATCGTTCGTGTAACCCGGCTCGATGACGGGCTCGCTGAGGGGCCCGGAGCGGAGTGCGCGTTCCTCGAGGTTTGCGACGATGTTCTCGGCCTCCTGGATGCGGCCCTTGGTCAGGTACCACCGCACCGATTCCGGAACGGTGAACCGCACGAGCGGGGCGATCACCAGGCCGATGCCGCCGATGAGGTACAGGTAACGCCACATCTCCGGCCCGCTGTTGGGGATCGTCACGAGTGCCAGTAGCGCGATCAGCGGTGCGACGACCACGAACCCGAAGGTCAGGAACGAGACGAACCGTCCTCGGGTCTTGGCGGGGAACATCTCTGCGACGTAGACGAGCAGCACGGACGTAGCCGCCTGGACGCCGAGCCCGGTGACGATCCGGGAAACGGTCATGACCTCGAAGGTCGGTGACCACGCAGTTCCGATCGCCCCGGCCGAATAGAGCACCGTCGTCCACACCAGCGTGCGGCGGCGCCCGAACCTGTCCGCCATGCGGCCCCCGATCAGGGCCCCGACGAGCATGCCGACGAAGAACGCGGTGTTGACCGTTCCGAGCTGCGCCAGCGAGTACCCCGTGCTTTCCGCGATGGCCGGCATCACGTAGGCGAACAGGGCGTTGTCGTAGAACTCGAGCGCCAGGTTCGCAGCCAGGACTGCGATCCACACGATGTGCGTTGCGGTGACCGGCAGGCGGTCGAGGCGCGCCGTCATGCTCGCGTTCACGCCTGATCCGGGATCATTGTCGATGTTCTGCAGGCGGTCCATGACCCCTCTTTGGTGTGAGATATCCGCTCTCGCGGACGAGGGTCCAGGATCGGACGACCGTCGTCAGGAGATGCCGATCGATCCTGGTCGGGGGGAAGCACCCACCGTGTGGTGGATGCATCCCTTCCGGGTCCCCGGTCGGACGTTGCGGTCTGCCGTTGTCACCGGGGCGCCGCACCCGCATGGGACCAGTGCCCCGCGGGTGCTGCCGAGCCGCTGTCGATGGAGCCGGTCCCGGCGCCGAGTCAGTCCGAACCGCTGCCACGGACGGCGACGGCGCGGATCTCGACCAGCAGTTCGGGCAGGGCGAGCTGGGTCACCCCGATCGCGGTCCACGCCGGGTACCGGTCGGGCAGGTACTCGTCCTTCACGCGAACGAACTCGGCGATCTCCCCGCGGAGGTCGGTGTGGAACGTCGTGATCTCGACGACGTCGGCGAGCCCGGCCCCGGCGGCCTCGAGCACGGTCCGCAGCCCATCGAAGGCGAGGCGGGCCTGGGCATCCATGCCGTCAGCGGGTCGTCCGGTGCCCGGATCCACTCCCACCTGGCCGGCAACCCAGATCAGGTCGTCGACGCGGTTGGCCTGGGAGAAGTGGAGCCGGTCGTAGGTGGCCTCGGTGCCGGCGGGGTTGACGAGTTGGCGCTTCATGTCAGGTGGCCGATCGTGGTTCGGATCAGACGACCTGGCGGAAGACGGGCGAGCGGAAGGGATCCCCGGCGCTCAGCTTGGCCATCTCCTCCACGAAGAGTCCGCCGTTGCGGGCGAAGTGCTTGTTCACCTCCGGGAGGGGACGGAACGTCGCATCGTCGCCGAAGTAGCGGAGCACCAGGGTGTGGCGGTCCGGGCAGTCCGCGTCGACCCCGGCGCCGCCGTGCAGCGAGCGAGGGTGCAACACGACGACGTCACCCGGATCGACCGCCCAGGAGAGGATGTCGTAGGCGTCCGGGTCCTCCGCGAGCTCGGCGTCGATGTCGGGGAGGCGGGGCAGCACCCCGTGACCGTGCAGTGGCTCGGTCGGGTCGTCGGGGTTGGCGAACGTGGTGCCGTCGAACTGCGTGCCGCGGTGCGAGCCGCGGACGATCTCCAGGGAGTTCTTCCGGGGAATGTGCTGGAAGCTGATCCAGGCGTTCGCCCAGTGCTCGCCCGCCCAGGGGAGGTAGGCCGTGTCCTGGTGCCATGAGCTGCGCGCCCCGCGCCCGCCGGCCTTCAGGAAGATCTCCTCCGCGAAGAACCAGACGTTCTCGGACCCCCACAGCTCGGCGAACAGCTTGCCGAACGGCAGCGACGCCGCCAGCTCGTCGACGTGCTCCTTGGCCAGGGGGTTGGCGTTGTCGACGAGCGAGCGCTGCTCGGTCCCGTCGAACAGCGACGTGGCGCCGGGCCCGGGGTTCGCCACGGCCCAGTCGAAGGCCTTGCGACACCGCGCCAGCTGCTCGGCGTCCAGGCAGTCCTTCAGGAGGACGGCCCCGTCCTCCCGGAACGCGGTGCGCAGCGACTCGTCCATGCGTGACTCCCTTCACATATCAGTCGTGACGAAAAGCACGGTAGAGACAACGACCCGTCTACACAACAGTTGTTATGGAAAATCCTACCTCTGTCCGTCCAGGTGCGGCGCGGTCATGCCACGGCTCGCCGCTCGGAGCAGGGCGCCGGTGTCGCGTCCGCCAACCGACTGGCCTACCTGCCGGAGCCGGGTCAGGCTCCCGCGCGGTCGCGCTCGCACTGGCGGGCCACCGCAAGGACCGGCCGGGCAGTGTGCGCCTGTGCGGCCGGTCCATCGATCCGACCCGCTGGAACGCATCTCACGCGGTCCAGACCGGCGTCACCCTCGTGCCCGAGGACCGCATCAAGTCCGGCCTGGTCGGCGCCATGTCGATCGAGGACAACGTGACCCTGACGACGCTGCGTCAGCTGACGAAACGCGTGTTGCCGGACCGTAAGCAACGCCGACGCACGGCTGAGTCCGCTCGAGAGGATCTCGGGGTGGCTTGCAGCTCAGCGGCGGGAATCAGCAGAAGGTTCTTTTCGGTGCCGCGCTTGGGCCGCACCGGATCCTGGCCACCCTGGCCCCGCGAGATGGACCGCCGCGACGCCCGCTTCGGCCTGGAGACCATGTGCATCGGCGACGGGCAGGGGCTCGCCGCAATCTTCGAGAAGGTCTGAGCGAGAGCGCCTCATCCGCCCGACCGACTGCGGACCTCGTCGCCCGACCAGCTATTGGACCGAAGAGGCAGATGGTCGACTGCCGCGTCTTGGACTGCGTGCGAGAAATCCTCGTTCCTGACGACCACCGGCGTCCGCAGCATCGCTTCCACGGGAGCCAGGTCCGATGAGACAGCTTGGGAGCCGGGCGTCTCACCGATCTGACTCCGCCCAGGTCAACTGCCTGGCCTGGAGTCACCTTCGCTGAGGTCGGACAGCAGCCGCGCTGCTGCTGGCGGCTGCTGGAGGGTGCGACACGGGGCAGCCACACCGCCTGGGCGACGCTGAACTCGCCGCGCCGCATGTCGCGCCGACCGGCCCGTGCTCTATCGTCGCTTCTCGAGGGTGTAATGGATGGTCTGTGCCACGATCTTGCCGGCCTCGATGAGGAACGAGTCGACGCCGTCGCGGACCCTCACGGCGGAGTCGTCGTAGGTCCACTCGAGCAAGCCGACCCGGCCTTCCACCTTGACATAGGTGTAGGCGAACGCCTTGTGTTCCGGCAACTCGTCGCCGAGCATCCGGGCGAGATGCCGTACGCCTTCGTGGCCCCGGAACGTGCCGCGGTTGATCAGGACCACGACATCCTCGGACACATTCCGTCGAAGATCCTCGTCGAGCACGCGATCCAGCGGGGTGTCGACCCAGCTGTTGGCGAGCTTCAGGTGATCGTCAAGCACTTCTCGGGCGGTCCGGTTGCTGAGATCGTCCACAACATTCGACGTCGGGGTCGAGTGCAGGAGCGTTACCACGACGGCGGAGCGGAATCCGCCTCTCGGGAGAACCCAACCGCCACTGAACCCGCGGCGCTTCACACCGGCGGACAACGACACCTGCCCACGAACCCTCGTCCGGGGTCACGTGACCACAATTCAGATACCGACTCCACCCATCCCGGGCCAACCACCTCCGCCAGACCCGGGCCGGTTCAGAACAACGGCCCTCGTCGCCGTACATCGAAGGCGGCCTCGCCGCTGGTGTACCGGTTGAACAGGGGCCGACCTGGTCGGTGGTGTCGGCGATGAAGCCGTCCAACACCGAGCCCGGCGACACTGTACGAACCTGGCTGCAGGTCGTCCGGAGCACGGAGTTGCGTCCACGCGACGCCCGAGCCGCCCCACTGACCATCGGGCACACCGCATTTCCCGGCGTCGTCGCGCGGGCCGGGGTGCTGCTCGACGCGAGCTGCCCGATCTACGGCCCAACGTGCTCGGGGCGCTACCGCGCGGATCCATGGGCGCATGTGGATCCCGTGCCGGGTGGGGCCGGGCTGTACCGGCGGTCACCGTCCTGCTCGCGAGCGGGCTACTGCGATGGCCGCGACCGCGACGGCGGCGAGCAGCAGTCCGACCAGCTGCGTGCGGGTGACACGTGCGGCGCCGGGCGGGTCCACGTCGATCACATCGCGGAGGCGCGCACCGGCGAGGGCCACGAAGCCTCCTGCGCACCGTGCCTCGCGTCGCACAGCCAGGTTGCTCGAAGCCGAGTCGGGATTCAGGGCGCCCCCACCGGCGCCGGCCCGGTGTCCGCCGGGTTACCGAAGCCGAAGAACGTGCGCGGCGCCACCGGGTAGACGTCGACGCGTCCTGCGCAGCCGGTGCAACGCGGCGTTCTCCCGGTCCAACGCCTTGATCCGGTCCCGGTCGGCGGTTCGTCCCGGCCCGGTGCGGCGGCCGCCGTCGCCGAGATCAACGCGGCGGTCGCGTGCGCGAAGGCGGGCGTGCCGATGGACCTGACCGGGCCCCGCCACTTCGCCCACTGACCAGTGTTCGCTGGGCGCACTACGGCGGCCGCCCGGCCGGTCAGGACTCGAGTTCGCGGATGTAGCAGAGCATGCGGTAGTCGGTGCCGGGCTCGATGTTCACGAAGCCGTGCCGCTCGTAGACGCGGCGGGTGTCGGTGTCGATCTCGTCGACGTTGATGTGCATCTCCCCTGCCGGACGACGGCGACCGCGGCGTCCTCGTGCAGCAGGCGACTCTCGAAGCCCGGCCGGGGCCCCCGGCCTTGATGGATGTCGAGCCGCCGTCGTACGACCCTACGTCTCGGCGAAGAACTACTGGGTCCTGAAACACCACGCCCGTGAGCGCTGGCGGGACCATCCCTTGTACGACGACTGTGTTTGCGCCGACTACGACCAGAACTCCTTCGACCCGACCTACGACTCGCAGCCCTTGGAGTTCTTCGAGCCGATGCTACGGCGCGTCTTCGCGCCCGCACGGGTCACCGCCCCCGACCTCATCGACGACGCCTGACGGGCACATCGGGCACCGCGCAGGCCGGCGGGCCCGCCCAGCGCGGATCAGTGTTCCGGGTCCGGTGCGTCGAGGAAGGTTGTCACGGCGTCGAGGACGAGCGTGGTGCGGGCGAGCCCGAAGAAGTGCGTGGTACCGGGGAACACGGCCAGCTGGGAGGCCGGCACCCCGACGAAGTCGCCGTTGACGTCGCCTCCGCGCAGCTGCAGGAACCGCACGGCGTGCTCGAGCGTGACGGCGTCACAGTCGCCGACCGTGATCAGCGTGGGCGCGGCGATCCCTCGGATGTCCTCCTCGGACCAGCCAGCGGCGCCCTTGTCGTAGTTGCCGAGCTTGGTGAGCAGCGCCTGCAGGTGTTCCTTGTCCGGGTGCGGCGACCTGGCCAGGTAGGCCGCTTCCATCGGCGTGCCGGCGATCATGTCGACGGTCATCTCGGCGACCGCCTCACTGTTCTCGGCGCGGTCGCCGTCGGGGTGGAACGACACCGAGGAGACCACGAGCCGGCGGACCCGCTCCGGGTGGCGCACGGCCAGATACAGCCCGACCGCGCCGCCCACGCTGAACCCGAACACGTCGACCCGGTCGAGGCCGAGGTGCTCCAGCAGGCCGACCACGTCGGAGGCGAGGTCGGCGGTGCGCAGCGGCCGGGCGATGTCGTGGGTGCGGCCGTGGCCCTGGAACTCGACGGCAATGACCTGACGGCCCGCGGCCAGATCGGGGATCAGCGCCCCGAACTGCTGGTCGATGTCGAACAGCCCCCCGTGCAGCAACAGCAGCGGCGTGCCGCCCACCCCGTGGACCTCGTAGTACATCCGCAGGCCGTTCACCTCGGCGTAGCCGGTCTGCGTGGGCGTGGTCTCGGTCATCGCTGCTGCCTCCCTGCCCGCCGGACCGGGGCGTGGTGCCCGTCGGCGTGTCGGCCGGCCTGTGGTCGTGTCGGTCAGCCGGTAGACCGCGCCCGGACGGCGATCTCATCGGCTCGGGGTGCGCGAGGTCGCCGAGCGGCCGGACCCCGACTGTTCCGGCCCGGAGACGACCGACCCCGAGGGCGGCAGCGCCCGGTACGTGACCGGCGTCAGGAGGTCGACGCGCCTTCTTCTTCCTCCTCCTCCGGTACCGGAACGGTGCCGTCGTAGACGTCGCGGTCGATCTCGTCGTCGGCGTGGGCCACGAGCATCGCCACCAGCGTGTCCGCGTTGACGTTGAGGAACGTCCGGAGGATTCCGGTGAACCAGTCGACGGCGATCAGCAGGCCCGCGGCCTCGACCGGCAGGCCGAAGGTGGTGGCCAGGAAGATCGCCACCACCGGGAAGCCACCCGGCACGGTGATGGTGCCCATGTTGAGCAGGATCGCCAGCACCATCCCGAACACGATCTGACCCGGGGTGAGGTCGATCCCCCCGGCCTGCGCGAGGAACAGCACGGCGATGGTGTAGTTGAAGACGGCACCGTAGGAGCCCATGGTCAGCCCCACCGAGAGCGTGAAGTTCGCGATCCGGGGGCTGACACCCACCTTCTCGATCGTGTTCCGCAGGACGGTGGGGAAGGTGACCGCCGAGCTGGTGGTCGTCACCGCGACGGCGGTCTGCTCGGCGAGCTTGCGGGGCAGCTTCAACGGGCTGAGCCGGGTACGCAGCGTCACGACCGCTACGAAGACGACGGTCAGGATGACGACGCCGAGCAAGTTGGTGCCCAGATAGGCCAGTGCAGAGCCCACGACGGCGAGCCCGACGTCCCCGGCCAGCGCCGCGAGCAGCGCGAACACGCCGATCGGCGCGACGTACATGACCAGCCGGATCAAGGTGAGCAGGACCTGCTGGAGGTGCTCGATGAAGGTGAGGACGACCGTGCTGTTCGAGGTGCGGCCGTACTGATTGAGCGCGACGCCGAACAGCAGCGAGAAGATGATGATCGGCACCATGGCGGCCTCGGCCATCGACTCGATGACGTTGGTCGAGAAGAAGCCGAGGATCGTGTCCTGCCAGCCCGTCGCTTCCGAGGCCGATTCCCGCAGGCTCGGATCGATCGCGCCGGTGTAGACCATCCCCACGCCCGGGCGGAACAGCAGTCCGAGGGCGACCGCGAGCGCCGCTGCGACCGCCGACAGCCCGATCATCCAGGCGAACGTCCGCAGCGCCACCTTCCCGGTGCCGGAGCCACTCATCGAACCGGTCGCGGCGATCACCGAGGCCATGACCAGCGGGACGATCGCCATCTGGATCAGCCGGATGAACGCGTCGCCGATGAACTTCAGGTTGCTCGCCCAGTCGCCGACCAGCAGGCCGAACACGACCCCCGCGATCGCCGCGAGGGCGATCGCGGTCGCCGGGTGCTTCAGCACCGAGAGCTTCACGTTCGCCCCTCCTGGCAGGCCCGAGCTGCTGTGTCTCCGCCGAGGCGTCCACCGCGCGCCACGCCGGCAAGGCCGACCGTCGCTGCTGGTCGCCCCGGTGCCCAGGAACTTTACGAGGAGACGACGCTGTTCCAACAGGCCCGGATCTCGCCGGTGCTGCCCGGCGCGGCCGAGGTCTGCGCGAAGGTTCACTGCAACTGACTGGTTGCACTCGGTCGGCTTATGTGCAATCGTGTGATTGCACATCGATTCGACGGGAGCAACGCCATGAACGACGCCACGTACACCCCCGCGGAGCTGGCCGAGCTGGACAGCATCTCTCGCGAGATCGACATCGACGCGCCGGCCGAGCGCGTGTGGGACCTGATCGCGCGGCCGGGCTGGTACATCAACGACGGCACGGTCGACGCCGAGCCCGACCTGCGCTACGAGGACGACGTCGCGGTCGTCACGGATCACACGGGCGAGTTCCGGTTCCGGACGGTGCAGCTGGACAAGCCGCGCTACGCGGCCTTCCGCTGGCTCGGTACCCCGTTCCGGGCCGTGTCCGAGGGCACGCTCGTCGAGTTCTGGATCGACGAGCGCGCAGGCGGTGGGGTGACGCTGCGGGTTCTGGAGAGCGGCTTCTCCAGCCTGTCCGAGGACCCCGCCGAGTGGCTGAAGGAGCGCGCAGGCAACGACCAGGGCTGGACGCAGGAGCTCGCGGCGGCGAAGACGTTCGTCGAATCCCGTGTGGACGGCGGGTCGTGAACGCGACCGAGCTCCCGACGATGTGCGCCGCCCTGGGTGACTCGACCCGCTGGGACATCCTGTCCCGGCTCGGGGACGGCGCGAAGTCGGCGTCCGCGCTGGCCCGAGTGCTCCCGGTGAGCAGGCAGGCGATCGGCAAGCACCTGGAGGTGCTGCGCGAGGTCGGGCTGGTCGAGTCGGAGCAGCGCGGCCGCGAGGTCGTCTACATCGCCGTCGGCGCCCGGCTGGGCGCGCTGGCTCGCGAACTCGACCGGATCGGCCGGTCCTGGGAGGCCCGGCTGCAGCGGATCAAGGAGCTGGCCGAACGCCCCGACCCGGACCGACCGCCCCGCACCTGAGCCGCACGCGGTCCCCCGGTCGAGCCCGTGCGCTCGGCCGCGGTGGGCTCCGTGCGCCCGGAAACGCCTCCACGCCCCGATCGCACACCACCAGAAGGCAGGCATCGCCATGGCCACCCAGACGTCCGAGCCGGACCGCGACGACCGGGCCCCCACCCCACAGACCCTCGCGCCCACCGGGCGCGCTCCGGCCGGACGGGCCGTGCGACGGCTGGTGCTGGCCCTGGCCTGCGCCGCGACGGCGATGGCGGGGCTCGACATCGCCATCGTGAACGTGGCGCTGGCCTCGATCCAGCACGACCTCGGAGCCGGGCCCGGCACCCTGCACTGGGTCGTCGTCGCCTACGGGCTGCTGCTCGGCGGGTTCCTCCTGCTCGGCGGACGACTGGCCGACCACCTGGGCCGTCGGCGGATCTTCCTGATCGGGCTCACCGTCTTCACCGGCGCATCGTTCCTCGCCGGCGCCGCGCAGGACGCCGGTCAGCTCATCGTCGCCCGTGGCGTCCAGGGCTTCGGCGCCGCCCTCGTCGTACCGGCGGCCTTGTCCCTGCTGGCGGTCACCTTCGCGGAGGGCCCCGAGCGTGACCGGGCCTTCGGCCTCTTCGGGGCCGTCGGTGGCCTGGCAGGGACGGTCGGCGTCGTCGTCGGCGGGCTGCTGGCGTCCGGGCCCGGCTGGCGCTGGTCGTTCTTCATCAACGTGCCGATCGGCGTGGTGTTGATCGCGATCGCTCTGGCCTTCCTGGCCCGGGACGGGCGCAGCGACCGCGTCGGACGGCTCGACGTCGCGGGGGCGACCACGGCGACCGGCGGGTTGCTGCTGGCGGTCTCCGCGTTGCACCACGCCGTCGAGCACGGCTGGTTCTCCGGTTCGACCCTGGTGTCGTTCGCTGCTGCCGCGGTCCTGCTGGCGGTGTTCGTGCGGGTCGAAGCACGTTCCGCGGCCCCGCTGATACCGGCCGTCCTGCTGAGGAACCGCTCGCTCGTGACCGCGAACCTCACCGCGTTCCTCGGACTGTGCGCGCTGCTGTCGTTCATCTTCGTCGGGTCCCTGCTGATGCAGCAGGTGCTGGGCTACTCATCGGCGCAGGCAGGCGTGGCATGGCTGGCCACCACGGCCACCGTCTTCGTGGCGGCCATGGCCGGTGCCCGGCTGGTGACCCGCGTCGGTGTACGGGGGCTGCTGCTCCTCGGGCTGTCGCTCGTCGTCGTGGGGGCACTGTGGATGGCCAGGATGCCGGCCGATGCCGGCTACCTCGCGGATTTGTTGCCCGCGTTCCTGCTCGTCGGTGTCGGCTTCGGATTCTGCGAGCCGGCCGTGCAGCTCGGCGCGCTGTCCGGGGTGGCGCCGTCGGATGCGGGACTGGCCTCCGGTCTGGTGCAGACCATGTGCGAGATCGGCGGTGCCGCCGGTGTCGCGGCGGTGTCGACCGTGCTGGTCGCCGGTTCGGGGCTCGACGGTTTCCACGCCGCCTTCGCGTTCATCGCCCTCCTCGCGCTCCTCGGCGTCGTCACCGCCGCCGTCGGGTTCGTCCGCAGGGGTGGCCGCAGGGACATCGGCAGCGGGACCACGCAGTGTGACCGGACGTCGGCACGACATGCCATGATCGCGCCGGATTCCGCACCGTGCCCGGAGTGAGGAGTGGCGGCACGGGACCGAGTCGGCTGCGGCCCACGCGTTCGCCCAGTTCCTCCTCAGCCCCGAGATACGGTCGAAAATGCACTTGCAGGAGCAGGAGTCGATGAACAGACGAATTCAGTGGGCCCGACCAGGTCTGCTCGGCCGGCTCAGCAAGGGCAGCACCGGCAAGGCAGCACTGATCCTCGTTGCGGCACACCTCCTGCTGCTGCTCGTCTGCCTGGGAATCTGGTACGCGGGACTCGCGCCGGTGTTCGATCGGGCTCACTGGATCCCGGCCGTCCTGGTGACGGTGGTGGCCGTGGCCGGAGGGACGTTCCTGATGGCCTCATTCGGCTTCTGGGGAGTCGGGGCCCACAGCGGTCAGGACGGTGGCGACCAGTTCGAGGGCGACTTCAGCCCGGCGGCCGCGTTCGGTCTCGGCTGGCTGCGGTGGGCACTCCAGATCGTGGTCATCGGCAGCGTGGGCATGCTGGTCATTCTCACCTGGATGAACTTCCGCCCCTGGTACATCCTCTCGTCACCGGGCATCGACGCCATGCCGACGCAGGTCGCCGGCATGCCCATTCCTCGGGACTGGGAGCAGTCGGACACCGAGAAGGACGACGACTGGAAGCGAGACCGGGCGGCGTACACCAAGCCGCACGCTCGCTATGAGCAGTCCTACTACGCCCCGGTGCGGACGTTCGCCGAGATGGAGCGGTGGGTGTCCGATGAAGCGGCCTGGAAGCAGAGCCGGTTCGGCGCCATCACCAACGTCGACTGCGACGAACGCATCGAGCGATGCCGGGCGGACAAGGTTCCGGCCGCCGGTGAACCCGAGGAGCACTTCATCGAGGTGTACTTCTCCGAGCTCGACGGGGTCACCGACAGTTCTGACGGGTCGCCGTTGAACAGTGTTCGGGTGGTGCTGTACTACGCCGAAGACGGTCAGGAGTGGAACTGAGCCTGAGCCGATGACCGTTCCGGCCGTGCTCACGCCGCCCCGGCACCGCCGCCCGGCGCGCTGAACAGCCGCTCGTCCAGCCAGCGGCGCAGGTACGGGACGCCCTCGGTGTAGCCCGAGCCCGGCGCGTCGCCGAGCATCGACGCCGCGAGCGAGTGGTGCGTGCCCTTCCAGCGCCGGTGCCCGCGCTCCAGGGCCGTGACGGCGGTGGCCAGTGCGGCGCCGTCCGCCCCGTCGGCGCCGACCTCGCGCCACGCCGCGCTGAAGTCGTCGAGGTGCGGGACCTCGGCGCGCACGACCGGGACATGTGCGAAGGCCTCCCCCGCCAGACGCGGGGGCGACGGTGTCCCGCAGGCGATCTCGAATCGTTTGTAGGACTCCGACTGGATCGCACTCGCGCCCTCGGTGTAGCGGCGGAACGAGTGGAACGCGGCCGGCCGGACCGTCGCGACCAGCCGGAACAGCAGCGCGGCCTGGTCCAGCACGACGGCCGCGCGTGCCAGGTGCGCTGTCGCGGCGGGGACGTCGTCCGCGCGCAGCGCTGCGGTCGCCGCCCGCAGCAGGTCGGTCATCGTCGTGAAGACCATCTCGTGCGCCTGCAGGACCCGGATGAAGAAGTACTCGTCGTGCTCCGTGGAGACGGGCAGCGCGGTGAGCGCGAACCAGCCGCCGGGTTCGTGCGCCACGTCGACGCCGGGTGCGGCCGCCGCGACGAACCGCAGCGCGTGCCGGATCCGGACCGCGCGGGTGCGCGCGTCGAGCGCGCCGGTCACCTCCCGCTCGTGCCGCACGACGTCGGCGACGAGCAGTGCGGACATCGTCTGCGGGTCGACACCGAGGTCGACCCGGACGAGCTCGACGAGCGGCAGCGCGAGGTAGGTCTGGTTGCAGAAGCGGTTCCGGTGGCGGCCGAGCACGGCGGTCAAGAAGGCGTCGAGGTGGACGTCGCCGTCGCCGAGCCGGTCCTGCAGGTCGCCGAGCGCGTCGAGCAGCGGGCTGCCCAGGTGATGCCGGCCGGTCCGCCGCACCCGCCCGGCCACGAGGGTGGCCAGCGTCCGCGGGTCGGCCGCCCGGTCGCCGCGGTACTGACGGTCGAGCTCGGCGTCGAGGTGCAGGGCGGGCGGTCTCGTGCGGGCCATGGCGTCTCCTCCGGCTGTGGACGCCCAGGCTCGGGGACGGGAGCCCCGCAGGCGATGGGGTGCGCACGTGGAGCGCCGGGGGACGGCCCCCGAGGACGGGTGGGGTCCGCACCCGCTGGCGGGAGGTGTCAGCTCGGCCACCGTGGCTCGCCGGTCCGCGGGGTGACGTCGACGCTCGGCCCAGCCGCGCTGTTCCATGGTGTCGACCAGGGCGGTGACGTGCCGTGGGCTGCAGCGCAGGTAGGCGGCCGGCTGCCGGTGAACTATGTTCAGGGCTTGGTGCGAGGGGGCAGCGATGGCAGCGGAGAAGGTCAGCAGCGTGCAGGACCGTCCGCGACGGCTGTTCAGTCGCTTCTACGCGTCGATGAGCCCACGGCTGGACGACGAAGGGCTGGCCGCGCTGCGCGACGAGTTGCTCGCACCGCTGACCGGCGCCGTTGTCGAGGTCGGCGCGGGCCCGGGTGGCAACTTCGCCCGCTACCCGTCGGCGGTGGCGTCGGTGACCGCGGTGGAGCCGGAGCCCTACCTGCGACGGCTCGCCACTGCGGCGGCCCGGGACGCCGCGGTTCCGACGACGGTGCGGGCCGGGGTCGCCGAACATCTGCCGCTCCCGGACGCGTGTGCCGACGGCGTCGTCTTCTGCCTGGTCCTGTGCTCGGTCCCGGATCAGGCTGCGGCCGCGACCGAGGCAGCCCGGGTGCTGCGCCCCGGTGGGATCGTCCGGTTCCTCGAACACGGCCGCGCCGACACGCTCGGGTTGCGCATGCTGCAGCGGGTCGCCGATGCGACCGTGTGGCCGCTGCTCACCGGGGGCTGCCACACCAGCACCGACCCGGTCGCAGCGCTGCGTGCGGCCGGTTTCGTGGTCGACGACGTCCGTCGGCTGCGGTTCCCCGCCGACCGCTTCACCCAGCCGTCCACCCCGCACGTCCTCGGCACTGCACGTCTCCCCGGCTGAGCGCTCCGACGGGGCGCTCGGCCGGATCCGCGCCTGCCGGGCACGGCGCTCCGGTCGATCCGGACCGCTCGAGCTCGGCTGTGGCCGGGTACCGCTCGCTGGTCAGGACGCGGCCGCGGTGACGACGGGCTCACCGGCCAGCCGCCACTCGAGGATGCCGTCCTCGAGCCGCCGGGCTCGGCGTCCGCGCGCCCGGAGCAGGCGGACCGCCTCGTGGGAGAACACGCAGAAGGCGCCGCGGCAGTAGGCGACGACCTCCAGCTCGGGGGGCAGCTCGTCGAGACGCTCGGCCAGCTCGTCGAGGGGGATCGACACGGCGCCGGGAATATGACCTGCGGCGAACTCGGAGCCAGGGCGCACGTCGACGACGACCGCGTCGCCCTGGTGGACCCGGTCGAGCAACTCCTCCCGGCTGACCTGCTCGGTGTCGGCGGGGCCGAGGTAGTCCCGCGCCACGGGGGCAACGTCGGCCACCCGGGTCGCCGCCACGTCGCGCAGGCGGGCATACAGCTCGGCGACGTCGTCACCGGCCAGGTCGTAGAAGATCGTCGTGCCGGCGCGGGTGGTGCGGACCAGGCCCGCGTGCTTGAGCACCTGCAGGTGGGCCGACGTGGTCGTCAGCCCCGCCTGGGCCGCCTCGGCGAGCTCGGCAACCGATCGCGGACCCTGGGCCAGCAGATCGATGAGCTCCAGGCGTTTCCCGTTGCCCAGCGCCTTGCCCACGCGCGCGAGGTGCGTGAACAGCCGTTCCTTCGTGCTCTCGCCCATCACCCGATCCTCCACAATATGATGGAATACGGTACCACGGGCGGCGGCGCCGACCCCGCCCCGAGCCTGCGCCGCGGGAGCGACCCCCGGGCCGGCGCATCGCCGACGCTCCTCCTGCGTGCTATCCTCCAAAATAGCATGGAATAGCCGAGGATCGCGCCGGTGTGGTTCCGGAGGTCGAGATGAACGCGTCCACTGCCGTGGCACCGATGACGATCGTCGACGAGGGCCTGGGCAACAGCTGCTACCTGGTGGACCTCGGTGACGGGTCGGCGCTCGTGGTCGACCCCCCGCGGGATCTGCGCACGGTGCTGGCCACCGCCCGCGAGCACGGGCTGCGGATCCGCTTCGCCGCCGACACCCATCTCCACGCCGACTTCCTCTCCGGCGCCGTCCAGCTCGCACACGAGTTCGACACGACCGTGCTGGCCTCCGCCGCTGGCGGGCGGGCCTTCCCGCACCGGGGACTGGGTGACGGTGACCAGGTCGACCTCGGCGGGTTGCAGCTGACCGCGCTGACCACGCCAGGGCACACCGACGAGCACCTGAGCTTCCTGCTCGGCGACGGTGAACGGCCGGCCGGAGTGTTCACCGGCGGGTCGTTGATCGTCGGCTCGGCCGCGCGGACCGACCTGCTCGGCCCGGACCGCACCGATGCGCTGACCCGCGCTCAGTTCCGCTCGCTGCACCGGCTGAGGCAGCTGCCCGCCCGGACCGCGGTGTGGCCCACCCACGGTGCGGGGTCGTTCTGCTCGGCGCCACCCGGGACGGCGCGGACGTCGACGATCGGTCAGGAACTGGCGACCAACCCGCTGCTGCAGCTCGACGACGAGGACACCTTCGTACGGACCCTGCTCGCCTCGCTGGGGAGCTACCCGGCGTACTTCCGCCGGCTCACCGAGATCAACCGTCGGGGCCCGCAGATTCTCGATCTCCGGGCGCCGGCCCGGCTCGCCCCGCTGTCGCCCTCGCTGGTGCACACGATGCGTGGCGACGGCGCCGTGGTGGTCGACGTCCGCCCGGTGCGCGACTACGCGGCCGGGCACGTCCGGGGCGCGGTCTCGATCCCGCTGCGCGCGCAGTTCGCGACCTGGCTGGGGTGGCTCGTCGACGCTCCGGTGGTCATCGTCCGCGGGGACGACCAGGACCCTGCCGAGATCATCTGGGCGGCGGCGAACATCGGGTTCGACACCCTCGGCGGACTGGTCGGAGAACTCGCCGGAGGGGTCGAGAGCTGGGCCGCCGCCGGCTACGAGCTGGCCACCACCGGCATGCTGGCCGCGGCCGAGGTCGAGCCGGACCGTCAGCACGTGCTCGACGTCCGCCAGGACGCCGAGGTGGCCGCGGGACACCTGCCACGCACCCACCACGTCGAGCTGGGCTCGCTCGCCACCGAGACGGTGCCACCCCGTGGCGACCCGGCACCGAGGACCGTGACCATGTGTGGGCACGGCGAGCGCGCGGCAACGGCAGCCAGCCTGCTCGAGCGCCAGGGCCACCACGATCTCGCGATCGTCGAGGGCGGACCCGACGACTGGGCGCACGCCCGCAACGCCCGACTCGACACCACGTCCTGACCACTTCCGACCGGATCGGGCCCCGCGCTCAGCCGGCCGACGGTGTGCGGGCACCGCGCGGGTGGGTCTCGTACATGCGCACGGCGACCACGATGGCGGAGACCAGCGAGATCGCCGCTGCCGCCCACACCGCGGCGGTCAGGTCGAAGGCGTCGGCGACCACGCCCCCGACCACGGCGCCCGCGGCGTAACCCAGGTCCCGCCAGACCCGGTAGACCCCGACCGCCCGGCCGCGCCAGGACGGGTGCGCCACGTCGCCGATCACCGCCAGCAGCGTCGGATACACCAGCGCCGTGCCCAGTCCGAGCACGACGGCGCCCAGCGCCCAGCCGGCGAACCCGCCGGACACCGCGATCACCACCAGCGCACCGGCCTGGACCGCCATCCCGACCGTGATCATGTGTTTGCGGCCGACGCGATCCGACAGGCCACCGGTGACCAGCTGCCCGATCCCCCAGACCCCGGGATACAGGGCGATGAGCAGCCCGATCCGTCCGATGTCGAGGTCGGCGGTGGCGAACAGCAGCGGGAACAGCCCCCACGACAGCCCGAAGTTCAGGTTGTTGACCAGCCCGGCCTGGCTGGCCGCGGCCAACGCGGGCTCCCGCCAGCTGACGTCCGCGGTGATCCTTCCGTTGCTGCGCGGGTCCTCGGGGCCGTGCCCGGCCGCATCCAGGCGGGCGTGTTCCCGGGTCTCGCGCACCAGCAGCGAGCTGAGCGCGAGGGCGATGACCGCGTACCCGAGCCCCAGCAGGAACGGCGCCGGCCGCAGCCCGTACTGCTCGGCCAGCGAGCCGGCGAGCAGCGAGCTGACCGCGACCGCCCCGTATCCGGCCGCCTCGTTGAGCCCCATGGCCAGGCCACGTTGGCGTGCACCCACGAGGTCGATCTTCATGACGACGGTGGTGGACCAGGTCAGGCCCTGGTTGAACCCGAGCAGGACGTTCGCCAGGATCACCCAGCCCCAGCTAGGGGCCCAGATCAGCAACAGCGGGACCGGGACGGCCACCAGCCAGCCGAGGAGCAACACCGGCTTGCGCCCGAAGCGGTCCGACCAGGTCCCCGCGACGTAGTTCGCGGTCGCCTTGGTGAGCCCGAACGCGGCGACGTAGGTGAAGATGAACGTGTAGCCGGTCAGCCCGAACGCCTCGGACGCCAGCAACGGCAGCACCGCCTGCTGCTGGCCGACCATGCCGCCGACCAGGGCGTTGACCACCACGAGCAGGGTGAACTGGCCGGCGTTCTCCCGCAGGCCGAGCCGGGGCGGCCGCTGCCCGCTCCTCATGGCCTCGGCTCCTGCGCCGGGTGCGGACCGGCGGGGTCACCCCACCCACCAGGAACACCGCAGCTGACGTGCCGCACACCGCACACCGAAGTATTCCAAGAGTCCATGGATTAAGAGCATATGGCAGCCGTTCGACGCCGGCAACACCACCGGACCCAGGTCGGTCTCGTGTCGCCCACGACTGCCGCGGTCGCAGGGCCGGGTAGGGTCGTGCCAGCGGCCGAAGGGAGGCCTGAGTGTCGGGGGTCCGGTCCGTCGATCGCGCGATCACCGTCCTGGAGCTGCTCGCCGAACGCGGCGAGGCCGCGGCCGGTGAACTGGCCGCTGCGCTGGGCGTGCACAGTTCGACCGCGTTCCGGCTGCTCGGCGCCCTGGCCGAACACGAGCTTGTCGAGCAGGTCGGCGACCACGGCACCTACCGGCTGGGGTTCGCGCTGATCCCGCTGGCCGACCGGGTCGCCGAGCGGCTCGAGGTCAGCAGCCGGGCCCGCCCGGTGTGCCAGGAGCTGGCCGCCCGGCTCGGTGAGACGGTCACCATCGCGATCCCGGACCGCGGCTATGCGGTCAACGTCGAGCAGGCCCGCGGTTCCTCGGTGGTCACCGCCTACAACTGGCTGGGCCGGAGCACCCCGCTGCACAACACCTCGAGCGGGAAGGTGTTGCTGACCGCGGGCGGCGCCGCCGACCCGGACGCGCTGGCCGCCGAGCTACCCCCGGACACCCGGCTCTCCCCGGGGGCGCTGCGGGCGCTGGCCACCGAGCTGACCGAGATCGCCGCCCACGGCTACGCCTGGGCGCTGGAGGAGTACGAGCCCGGGCTGCACGCCGTCGCCGCCCCGGTGCGTGACCACGACGGCACGATCATCGCCGCCCTGTCGGTCTCCGGGCCGTCCTACCGCCTCCCCGCCGAACGGCTCGAGGAGATCACCCCGGACGTCGTCGCGGCCGGCCACGAGATCAGCCGCCGGTTCGCCCCCTGCAACGGGTGAAACCCCCACCGAGCACCGGCTCCGCGAGGATCCCGGGGTAGGTGCGTCAAACCCGGTCGACGACGGGTGTCCGTTCGCTCTGTCGCGCGCAGTGCGCGCAGCAGTAGAACCGACCGTGACTCTGCACACCGTGCCCGACGATGCGGCAGCCACAGTGCTCACACACCGGTGCCATCTTCTGGATGGCACATTCGAAGCTGTCGAACACGTGGACGTCGCCCTGTGCGTGCACCTCGAAAGCCATGTCGTAGTCGTTGCCGCAGACCTCGCATACCGCCATCGCGTTCTCCTCGAATCGCATCGACGCTCGGGCGTACCCGTTCCTCGCGACACGGATGCACCCCAGGCCACCCCGGCGGCCCGGCCCCGCAGGGTCCGCGATCGGTTGCCCCGCTTCCCGGACCGGCACGACGTGCCTCCGCGGCGGTCGTGCCGTTCCCGCGAGCGGACCTCGCGTGGGACGGAGTGCCACGAGCGGCCCGCTCGTCGCGAAGCCAGGCCCTCGGCGCGTCGCGACCTGACGAGCCGCGCCGGACGAATCGGCTCGCGATCCCGGGGGTACTCCGTCACCACCGGTGACGACATCACCCGCGAAGAAGGTGCAGCCACGATGCCCACGCTCACCACCGGACGAATCCTCGGCGCCGTCCGGGTCACGGAGCCGCCCCTGCCGCCCGACCCGCCCGAGCCGACACCGGATCCACCCCCGCCCCCGATCCCGGATCCGGAACCGGTCCCTCCCCCGGACCCGGCCCCGCCCACCCCGGAACCACCGTTGCCGCCGACCTGAGGGCCCCGGGCCATCGGCATGCGCTTGCGGGGCGGGCGCGTGCGGCGGACCGTGGGTGCCATCTCCGTCCTCGGGAGGGAGGCTGCAGCGTGATGGGCGAGTCCAGACGAGCCGTGGTCCCGACGCTGGTCGGACTCAGCACGGCGGCCGCGCACGACGCGGCCCTCGACGCGGGACTGCTCGCGGTACTCCAGCAACCCGCCCCCGCCGACCCGAGCTCGGTGCCGGTCACCGCCCAGCGCCCGGCACCGGGACGACGGCTCCACCGCGGCGCCCAGGTCCGGATCTGGGCGGTGCCCGATGATCCCGGCGATGACTCGGGCGGTGGTGGCGGCCACCGGGTCCCGGTCAATCCCGGTCCGAAGACCCCGGCCGGGACCAAACCCGGGCCATGATCGCCGGGAGCCCGGTCGCGCGCGCCATCACCGGCAGCTTCACGACGGCTGGCGAGGATCGCGACAGCGCGGCGGACTCGGTCGTCTCGGTGCCCGGCCACGGCACGGACCCTTCCCCGCGGCAGAGACTGTGAGTCACGAGGTGCTCGCCGAGACCGCGATGGTGGTGCACTTCGCCTTCCTCGCCTACGTGGCGTTCGGCGGGTTCCTGGCCTGGCGCTGGCCGCGCACGTACTGGCTGCATCTCCTGGTCAGCCTGTACGCGCTCGGGATCGTCGTGATCGGCTGGGAGTGCCCGCTCACCCGGGTCGAACGCCGGGCACGCGCGCTCGCCGGACACCCGAGCATCTCGGAGGCCGGGTTCGTCGATCACTACCTGACCGGCACCCTCTACCCGGCCGAGCACGAGCCCACGGTGCAGCTCGTCCTGGTCGCCCTCGTCCTCGTCTCCTGGGCCGGAGTCGCCGTCTCGGCCCGCTCCTCCTCCCCCACGTAGCCCGTGATGGACAGCTCGGGTCGGTCCGCCCATCCCGGCCGCCGAGGTCGTCCTCACATCGGCCGGGGCACGAACGCTCCGGGGCGGTAGTGGTGGGGCCGCGAACGTTCACTGTCCCGCGGATGCCGCGGAACAGCGGAGCCGAGCGCGCCCAGGTGGGCACGGAGCTGGTCACGGTGGCGCAGGTCGTACTCGGCGCCCGGTCGGTCGGTCATCGCCTGCACGATCGACACGAGGTCGTCGGTCGTCCGGGAGCTGGACCTCCGTAGCGATCGGCGTGGGGCCAGGCACGCACCGAGGACGTTCGCCAGGCGATGCACATCGGACGACCCGGGTCCGGCACGGCGGGACTGCCGGACGTGCGAATCGTGGTCGCACAGCAGGCTGGCGTATCCGCTCAGCCGCGGGATGCCGTCGGCACCGAGGAGGATGTGTCGCATTCCGAGGTCGGGATGCCGGATGCCACGACGGTGACCGTGCCCGAGGGCCGCGGCGAGTGCAGCCCCGAGTTCGACCGCCTCGTCGACGAGCAGCGGGCCGGCGCACCGGAGCCGGTGATCGAGTCGCTCGCCGCCCAGCGGGGTCACGACGAACCAGCCTTCTCTGGACGAATGGCGGTCGAGCCGGCCACCGTCGAGGACGCTCAGCACACCGCGATGGTCGAGAGTCGTCGACAGCCGTAGTTCCCGCTGCCACCGGCGGTGTCCGGCACCGTGGGGGTCTCCGGGTACGAGCTTGACCGCGACGGCTCGCTCGAGCAGGCGGTCGTAGCCGCGCCGCACCACGACCATCGTGCCTCGGCCGAGCACACCGGTCAGCCGATACCGGTTCGCAGGTCCCACGAAGGTCGACGACGGTCGTGGCTCGGCCAGCCAGCCGATGACGCTGTCGAGGTGGCGCACGACGACCTCCTGGTGGTCTCTACCCGGCGAACCGTCAGCGGCTCGTGTCGCGACGCGCCTGGCTGCTACCCGATCGACCGGTGCCTACTCATGGCGCGGAGGGAGCCGCCGCGGTGGCTCGGGTGCCGGCAACACAGCGTGAAATCGCCGGGTGCTGGAGCGACTCCCCGGATGCCAGGTGATCCGCATCAGGACGGCCGAGCGGCTCGCGTGCGGGGTGCGTCAGCCCGGAAGCCACCCCATGCCCAGGAGGACCAGGACGACCAACGCCGCCAGGCCCACTTCGATCCCCCAGCTCAGACACTCGATCACGGTCGACGGCGCCGGTGGCCGCTCCTGCATCCCCACGATGAGGCCCTCGCCCCGGCCCCTCCCTGAGTTACCACCGCGCTCGCTCGAGCAGGGCACGCTCACGCCGCCCGGCAGCAGGGAACGGTCGGGGCCGCCACTGCGCCGGCCGGCGGGTCGGACCGCCACGCCGATCCGGCGTGACGGGGTCACACTGGGCGTCGTGCGACAGCTCTTCCACGGCGACCTCGAACAGCTGGGCCGCGGGCTGGCCAGCATGTGCGGGCAGGCCGCGGACGCCCTCGACGATGCCTCCGGCGCCCTGCTCGACACCGATTTGGCCCGCGCCGAGCGGGTCATCGGCAACGACAGCACGCTCGACACCAGCCGCGCCCGGTGGGCCGAGCACGCCGAACGGCTCCTCGCCCTGCAGGCCCCGGTCGCCCGTGACCTGCGGCGGGTCGTCACCGGCATCCAGATCGCCGACAAGATCGAACGCATGGGCGACCTTGCCCGCCACGTCGCCGAGGTCGCCCGCCGCCGCCACCCCGAACGCGCCGTCCCCGACCCCCTGGTGGAGCCGTTCCGCGAGATGTGCCGCCTGGCCGTCGGACTGGCCCGCAACGTCCAGCAGACCATCACCAGCCCGGAGCAGGCCCGCCCCGAGCAGCGCGAACGCGACGACGACCGGATCGACCAGCTCCACCACACCCTGCTCGCCGGCCTCGACGACCTCACCGGACCGCACCCGGTCCGCACCGCGATCGACGTCGCACTGCTGGCCCGGTTCGTCGAACGCTTCGCCGACCAGGCCGTGGCCATCAGCCGCCGCCTGGACTACATCCACACCGGCGCTCCCCACTGAGCCGAGACCGAACCGAGCGGCAGCGAACCGAGTTCGCCGAAACACTGACAGCGCTGTTATATTAGCGCTGTGGAAAGTTCGGACCCGACGCGGGTCGAGGGCCGGTTGCAGCCTCTGCGACGGCTGCTCGCGGCCATGGAAGCCGAGATCGAGCAGATCTACGAGGCCCGCGGCCTGCGCGGCGTCCGGCCTCGCTACGCCTACCCGCTGATCAGGCTGGCGCACACCGGGCCGCTGACGATCCGCGAGCTCGCGGAGTCGCTCGGGCAGACCCACTCGGCGGTCAGCCAGACGCTGGCCGGGATGCGTCGCGAGGGCCTGATCTCCTCGGAGCCCGGTGCGGATGCCCGGACACGTCGGATCACGGTGACCGAGCACGGGCGCTCGCTGGTGCCGTTCCTGGAGACCGAGTGGCGTGCCACCGAAGCCGCGGTCGCCGAGCTCGACGACGAGGTGATGCCGACTGCACTGAGCGTCGCCGTGACCGCGACGGAAGCCGCTCTGCAGCGGCGCAGCCTCACGCAGCGGATCTCCGAACGCATGGGCGACGCTCGACCACCCGACGCACCACCTCCACCGGCGCAGCGCGAACCGCCCGGACGAGCGTGACGCGTCGAACGGGCGTCCTCGACGCACGCCCGCTGCACGCCGGCCCGTTCCGCGACCTCTGGGTCGGCACGACGCTCGGGCAGTTCGGCCAGCAGTTCGCCACCGTCGCCGTCCTGCAACAGACCTGGGAGCTGACCGGCAGCCCCGTCTGGACCGGGGCGATCGGGATCGCCACCGCGGTCCCAATGATCGTGTTCGGGCTGCTGGGCGGATCACTGGCCGACATGGCCGACCGCCGCACCATCGTCCGCGCAACGACGACACTCCAGTTCCTCGCCGCGCTGGCGCTGATCGTCCAGGCCGCAGTGGGGAACGTGTCGGTCGTCCTGCTGCTCGGCCTCGTCGCACTGCAGACCGTGGCCGCGGCCCTCGGCGCACCGGCCCGGCGCACACTCCCGGTCCGCCTGCTCCCCGCCGACCAGGTCGCCGCCGGCCTGGCCCTGTCGAACGTCTCGTTCCAGGCCGCGATGCTGGTCGGGCCCGCGGTCGCCGGTGTGGTTCTCGCCGCGTGGCAGTTCCCCGCGGCCTACGCCTTCCACGCCCTCGCGATCGCCGCGTCCCTGGTCGCGGTGGTGCGGCTACCGCCGATCCCGCCGGACCGCACCCTGCACGACGCGTCCATGGCCCCGACGCGGTGGCGCCCGTCCGCGGGCGGCTGGGCGTTCATCCTGCGGCGACCCACGCTCTGGGGCTCCTTCGCCGTCGACCTCGCCTCCTGCGGGCTGGCGATGCCCGTCGCGCTGTTCCCCCTGATCAACGAACTCCGGTTCGGCGGGGATCCCCGCACGCTCGGGTTCTTCCTGTCGTCCATCGCGGTCGGCGGGATCACCGCCGGGCTGTTCTCCGGCTGGATCACACGGCTGCGCCGCAGCGGCGCCGTCCAGCTCACCGCCGCCGGCATCTGGGGACTCGCCCTCGCCGGGTTCGGCCTGGCCGGTCCGGTCTGGGCTGCTCTCGGCTGCCTGGCCATCGCCGGTGCCGCCGACTCGATCTCGGTCTTCACACGCGGCGCGCTCATCCAGCTCGAAACCCCGGACGGGTATCGCGGGCGCGTCTCCTCCGTCGAGCAGGTCATCGGCGCCGCCGGTCCGGAGATCGGGAACTTTCGCGGCGGGCTGGTCGCATCACTGACCTCTGCGCCGCTGTCCCTGGTCACCGGAGGGCTCGCCGCGACCGCGGCCACGCTGGTGATCTCCGCGATCAACGAGCCGCTACGCCGCTACACGATCCCCACCCGAGGGGCGTGCCGGTGACCCGGCGGACGACGTCGCCGACGTTTCTCGGCCCCGGCTGTGAGGGTCGCGGCGCTCCGTGAGCGGCTGGACGGGGTCCCGCCATCTACTGCCGATTCACAACCGACGCCGCATCATCGCGCAGCTCGGCGTGTGATCGCGGCCCGGTGGTCGGCGATCGCCTGCCGTGCGACGGCGAGCACCTGCGCGCGGCCGGTGACCGCGGCGATCGCCCTGACGTCCGAGACAGAATCGGCCGGCAGGTCCCCGACGGCCGGATCCTGGTCGTCGCCGACCGGCGGCGCGTCGGGGGCGTGGTCGGCGGCGGTGTCGAGCAGCAGCGCCGTCCCGGCGTCGCCCAGCGTGCGCAGCAGCCGGGCGAGGTTGCGCAGGGTGGTCCACTGCTGCACCCAGCCGCCGGTGCGCTCCCAGTAGTCGACGAGGTCCCGGTAGCCGTCCAGCGCGTCGG
The DNA here is from genome assembly GCF_014267175.1 of Pseudonocardia sp. C8. Lineage (NCBI taxonomy): Bacteria > Bacillati > Actinomycetota > Actinomycetes > Pseudonocardiales > Pseudonocardiaceae > Pseudonocardia > Pseudonocardia sp. C8. Next base: position 2,924,732 of record NZ_JACMTR010000002.1, read on the forward strand.
CGACACGTCCGGTCGCCGCGCGGACGGTGAGCAGACCGACCGAGGCGATCCCGTCGACGAACGTGGCACCGCTGACGCGGGCGAGGTTGATCGCCTGCTCGTAGTGGGCCTCGGCGCGGTCCGTGTCCCCGGCCGACGCGTCGATCTCGCCGGCCACGTAGTGGTGGAACCCGCGCAGGGTCGGTGAGGCGGCGACACCGGCCAGCCGGCCGTTCAGCTCCCTCGCCGCATCGAGGTCGCCCCGGTAGGCCGCTGCGAGGGCGGCGACTCCGAGGCTCTGGTCGGGTCGGGGCGCGAGCCTGCCGGCCTCGGTGCCGTGGGCCACCGCATCCTCGAGCTCACCCCTGCTGAGCGCGGCGAGGGCCAGCGCGGCCTCGCACCGCCACCGGCCGTCGCCGGACGACCGCAGCCCCGCTCGCGCGAGTCGCTCGGCGCGCTCGAGCTCGCCACGGGCCCAGGCTGCCCCGGCGGCGATGCCCCGGATCGAGGTGGCGTCCGGGTGGGTATCGAGGGCGGGATCGTCCGTCAGCTCCAGGCCCCACGACCAGATCTCGGTGAGGTCGCGCCAGCCTGCAGCGGCATCGAGCCCGATGACCAGGCGCACGGCCTCGTCGAGCCGACACCGTCCGCGGAGCAGCTCCCAGGCGGCGCGCAGGTTGGCCGTCTCGCGGCGGAGCACGGCGTCGACGCCCGGCTCGTCCTCGGTATCGATCGTGCGATCGGCCCACGCCGCGAGGTCGAGCGCCCACCGGAGGAACTCCTCGGTCGAGGCCTCTTCCTCGTCATGGGCGGCGAGGCGATCGCGGGCGAACGCCCGCATGGTGTCGAGCAGGCGGTAGCGCGTCGGCGAACCGGGGACCGCCTCGACCATCGACGCGTCGACGAGGTGTGCGAGGGTCCGGACGGTGTCCCCGGGAACGCCGACCCGGGTGGCAATGGACTCGGCGGTCGCCAGGTCGAGCCCGTCGGGGAACGCGCCGAGATGGCGGAACAGCCGCCGCTCCGGCCCGTCCAGCAGGTCGTAGGACCACTCGATCGTCCGTCGCAGCGTCGTGTCATGGGCGTCGCCGAGCAGGTCGAGGGCCCGGTCGAGGTGGCTGTGGATCTCGGAGAGGCCGAGTGACGTCAGGCGCCCGGCGGCGAGCTCGATGGCAAGGGGGATGCCGTCGAGCCTGCGCACGATCTCGGCGACGAGGCCGAGCTCCGCCGGCCCGGGCACGAAACCCGGTCGAACCCGCCGCGCCCGGTCGAGGAAGACCGCGACGGCCGGTGAGCGGGACAGGTCGTCGGCCCGGTGCCCGCCGACGAGCCCCAGCGGGGCGATCCGCAGCCGCTGCTCGACGGTCAGCCCGAGCGGCTCCCGGCTCGTCGCCAGCACGGTGAGCCGCGGGCAGCGGTCGATCAGGGCGGCGACGACGTCCCGCACGGCGGGAAGCAGGTGCTCGCAGTTGTCGATCACGAGGAGGTGCGGGCCCGCCGCGAGCAGCGCGGCGCAGGCGGAGAGCACGTCGCCCTGGGTGATCCGCAGGTCGAGCGCGTCGGCGAGCGCATGCGGGACCGCCGCGGTGGTGGTGACCGGAGCCAGCAGCAGCACGGTGACCGGTTCGGTGGTGGCGGTGATCGCCGTCGCCAAGCGGGTCTTGCCGACTCCGCCCGGCCCGAGCACGGTGACCAGGCGTTCCCGGGCGAGCAACCGCCGGAGGGCGGCGAGCTCCGAGTCGCGGCCGCGCAGCGGACCGGCCGGGCGGGGCAGCCCCCGGTCCGGCCGCACGTCGCCGGCGATCTCCCGCTCGAGCCGCGCGAGCGCGGGCGTGGGGTCGAGCCCGCTCTCGGCGATGATCCGCCGGCGGTGCTCGTAGGCGACGCGCAGCGCGTCGGGCGCCCGCCCGGTCGCGTGCAGCGCGCGCATCAGGATCAGCACGGCCCGCTCGGACAGCGGGTCGGTGGCGACCAGCGCGGCCGCGACGTCCACGGCGTCGGCCGGCGCGCCCGCGTCGAGAGCCGCGGCGGCATAGGTCTCGTCGACGCTCCGCCGCAACCGGTCCAGCGCCGGTACCAGCGCGGCGAGCGGGGCGACGTCGGGGAACTCGGCGAGCGGCCGGCCGCGCCAGAGCGACCGCGCCTCGGCCGCCAGCCGCCGGGCCACGTCGGGCGGTGACCCACTCGAGCTGGCGAGCAGCGAGCGGGCGCGGGCGACGTCGGTCCCGTCGCCGTCGCCGGGATCCAGCAGGTAGGCGCCGGGGCGACCGGCGAGGCGGCCCGCGGCCGGCCCGAGGTGCCGGCGCAGCCGGGAGACGTGGCTGTGCAGCGCGGCGCGGGCCGAGTCCAGGTCGTCCGGCCACAGCGCGTCCAGCAGGCGGGCGGTGGTGACCGCCCGGCCCTCCTCCATGGCCAGGAGCGCGAGCAGCGCCCGGCGCTTCGGACCGGGCACGTCGACCACGTCGGCACCGACCGTGAGCCGCAGCGGGCCGAGCACGTCGACCCGCACCTGCGGCGCCCCGGCGAGCCCGGTCACGCCGGCCCCCCGGCCGACGCGCCGTGCAAGAGGCGTGCAAGGTGCGGCCGCGACAGTAACCCGCATGACACGGACAGAGTCTCCCGCACGAATGAGCTCCGGTGCCGAGCGTGCGCTGGTCGACGCGCTGCGCGGCGGCCTGCGCGGGGCGGTCGTCGGCCGCACTGATCCCGGCTACGACGAGGCCCGCCGGGTGTGGAACGGCCTGGTCGACCGCGCGCCCGCGGCCGTCGCCCGCTGCGCGGACGTGGCCGACGTGGTCGACGCGGTCCGGGTGGCCCGGGAGCAGCGCCCGGTGCTCAGCATCCGCGCCGGCGGGCACCAGGTGGCGGGCAGCGGGGTCTGCGACGGCGGCCTGGTGATCGACCTGTCGTCCATGCGCGGGGTGCAGGTCGACCCGATGGCGCGCACGGCACGGGTACAGGCCGGTGCGACCTGGGGTGAGGTCGACCGGGCCACCCAGCTTCACGGGCTGGCCACCCCGGGCGGCGAGGTGTCCGTCACCGGCGTGGCGGGCCTGACCCTCGGCGGCGGCCTCGGGGCGATGATGCGCACGCACGGCCTGAGCTGCGACAACCTGCGGTCGGTCGAGATCGTCACCGCGGACGGGATGGTCCGCACCGCCAGCCGCGACCAGCATCGCGACCTGTTCTGGGCCGCCCGCGGCGGCGGGCGCGGGCTCGGCGTCGTCACCTCGCTGGAGTTCGACCTCCACCCGCTCGGACCCGAGGTCGCCGGCGCGCTGGTGCTGTACCCGTACGAGGACGCCGCTGCCGTGCTGCGGGCCTGGCGCGAGGTGGCCCGGCAGGCCCCGGACACGCTCACCCCCGAGATCGGGCTCTGGAGCATCCCGCCGCTGCCCGACGTGCCCGGTGATCTGCACGGCGCGCCCGTCGTGATCGTCGCGGGCGTCTACATCGGAGCTCCTGCCGACGCCGGCCCGGTGCTCGAACCGCTGCGGCGGCTCGGCGTTCCACTGGCCGACATGACCGCGACCTCGTCCTACGTCGAGTCCCAGCGCGCCCTCGACGACCTGTTCCCCGCCGGCGGGCGCTACTACTGGAAGTCGCACTTCGTCGACGAGCTGACCGACGAGCTCATCGACGCCCTGCTCGCCTGTGACGTGCACCGGCCGAGCCCGGAATCGGTCGTCTACATCCGCACGCTCGGCGGGGCCATCGCCCGCGTGGGCGAGGACGAGACCGCCTACCCGCACCGCGCGGCCGGCTTCAACATCAGCGTGGACGCGTCCTGGCACGACCCGGCGCTCGACCACTCCGCCATCGCCTGGGCGCGGTCCACCTGGGACGCGCTCGTCCCGTTCGCCACCGGCGGCGTCTACCTCAACTTCGCCGGTCTCGGCGAGGAGGACGCGCTGCGGGCCACCGCGCTGGGCGCCCACGGGGCCCGGCTGGCCGAGATCCGCCGCACCTACGACCCGAATGGTCTGTTCGAGGCCGCTGCCCACCGAGCGTGAGGAACACCGCGATGACCGGAACGACCGACCGACGTCCTGCGCGAATCGGTGGCCGCGCCGTGGTCGTCGGCGCGAGCATGGCCGGGCTGTGCGCGGCCCGGGTCCTGTCCGAGCGGTTCGACCACGTGCTGCTCATCGACCGCGACGCGCTCCCCGACGGTCCGGTCCCGCGTGGCCGCGTGCCCCAGGGCCGGCACCCGCACCTGCTGCTGGTCGCGGGCGCCCGCCTGCTCGAGCGCTGGTTCCCCGGCATCGTCGACGAGCTCGAGGCGGACGGCGCCGTGGACCTCGACCTGTGCGGCGACTTCTACTGGCACCAGGGCGGCGGTGTGGCGCGACGGCCCTCCTCCCCGCTGCGCGGGCCGGCGATGTCGCGCCCGTTCCTCGAACACACCGTCCGCACGCGCGTCGAGGCCCTCCCCCGGGTCACCGTCCGCGACCGCACCACCGTCGCGGGCCTGCACACCGACACCGGCGGGGCCCGGATCACCGGCGTCCAGCTCGACGACGGCACGACCGCAGGCTGCAATCTGGTGATCGACGCCACCGGCCGGCAGGCCAGGAGCCTGGCGTGGCTGGCGCCACTGGGATTCACCGCACCGCCGACCTCGGTGGTCGCGGTCGACACCCGCTACGTGTCCCAGGTGTACCGGCGCGGCGACGATCCGCACCGGGGCTGGAAGGCCGCGGCCGTGATCGACGAACCGGCCGCCAGGCGGCTGGCCATGGCGCTGCCGGTGGAAGGCGACCGGTGGATCGTGCTCCTCGGCGGCCTCAACGGCGAGTCACCGCCCACCGGCGAGACCGAGCGGCTGGCCTACGCGCGATCGATGCCCTCCCCGGTGATCGCCGAGATCATGGAAACGGCCGAACCGGTCGGCGCGCGGGCGACCCACCGGTTCCGTGCGAACCAGCGACGACACGTCGAGCGCATGCGCCGCGTCCCCATCGGCTGGGCGCCCCTCGGCGACGCCGTCTGCAGCTTCGATCCCATCTACGGCCAGGGCATGACCTCGGCGGTGTTGCAGGCCGACGCTCTCGGCGCATGCCTCGACCGCTCCGGCGCGGTGGACCGCGCCTTCACCCGCCGGTACCTGCGGTCGGTCGGCCGGGTCGTGGCCGGCCCGTGGTCGGTCGCCGTCGGCGGAGACTTCGTCTACGAGGGCACGACGGGGCCCAAGCCACCCGGGACGGACCTCCTCAACCGCTACATGGACCGGGTGACCATCGCCGCCCAGCACGACGACGCCGTTGCCCTCCGGCTGAACGAGGTGATCGCGATGGTGCGTGCCCCGGAGGCCCTGCTCGCACCGGGCTTCGTCCTGCGAGTCCTCTCCGTCGCGCGGCGCGGACCGGCGGGCACCACCGGCGCCCCGACGCCGGGCCGGTCCGCCGCGACACCACGGCGGGCGACTTGATGCGCAGACCGGACGGCGAGCGCGCCACCATCGCGGTCCGGCGGGCGGAACGAGGCGCACCCAGCGAGTCCACACGGGAATCAGGCGAGCGCGGCGGCCAGCAGGGCGAAGGCGGCGATGATGACGGCGACGCGGAGGTAGTGGTAGCGGTCCCAGGAGCTGCTGGTGGACCGGCTCGCCGTGATCCGATCGGCGTGACGCCGGGCGCGGTCACTCGACTCCGACGGTGTCGGCCAGCAGCGGAGCGAGAACCCGGTCCCAGGTGCCGTCGCGGCGGTAGCGGCGATACCGCTTCCACAACGTCTGCCAGGGCCCGAACCCGGCCGGCACGTCGCGCCACGGCAACCCGTTCCGGAACCGGTAGAGGATCCCCTCGACCACACGCCGGTCGTCACGGAACTGCCGTCCGCGACGCCCCGCGGACGACGGGAGCAGTGGCGCAAGGCGTGCCCACTGGGCGTCGGTCAGCACGGCGGGGAGGGCCGCCGAACTCGGCTCCGCACCGTCCTGCGACCGATTTGGGAGACACGATGAGACGGTGTCACGCTCGAGGAGGGTGACGACGTCCTGGGCCAGTCGCACCCCTTCCTCGGCGGCCGCCACGTCGAACGGGGCCCGGGTGACGTCGTCGGGCCAGGCCTCCACGACGTCGGTCGCCCACCGGACCCAGCGGGCGACCATCAGGTAGTACTCGGTCAGGAAGCGCCCGGGGAGCTGGTTCAGTGCCGCACGCTCGGGGAAGGCGCCACGTCCTTCGAGGTAGGCCCGGGCGGTGGCGAGGTTCTCCTCGTTCTGGGCGAGCACCCAGGACCGCATCGCCTCCAGGTTGGCGACGATGTCGGCCTTGGTGCCGTGGTCGCCGAGGTGGACCTTGACGAGCTGCTCGCATTCGAGCACCGGCCCCTCGCCGGGTTCCGAGAGCCAGGCGGCGAGCGCCCGGCGCCCCTCGGCGGTGATCGTGTAGCGGGTGCGGGGACGGCGGCCGACGGAGTCGTCGGCCGCCCGGGCGTAGCCGTGGGCGACCAGCTTCTTGGGTTCCTCGTAGAGCTTGCTGGTCGCCCGCGGCCAGATCCGGCGCAGGCTGTGATCGACCTGCCGGACCAGCTCATGCGTCCGCCACGGCTTCACGGCCAGCAGGCCCAGGATGGCGTAGGACGTCGTGGTCATCGAGGAGGGGCTTGACATGCTTCTCCCTCTGGGAGGACATTTTACTCCCAATGGGAGATTAGCAGAGGGGTCCGACCGTGACCACGACCGATGCCGTGCCCGTCCATCCGTCCAACCTCGACCAGCTGCGCGCCTGGGACGGCGACGAGGGCGGCTACTGGGCCGCCCACCCCGACCATTTCGAGCGCGCCCTCGCCGCCTACGACGACGCCCTCTTCGACGCCGCCGCCATCGGCTCCGGCGACCGGGTGCTCGACATCGGCTGCGGAACCGGCAGCACGTCCCGGCACGCCGCCCGCCTCGCCGCGACCGGCTCCGTGCTCGGTGTCGACCTGTCCTCGGCGATGGTCGACGTGGCTCGCCGGCGAGCCGCGGCCACCGGGCACGCCAACGTCGTCTTCGCCCAGGCCGACGCGCAGGTCCACCCCTTCGAGGCCGGGGCGTTCGACGTGGCCGTCGGCCGGACCAGCGCCATGTTCTTCGGTGACCGGGTCGCCGCACTCGCCAACATCGGGCGCGCCCTCCGGCCGGGTGGCCGGCTCGCGCTGCTGACGTGGCAGCCGGTCGAGCGGAATGAGTGGATCCGCGAGTTCGGCGGTGCCCTCGCCGCCGGCCGTACGCCGCCGGCACCCCCGCCCGATGCACCCGGCCCCTTCTCCCTCGCCGATCCCGGCGTCATCCGCGCCGTGCTCGACTCCGCCGGGTACACCGACGTCCGGATCGACGGTCACGAGGCGCCGATGTGGTTCGGCACCGATCCCGACGATGCCCATGAGCTCGTCCTCGGCCTGCTCGGCTGGATGCTCGACGGCCTCGACGACGCCGCTGCGTCCCGCGCCCGGGACGCCCTGCGTGCCACGATCACCGCCCACCGGACACCTGGCGGTGTCGTCTTCAGGTCGGCGGCCTGGATCATCCGCGCGACCCGGTCGTCCACGACTGCCTGATCCGCAGAGGCGATCGTGTCCGCACCGCCACGATGAGTACGGCCCGCTCGCGCAGTCTGCAGGGGCATGGAGACCCTTCTTCCGGTCGGCGACGTCGAGCTGTGCGTCGACACCACCGGCTCGCCGACCGACGTCCCACTGCTGCTGATCGGCACCACCGTCGCCACCTGGGACGACGCGTTCGTCGAACGGCTCACCGACCGGTACGTCGTCCGCTACGACCTGCGGGACACCGGCCGATCGACCACCGTCGACCCCGACTCGCCCGGCTACACGTTGCGTGACCTCGTCACCGACGCCGTCGGCGTACTCGACGGGCTCGGCATCGCCAGCGCGCACGTCGTGGGCATCGCGACCGGCGGTTTCATCGCGCAGCTCCTGGCGCTGGACCACCCGTCGCGGGTCGCGTCGCTCGTGCTGGTCGGCACCCGCCCGGTCGCGCCGGGCCCCGTCGACGAGGACCTGCCCGAGCACTCCCCGGCGATCATGGCCCACTTCGCCGGCGCTCCCCCGGTCGACTGGGCCGACCGCACGTCGATCCTCGACGGTGCGGTGGCCACGGCCCGCGCCCTCGCCGGCACGCCGGGGGTCGACGCCGCCGAGGCCCGCGCTCGCGCGGCCGCGGTTCTCGACCGCTCCGGCCCGCACCCGGCCTCGGCGCGCAACGGCCTGCTGAGCACGGTGTTCGCGAAGCTGGACTGCACGCCGCGCTGGCGCGAACGGCTGCCGGAGATCACCGCACCGACACTGGTGGTGCACGGCGCGGCCGACCCGTTCTTCCCGGTGGGGAACGCGGAGGCGCTGGCCGGGGAGATCCCCGGCGCGACCCTGCTCGTCCTCGACGGGGTCGGGACCGGGCTCCCCCGCCGGGCACACGCCGAGGTGGCTGCGGCGGTGCTCGCCCACACCGGGGCCGCTGCCCGGCGTCAGCCACCGCCGGTGGCGTAGGTCGCGATGATCGCGCCCGTGCCGGTGACCCGGCTGTCGACCAGCCGGAGCGGTTGCAGCGCACCGTCGTCGCCGAACAGGCGCTTGCCGCCACCCACCACCACCGGGTCGATCATCAGCCGGAGCTCGTCGACCAGACCCAGGTGGATCAGGGTCTGGAGAAGCCCCGGGCTGCCGATGAGGTGGAGGTCCCCTCCGTCGTCCGCCTTCAGCGCGGCCACCGCAGCACCGAGATCGCCTGCCAGCAGCCGCGCGTTCTGCCACCTGAGCGGCTCCTCGATGGTCGTCGAGGCCACGTACTTCGGCAGCGTGTTCATCGGCTCGGCGAGCACCTGCTGCTCCTCCGGCGCGTGCGGCCAGTGGGCGGCAAACCGCTGGTAGGTGCCGCGCCCGAGCAGGTAGCCGCCGGCGCCTCGCACGTTGTCGATCACCCACTGCATGGACACGTCATCGAGGTAGCGGGCGTTCCAGCCACCGTGCTCGAACCCGCCGGCGAGGTCCTCGTCGGCATAGCTGGGCGCTTGCACCACCCCGTCCAGCGTCACGAACTCGTTCGCAATCACCTTCCGCATTGCGGGCTCCCTCGGTCGTTCTCCGGCGCACCATGGCCGGGCTCTGACACCACCGGGACGGAGCCGGGAGCCCGTGCTCGACATGAACCAGGCCCCGGTGGTCGTCGCTATCACAGCCGGCTGACGACCGTCCGCCGCGGCGGAGCCCGTCACGGAGAGCCCGGCGACCGTGAATGGGCCGCGCAGGCCGCGGGAACCCTCGTGGAGCGCGTCGAGGTCGACCCCACCGAGCGCGCGGCAACCCCCACAGGAAGGTGACATGTCATGGCCGACGCCCATCCCGAGGACGCCGAGGAAGGCCCGGACCGCGGGGGCGAGACGCCCGACCGGCACGACGATCCGGCCCGCGACGCGCGGCGCCGCGACGGGGAGCTCGAGGAGGAACCCGAACACGGCTCCGACTCGGCGGCCTCGCAGACCTTGCGCCGGACGGCGGGCCCCGAGGGTAGCGACTCGGTCGACCGCATGTAGGCGGGCCGGTTCACGCCGACCGACGGCGGTCCAGGACGACGCGTCCGGGGAGGCCGTCGCCGAGGAACGTGGCCAGCTGAGTCGCCTCGTCGCGTACCTGTTCCTGCTCGTCCTCGGTGAGTGTGCGCAGGGGTGTGACGGTCACCGTCACGGGATCCGGCGTCGTCTCCCGGCCGCTCGTCCAGGTTGCGGCGACCCGGCCGTCGACCAGGACGAACCGCGCCCCGCGCACGCTCAGGCCCCGATGCGGCGCGTCGATGACGCGGCTGCGGTCGTCGTAGCCGAGCACCGCGTTGTCGAACGCGGGCAGGAACCGCACCGGGACCGGGATGTCCGGGTCGGGAAGCGGGCCGTCCTCCACGTCGAGGAGCTCGCGTCCGCGTTCGTCCCGGTAGGTGCACAGCTGCGGGCGCAGGCGGGCGATCACCGCCGGGAGTCCGGTCAGGCCGGACCATGCCCGGATGTCGGCACTCGCTGCGGGGCCGAACGCGCGCAGGTACCGCAGCACGAGTTCGGCGAGCGGATCGGTCGACGCGGGACCGGGCGTCCGGCCGAGCCAGCTCCCCGTCGTGAGGCACGTCGCCGGCGCGGTCCGTCCCCAGAGTCCGCGCGGCGGGACCTGCACCAGCGGGACGACCGTGCCCAACGCATCGGCCAGGTCGCGCCTCGCCACATCCGGCCAGCGCGACGCGAGGATGCGCGCGACGTCGGTGGTCCGCCGCGGCTCGCCGGTGAAGTGCGGAGCGGCGGCCTCGGCGAGCTCATCGAGATCCACACCGGGAAGCTGCCTGCGCAGGGTCCCGTACATGCGGGTGACGAGCATCCGGTGGTGCACCGGCCGCAGCTGCAGGCAGTCCTCGGCCGAGACCAGGTGCAACGTGCGGCGCATCAGCAGCGTGCGCACGGCGTGCCGCTCCTCGAGGAGCTGGACCAGATCGCGCGGGATGAAGCCGTCGACGCGCGACCACAGCCCCACGTACGGCTCCAGTGGCTCCTGGGCCTGCAGCCCGACGAGATGCTCGACGGCGCCGATCGCGGGCAGCGTGCTCCGGCGGTCCAGCAGCTGGCGAGCGAGCAGCGCCCGGTTGAGGGTGGTGCGGTCGAGGACCCTCACGCCGGCACGTCCGGCCCAGCAGGGCGGGCCGGCACCGGCCCGTGCCCGGCGAGATCTCCGATGCTGACCATGACGCTCCCCCCGGGCGGTCGCTGTGCGTGCCGGGGCCCGGGGTAGCCGGGTGGCACCGACCGCGGCCTCGATTGTGGCCCGGACCATTAATTCAGCGTATGTTGAGTTCATGCGGGCGGAATCGGCATCGGATCGCAGGCGGCGGCGCGCCGCACTCGGGTCGGCAGCGTTCCTCGTGGCCGGCCCCGGCACGGTGGCCGGTGTGGTGCCGTGGTTGCTGACCCGGTCGGCACCCCGGCGCCCCTTCCCCGGCGGCGCGGTGACGCGCGCCGCCGGGGCGCTGCTGATCGGCGCCGGGGGTGTCACGCTCACCACCGCGTTCGCCGAGTTCGTGCGTGACGGGCTCGGCACGCCGGTCCCGGCCGCCCCGCCGACCGAACTGGTGGTCGACGGCCTGTACCGGCACGTCCGGAACCCGATGTACGTCGCCCTGGCCGCGCTCGTGCTCGGTCAGGCCCTGCTCGGTGGGCGCCGCCGGCTGCTGGGTTACCTCGCGGTGATGGCGGTGCCGGTGTCGGTGTTCGTGATCTACCGCGAGGAGCCGGTGCTGCGGGAGCGGTTCGGTGAGCAGTACGAGCGCTACTGTGCCGCCGTCCCCCGGTGGCTGCCGCGGGTGCGTCCCTGGCACGGCACCGCGTGACGCTCCTGGAGCCGCCCCCGGCTCCGGCGGGGTCAGGGTCCGGCGCGGCTGGTGTAGGTGTGGCCGGTCGGGGTGGTGGTCCGCACGGTGTGGGGTTCGGTGCCGAGTCCGTCGTGGATGACCTCGGCGGTCCAGCCGGGTAGTTCTTTGATCTGGTTGCCGCGTACGCAGGTGCCGCGGCCGTTGGTGTAGCTGGTGGGTCCGCCTTGTGCGTCGGGGTGGATGTGGTCGATGTTGCGGCACGGTGCCCCGCAGTAGGGGTCCCGGCAGCGGTCGTCGTCCCGGATCCGGATCAACGCGGCGAGTACGCCGTCGAAGTAGCGGCGCCGGGGGTCGGCGCCGATCAGCGGTCCGCCGGCCGGTCGGGTGAACAGGCGTCGCCACCAGCGGCGGCCCTTGGTGCCGGCCAGGACCTCGCGGGCGAGACAGGCCGGGATCGGGCCGTGCCCGACGACCTGGGCGGTGGCCGGGGAGCGGGGGTCGGTCAGGGCGTCGACCGGGATGACGATGCCGACCTCGACGTTCACATCGCCGGCGGTGGTTTGGCCGGTGAGGCGTTCGACGAGGGTGTCGGCCATGACCTGGTCCCGGGTGCGGGGTTCGTCGCCGACCCCGACGGTGGTGTCGGCGTGCCGGCGCAGCGCGGCCAGCGCGGCGACGCCTTGTTCGACCGGCACCAGGGCGGAGAGCACGGCCATGGTGTCCGGGGCCGGCCGCAGGGTGACCCGGCGGTCCTTGCGGGCGGTGCGGCCCCGCTGCAGGTAGCCGGCCTTGTCGGCCTGGTAGGCGAGGTCGCGGACCTTCATCGCGGCCTGGCGCGGGTTCAGCCCGTCGACACCGGCGGCGACGATCTGGGTGTCCACCTGCCGGCGCAGCTTCGGGGTCAGGTGCCGGGTCTCCGAGACCACCTGGGTGGCGATGTCTTCGGAGATCTGCCCGGCCACCAGCAGCCCGCGCACGCCGGGCAGGTCGGCGCGCAGGATGCGGGCGGTGCCCAGCCGCCGCGACCCGGCGGTGGGTGAGATCCGGGCGGCCAGCGCGATCTGGTCGGCGATCCCGCGCTGCACCCTGGCCGGGTGCACGTCGCCGCGGGCGATCGTGTCCTCGACCTGGGCGCGGGCGAACCCGATCGCCTCGGTGTGCTGGGCGGCGGCGACCGCGCCACGGAGTTTCTCCAGCAGCGCGATCCGGTCGATCCGGGTCGCCGCGGTCACCCCGCCGGCGGGGTCGGTGTCGGTGTCGGTGTCGGCGAGCGTGGACAGCTGGTCGAGCATGGTGGACAGCGCGGCCGTGACCGGGTCCCCGCCGTTCTCACTCGACTTCGCTCGCATGTTCGAATTCTAGCGCGTGGCCACGCCATTCTCCCGGCCGTTCGGCGCGCCGAAGGACCGCTCACCGCAGCACGCCGCCTGCCACTACGGCTCCCCCACCGACGCCACTCCGTAGCGCCGCACATCGGCCCCGACGATCCGCGCCGCGGTGCCCGAATCCGGCCCCGAACCGCGAAACGCCAGCAGCGCCTCTTCCGACTCCCAACGCTCGAACACGTTCACCCGCCCGGGGTCGACCGTGTCCGCCGTCAGGCAGAAGTCCAGGCAACCGGGAGCCGCACGTGCCATCGAGACGACCGTGGTGCCCTCGGCCACGAAGGCGTCCCGGTCCCGCGGGTCGGTCAGCAGGTGGCCGGCGATGATCAGCATGCCAATGTGGACCGGGCTCGGCGCCGGGAATCATCGGTCACCCGGGCGAATCGCCGGGCGAGGTCGCAGGCTCCCGGGTGGGTTCGCGTGACAGCCACCCGGTGGGAGGACGTGCCTGTCGACCCGGGACCCGTAGCGATCACCGCACGCCCGGGATCGAACCCGGTTCGACCGACCGGTCGATGTGCCGCTCACCAAAGTCGATTGGAGCGGCTCACAATCGCGCTGCACCTGGTCGATCGACAACCGGAGTCCGCTTGACGACCCGTCCCGGACCGCAGTAGACCCGGACCGGACGGAACCGTCGACCGCAGCAGTTCGACGCTCGAATTCGATCAGGTACGGACGTGCGGCCGTCGCATTCGTTGCGCCCGACAGCATTCCGTGTGGATCCCGCGCATCGACCCCCCACCACCGGGGCGCCGCGGACCGACCGCACCGTGACAAGGAGACCTCGTGGCCAAGGCCGTAGGAATCGATCTCGGTACGACGAACTCGGTGATCGCTGCCATGGAGGGCGGGCATCCCACCGTCGTCGCGAACGCCGACGGCGACCGCACGACGCCGTCCGTCGTCGGCTACACCGAGCAGGGCGAGCGACTGGTCGGCCAGCTCGCGCGCCGGCAGGCCATCCTCAACCCCAAGGGCACCGTCTCCTCGGCGAAGCGGTTCGTCGGGCGCCGGCACGACGAGGTCGCCGGCGAGCGGGACGCGGTGTCCTACGACGTCGTCGCCGGCGGGGACGGCGCCGCCCGGTTCGACGTCCGCGGCCGCCAGTACGCGCCGGAGGAGGTCTCCGCCCAGGTGCTGCGCAAGCTCGTCGACGACGCCTCGAAGTACCTCGGGGAGAAGGTCACCGAAGCGGTGATCACCGTGCCGGCGTACTTCAACGACGCGCAGCGGCAGGCGACCAAGGACGCCGGCAAGATCGCCGGCCTGGACGTGCTCCGGATCATCAACGAGCCGACCGCCGCCGCGCTGGCCTACGGCCTGGACAAGGAGAAGAGCGAGACCGTCCTGGTCTTCGACCTGGGCGGCGGCACCTTCGACGTCAGCATCCTCGACATCGGTGAGGGCGTGGTCGAGGTCCGCGCCACCGCGGGAGACACCCATCTCGGCGGCGACGACTTCAACCAGCGCATCGTCGACCACCTCGCCGAGGGGTTCAAGAAGGACACCGGAATCGACCTGCGCTCCGACGCGCAGGCGCTGCAGCGGCTCTGGGAGGCCGCGGAGAAGGCCAAGGAGGAGCTGTCCTCGGTCAGCCAGACCACGATCAACCTCCCGTTCGTCACCGCCGACGCCTCCGGCCCGAAGCACCTCAACGTCACCCTGATGCGCTCGACGTTCGACCAGATCACCGAGGACCTCGTGGAACGCTGCCGGGGCCCGGTCGAGCAGGCGATCGCCGACGCGAAGCTGACCCCGACCGACATCGACGAGGTCATCCTGGTCGGCGGATCCACCCGGATCCCGGCCGTGCAGGCGCTGGTCCGCCGGCTCACCGGCGGCCGGGAACCGAACATGACCGTCAACCCGGACGAGGTCGTCGCGCTCGGCGCCGCCGTCCAGGCCGCCGTGATCAAGGGTGAGGCGAAGGACGTCCTGCTGCTGGACGTCACCCCGCTGTCGCTGGGCATCGAGACCCTCGGTGGCGTCATGACCAAGGTGATCGAGCGGAACACGACGATCCCGGCTCGGCGCAAGGAGACCTTCAGCACCGCGGAGGACGACCAGCCCGCCGTCGACGTCGTCGTGCTGCAGGGTGAGCGGGAAAAGGCCGCCGACAACCGGGTGCTCGGCCGGTTCCGGTTGGAGAACATCCCGCCGGCGCCCCGCGGCGTCCCGCAGATCGAGGTCACCTACGACATCGACGCCAACGGCATCCTCAACGTCTCGGCCATGGAGAAGACCACCCGGACCGAGCAGAACATCACCATCAGCGAGAGCTCCAACCTGGAATCGTCCGAGGTGGACCGGATGGTCGCCGACGCCGAGAAGCACCGGGCCGAGGACGCCCGCCTGCGCGAGACCGTCGACGCCCGCAACGTCCTCGACACCGCCGCGTACCAGGTCGACAAGCAGGTCACCGAGCTCGGCGGGTCCGTCCCGGTGCACGAGAAGGCCCGCGCCGAGTCGCTGGTCGCCGACGCCCGCAGCCTGCTCGAGGACGCCGACCCCCCGCTGGACCGGATCAAGTCGCTCACCGCGGAGCTGCAGCAGGTGCTGCACGGCCTCGCGGCCGCCGCGGCCGGACCGGACGTGGGTGCCGCCCACGGCGCCCCGGGCGGCCGCCCCGGCCCGGACGACGACGACGTCGTCGACGCCGAGTTCACCACCTCCTGAGCGACGCCACGAGTAGGACGATGACCGAGCAGAGCACCGACGGGACCGCAGCCGGCCCGGACCCCGGGACCGGCGCGGCGGACGGCCAGGAGGCCGGCGAGCTGCGCGCGCGGATCGCCGAGCTCGAGGACCGCTGGCGGACCGCCGCCGCCGATCTCGAGAACTTCCGCAAGCGCACCGCCCGCGACGCCGAGCGGTCCCGCGAGCTGGAACGCGCCCGGGTGGCCCGGGAGTGGCTGCCCGTCCTCGACAACCTCGACATCGCACTGCAGCACGCGGAGTCCGACCCGGGCGCGATCGTCGAGGGCCTGCGCGCCGTCCGCGAGCAGGCCGCGGCCGTGCTCGCCCGGCTCGGCTTCCCGCAACGCGAGGACGAGCCGGGCACGGCCTTCGACCCCGCCCGGCACGAGGCCGTCAGCACCGTCCCGGCCGGGGAGTTCGCGCCCGGCACGATCGTGCAGACGGTGCGCACCGGGTTCGGCGACGGCGATCACCAGCTGCGCCCGCCCGGTGTCGTCGTCGCGGCCCCGGAGCCGAGCTGATGGCCACCACGCACGACACCGACTTCTACGCGACCCTCGGCGTCGGCCGGGACGCGAGCCCGGAGGAGATCCAGCGGGCCTACCGCAAGCTCGCCCGCTCCTACCACCCCGACATCAACAAGGACCCGGGCGCCGAGGACACGTTCAAGAGCATCACGGAGGCCTACGACGTGCTCTCCGACCCGGAGACCCGCAAGCGGTACGACGCCTTCGGCGCGGACTTCCGGTCGGTCCCCGAGGGCGTCGACCCCGACACCTGGGCCCGGGCCCGCGCGGGCGGTGAGCGCACCGGCGGGTTCGGCGACGGCTCCACCTTCACCTGGTCCGACGACGACATCGACATCGAGGACCTCCTCGGCGGGATGTTCGGCGGGCGTGCCCGGCGGGCCCGGGGCCCGGTGCCCGGCGCCGACCAGGAGGCGGAGATCGAGCTGACCCTGCAGGAGGCCTACCGCGGCGGCCGGCGCTCGCTCACCCTGTCCGGCCCGGACGGTCCGAAGACCCTCGAGGTGAACATCCCGCAGGGGGTCACCGAGGGGAAGCGGATCCGGCTGGCCGGGCAGGGCGGGCGCGGCTTCGACGGCGGCGAGCCCGGCGACCTGTACCTGATCGTGCGGTTCGCCCCGCACCCGCGCTACCGCGTCGACGGCCGGGATGTCTCGCTGACCGTGCCGGTCGCGCCGTGGGAGGCCGTGCTGGGGGCGACCGTCGCGCTCGAGATCCCGGACGGCGAGGCCAAGGTCAAGATCCCGCCCGGCACGGCCGGCGGGAAGCGGCTGCGCCTGCGCGGGCGCGGCATCCCGGACCCGCGCGGCACCGCGGGCGACCTGTACGCCGAGGTCCGCGTCGTCGTCCCCACCGACCCGACGGAGGCCGAGCGCGACCTCTACCGCGAGCTGTCGACCACGTCGACGTTCGAGCCGAGACGATGAAGGAGGCCCGGATGACCTACCCGCTCGTCCTGGGACACGTCGGCGCGCACCGCCTCGACCCGGAGTCCTTCGCCGAGACCGCCGGCGTCCACCCGGAACTCGTGCACCGGTGGGCGACCCTCGGCCTCGTCGAGTGCGTCACCGACGCCCGGGGCAACCGGTGGTTCCCGGTCACCGAGCTCGCCGCCGTGGCCCGGATCCAGCGGCTCCGGGCCGGGCTCGGGTTGAACTACGCGGCCCTGGGTGTGGTCGTCGACCTTCTCGACCGCATCGCCGAGCTCGAAGCCACCCTGCAGCAACGCCCACGACGCACCGGAGGCTGACGTGGACCCCGACCGCCTCACCCAGAAGTCCCAGGAAGCCCTGCACGACGGCCAGACCAAGGCGCTCCGGTACGGCCACACCGAGGTGGACGGCGAGCACCTGCTGCTGGCCCTGCTCGAGCAACCCGACGGGCTCGTCCCCCGGCTGATGGCCGCCGCGGGCGTCGACACCGACCGGCTCGCCGGCGCCCTCGAACGCGAGCTCGACCGGCGTCCGAAGGTCAGCGGCCCCGGCGTCCGGCCCGGGCAGGCGGCCGTCACCCAGCGGCTGTCCCGGCTGCTCGACGCCGCCGACCAGGAGGCCAGGCGCCTCAAGGACGACTACGTCTCGGTCGAGCACCTCATCACGGCGATGCTCGACGAGGGCCGCGCCGGCCCCGGCGGGCGGCTGCTGCACGAGGCAGGGCTGAGCAGGGACGCCTTCCTGAAGGCGCTCACCGACGTCCGCGGCCACCAGCGGGTGACCTCCGCGACCCCCGAGGGCACCTACGAGGCGCTGGAGAAGTACGGCCGCGACCTCGTCGCGGAAGCGGCGGCCGGCCGGCTCGACCCGGTCATCGGCCGGGACGCCGAGATCCGCCGGACCATCCAGATCCTGTCCCGCAAGACGAAGAACAACCCGGTGCTCACCGGGGACCCGGGCGTCGGCAAGACCGCGATCGTCGAAGGCCTCGCCCAGCGGATCCACCACCGCGACGTGCCCGAGGGCCTCAAGGACAAGACGGTCTTCGCGCTCGACATGAGCGCGCTGGTGGCCGGCGCGAAGTACCGCGGCGAGTTCGAGGAACGGCTCAAGGCCGTCCTGAGCGAGGTCATCGGGGCCGAGGGGCGCATCCTGCTGTTCGTCGACGAGCTGCACACGATCGTCGGCGCCGGCGCGACCGAGGGCGCCATGGACGCCGGCAACATGCTCAAGCCGATGCTCGCCCGCGGCGAGCTGCACATGATCGGCGCGACCACCGCCGACGAGTACCGCCGCCACATCGAGAAGGACGCCGCGCTGGAGCGCCGGTTCCAGCAGGTCGTCGTGGACCAGCCGTCGGTCGAGGACGCGATCTCCATCCTCCGCGGGCTCCGCGAGCGGCTGGAGGTCTTCCACGGCGTCAAGATCCAGGACGGGGCGCTGGTCGCGGCCGTGGTCCTGAGCGACCGCTACATCACCGACCGGTTCCTGCCGGACAAGGCGATCGACCTGGTCGACGAGGCGTGCGCGATGCTCCGGACCGAGATCGACTCGATGCCCGCCGAGCTCGACGAGTACACCCGCAGGCTGACCCGCCTCGAGATCGAGGAAGCCGCGCTGGCCAAGGAGACCGACGCGGCCAGCGGCACCCGGCTGGAGGAGCTGCGCCGCGAGCTCGCCGACCTGCGGTCCGACGCCGCCGCCATGCGCGCCCGGTGGGAGGCCGAGCGCCAGGCCGTGCACAAGGCCCAGAACCTGCGCGGCGAGATCGAGCGCGTCCGCGTCGAGGCCGAACGGGCCGAGCGCGACTACGACCTGAACCGGGCCGCCGAGCTGCGCCACGGCCGCCTTCCGGACCTCGAGCGGCGGCTGCAGGCCGAGGAGGAGCGCCTCGCGAGCAAGCAGGGCGGCAACCGGCTGCTGCGCGAGGTGGTGACGGCCGACGAGATCGCCGCCATCGTCTCCCGGTGGACCGGGATCCCGGTGTCCCGGCTGCAGGAAGGCGAGCGGCAGAAGCTGCTGCGGCTCGACGAGCTGCTGCACGAGCGGGTGATCGGCCAGGACGAGGCGGTGCTGCTGGTGGCCGACGCCGTCATCCGGGCCCGGTCGCACATCAAGGACCCGCGGCGCCCGATCGGGTCGTTCCTGTTCCTCGGGCCGACCGGAGTCGGCAAGACCGAGCTGGCCAAGGCGCTCGCCGCGAACCTGTTCGACACCGAGCGCAACGTGATCCGGCTCGACATGAGCGAGTACCAGGAGCGCCACACCGTGTCCCGGCTGGTCGGCGCCCCACCCGGCTACGTCGGGCACGAGGACGGCGGCCAGCTCACCGAGGCGGTACGGCGCAAGCCCTACTCGGTGCTCCTGTTCGACGAGGTCGAGAAGGCCCACCCGGACGTCTTCAACACCCTGCTCCAGGTGCTCGACGACGGCCGGCTGACCGATTCCCGGGGCCGCACCGTCGACTTCCGGAACACCGTCATCATCATGACCTCGAACATCGGGTCGCAGTACCTGATGGACGGCGTCACCAGCGGCGGCGAGATCAAGCCCGAGGCCCGCGAGGCCGTGCTCGCCGACCTCCGCGCGCACTTCCGGCCCGAGTTCCTCAACCGGATCGACGACATCGTCCTGTTCAAGCCGCTCACCCCGCCGGACATCGAGAAGATCGTCGACCTGATGTTCGGCGAGCTCCGGGACCGCCTGGCCGAGCGCCGGATCTCCCTGGAGGTCACCCCGGCGGCGCTGCGGTTCATCGCGGAGCAGGGGTTCGACCCGGTCTACGGCGCCCGCCCGCTGCGCCGGTTCCTCACCCGCGAGGTGGAGACCCGGATCGGGCGGGCGCTGCTCGGCGGGGAGGTCACCGACGGGGGCACCGTCTCGGTGTCCCTGCACGACGGCGAGCTGGCCGTCACCTACGACGAACCGGCAGGCGCCGCCGCATGACGGCGCCGGACACCCACCCCGGAAAGGCGGTCCGCCGTGCCCGAGAACCCCACCGTCCGTGCCCACCTGGTCGGCAACCCGTTCGGCGGTGAGCTCGACAACCCGTGGCCGCCGGGTCGTCCGGCCGACGGCGAGCAGGTGGCCCTGTTCCTGTTCGAGGTGACCTCGGTGGACGGGACCCGCGACCACAGCCGCACCTTCCACACCGTGCCCGCGGTCCGGGCCGCGACCGGCGCGCTGGGTCCGGCCACGAGCGAGCCGCAGGGGGTGACCGTCCGCTGGTGGGGGTGCGGGACCGCGACCGTCGCCGGGGTCCCGGAGGACGACCCGCTCTCCCGCGAGGTGCGCCCGGACGACCCCGCGTTGCTCGACCCGGCCGGGTAGGTTCTCGCGGCCGTGATCCTCAGGGCAGCTGACGCGGCCCCGCGCCCGGCCCCAGCGACTGCGCCCGGGAGCCGGACACGCGCCGGTACGCCCAGACCCCGCCGCCGACCAGGAGCGCGCCCGCGGCCAGCCACGCCAGCGACCCGACCAGCCAGCCCAGCACCGGCAGCACCACACCGGTGAGCACCACGATCGCGCCGATCCCCGCCAACACCAGCACTGCGATTCTCATAACTCCACGGTGCCGTGCCCCCGGCGCCGCCACCTCGGGGTCGCCCCGGAGACGGCTCGGGGTCGGCCGCCCCTACCGGGCGCGGGTGCGCAGCAACGCGGGCACCAGCACCGCCACCGCGAGGTGCACGAAGAACAGCGCCACCTGGGTCCCGGGTGTGGCGTCGACGAGGAAGATCGGGACCATCGACGCGGTGAGCACCACCGCGGCCAGCGCCGTCCAGATCCGGGCGGCGTGCCGGGTGAGGCGTTCGAGCAGGACCAGGACGGCCCAGCCCAGCAGCGACACGACGAGCGTGACCGCCGCCGTCGTCCCTGCCCCGATGGTCACCGATCCGGTCGGGTCCCTGAGGACGTAGTCGGCGCCGGCGAGCACGCCGACGGCCCAGACGACGAGCGTCACGACGACGGTGGCCCCGACGCCGGCCGGGCGCAGCAGCCGGCGGCGCGCCGCCGGGAAGCCGGAGGAAGTCGGATCGACGGTGTGGACGGTTGTTGTTTCGCTCATGGACACAGCCTCTGAGCTGAAGCTGAGTTCAGGTCAAGTAGCTCGTCCCGGATGTGTCACCGGTCTCAGCGCGCCACCCGGTACCGCCCGGGCTCGACGAGCTCGACGGTCCCGCCCGCGACCAGCCGGGCCAGGTGCTGCTCCGCGGTCCGCCGCTCCACGGTGTCCGCCCAGGGCAGGTCGACGTGCGGGCGGTAGACGATCCGGTGGGCGACGATCTCGTCGAGGGTGCGCGGCTCGGCGAGGAACTCCAGCAGCCGCTGTTCCCGGGTGCCGATCACGTCGCGGTAGGCACGCAGCTGGCCGGCGAACTCGGCCGCGCCGGTCACCACGCCCTTGTGGTGGAACGTGCCGTACCAGCGGGCCTGCACCTGCAGGCACTGCTCGATCGACGCCTCGAACGCCGACAGGTCGCTGCCCAGGTCGCCGTAGTACGGACCGAACCGGCTCAGGTCGATGTCGCCGACGAAGAAGAAGTCGTCGGGCTCGACCAGGAGCCCGCAGTGGCCGGCCGTGTGACCGGGCAGGTGCACCACGGTCAGCGTGCGGTCGCCCAGATCGAGCCGGGTGCCGTCGGCCAGACCGGTGGCGTCCGGGCGGTCCACCAGCCCGAAGTCGCGCACGAGCTCGGCCCGGAACTCCCCGGACCGTTCCCGCGGCAGTCCGTAGCCCTCGACCAGCGCGTCGACCGAGCGCACCGCGGGCAGGTCCGCCTCGTGGACGTACACCGGCACCTCGGGGAACCGGTGCAGCCCCGCCAGGTGGTCCTCGTGGCCGTGGCTGACGACCACCGCGTCCACCCCGGTCCCGTCCAGGCCCTGCTCCCCGACCGCGAGCGACGGGTCGACCAGCACGGTCTCCGCGCTCCCCCGGATCAGCAGCGAGTTGCCGTGCGGGTAGCGGCCCCCGTTCTCCGGGACCAGCACCCCGACGGCGCCATGATCGTGACGGCTCAGGCCCACCATCGGCACCTCCTTGCGACCGGGCCGACCCTACTGCCCGGCCCGGCCGGAGCCGACGATCTCCGCCCGGGTGGCCGCCGGTCGTGACCCCTGTCACGCTTCGCCCATGAGCGACCAGAGCCCGGGCACCCGGACCGACGTCGACCAGGCCCTGCTCGGCCACGCCACCTACCGCAGCCTCGGTGAGCAGCGGCTCTCCCCCACCGAGGAACGGTTCGAGAAGGGCCGCCGCACGGTCGGGCTGTTCCTCGCCCCGGCGGTGACGATCGTGTTCCTGCTGCTGCCGCTGACGATCGAGCCGCAGCAGCAGGTGCTGGCCGGCGTGCTGCTCGGCGTGATCGTCCTGTGGGTGACCGAGGCGGTGCCGATCCCGGTCGGCGGACTGATCGGGGTCGCGGCCGTCGTGATCCTGCAGGTGGTGCCGGCCGACGACGCGCTGGCACCGTTCGGATCCTCGACGATCTTCACGTTCATCGGGGCGTTCATCCTCGCGCAGGCGATGCTCAAGCACGGCCTGGCGCGGCGGTTCGCGTTCCGGATCCTCGCCCTGCCGCGCGTGGGGCAGACGACGACCGGCGTGATCATCGCGTTCGGCGCGATCACGTGCGTGCTCTCGGCGTTCGTGTCCAACACCGCGACGGTGGCCATGCTGCTGCCCACCGCGATCGGCATCCTCGCGGTGATCGCCAAGCTGCTGCAGGAACGTGGGCTGGTGGCCGAGGACTTCGACCCGCTGCGGCTGCGCGTCGGAGCGGCCCTGATGCTGATGCTGGCCTACGGCGCGAGCGTCGGCGGGCTGCTGACGCCGGTCGGCAGCCCACCGAACCTGATCGGCCGGGGCCTGATCGAGGAGGCCACCGGCAGGCAGATCACGTTCGCGCAGTGGATGGCCGCCGCGGTCCCGATCTGCCTGCTGATGTTCGTGGCGCTCGCCCTCGTGCTGCTGCTGCTCAACCGGCCCGAGATCCGGCGCATCGAGGGCGTCGGCGAGTTCGTGGCCCAGCAGCGCGCGGAGATGGGGCCGCTGTCGCGGGCGGAGAAGAACACGCTGATCGCGTTCGGCATCACCGTCGCACTGTGGATCCTCCCCGGTGTCGTCGCGCTGGTCGCCGGCGCCGACTCGCCGGTCTACGACGCCGTCAGCGAACGGCTCGACGAGGGCGTGGTCGCCGTCCTCGGGGCCGCGCTGCTGTACGTGCTGCCGACCGACTGGGCGAACCGGGAGTTCACCCTGCGCTGGCGGGACGCCGCAGAGATCGACTGGGGCACGATCCTGCTGTTCGGCACCGGCATCATCTTCGGTTCCCTGCTCGCCGACACCGGCCTGGCCGAGACGCTGGGCAACGCCGCGGCGTCCGGGCTCGGGCTGAGCAGCATCGTCCCGATCACGATCTTCGCCGTGGTGCTGGCGATCGTCGTCTCGGAGACCACGAGCAACACCGCGTCGGCCGCGGTCGTGGTGCCGATCATCATCCCGGTGGCCGTCGCGGCGGGGGTCAACCCGTTCGTGCCGGCACTCGCGGCCACGTTCGCCGCGTCGTTCGGGTTCATGCTCCCGGTGTCGACACCGCAGAACGCCGTGGTCTACGGCTCCGGGGCGGTGCCGATCACCAAGATGATCCGCTCCGGGGTGTCGTTCGACGTGCTCGGCGCTCTTTTGATCATCGTGCTCATCCCGCTGATGGTGGCGGTGCTGGGGCTGGGTGCCTGAGTCGCCTCGCGCGGAATATTGCCTCTGTCCTGCGGGTGCGAGCAGGTCGACAATCGTGCGAGGCGGACACTCGTCTTGCACGGAGGTGAGCATGATGTCCACCCCACAGAACCCTCCCATGTCGGAGCACCCCGACCTCGCCGAAGTGCGGCGCGGGCACGAGCTGCAAGAAGTCCGGATGCGCTACGAGCGGGCGGCCGAGACGGCCACCGGGCAGCTCATCGAGGGCGTGATCATGCTCGCCGGGCTGTACATCGCCCTGTCGGGTTGGATCATCGGGTTCGCCGGACCGCTCCAGATGAACAACCTGGTCGTCGGCCTCGCGATCGCCGTGCTCGGCTTCGGTTTCGGTGCGGCCTACGGCAGCACCCACCGCCTGGCCTGGGTGTGCCCGATCCTCGGCGCCTGGACCATCGTGGCGTTGTGGCTGGTCAGCGGAGCCGCGGGCGGCATCGGCGCGCTCCTGACCAACATCATCGCCGGCGTGGTGGTGCTGCTGGCCGGGCTCGCGTTGCTCGGCACGACCCGGATGGGTGACGCCGGGCAGATGTTCCGCGGCGGCCGGACCGGGACCGGGGGCGGCACCGCCGGTCACATGTGAGAACGGCGGCCCGGGCGTCGGGGGCGGGACCGGACCACCCGGCCACGGTCCGGCACGATCGTCGGCGATGACCGACCCCGCCGCGCTCACGGTGCTCACCGCACTCCCCCGCCGTCCCGGGCCGGCGCTCCCGGGCCCGCACCCCGGCCCGGACGCCGACTGGCCCGGCGTCGACGACCCCGCCGCGCTGCGGGGCCTGGTCGCCCGCTGGCTGGCCGGCTACGGCGCCGCGCAGACCCGGCGCACCTACGCCTACGCGCTCGGGCTGCCCCCGGAGTGGGCCGACGCCGTCACCGGCGCCGACCGGCCCGCCCGCGCCGCCGGCAGCGGGCGCACGCCGCCACCGGCCCGCCGAGGCCGGCTGCACCACCTGGCGTACTTCCGCTGGTGCGCGGGCCACGCGCTGGACCCGCGGGCGGCGACGGCCGCACACGTCACCACCTGGCTGCACGCCCTCGACGCCGCCGGGGCCGGCAAGCGGACCCGGGCCCGGATGCTGTCCACGGTGTCGGCGTTCTACGCGTTCCTGGCCGAGGACGGTGTGATCGACGCGAACCCGGCCGCGCTGCACCGCGGGCGGCTCGGGCTGGCCGGGACCTCCCGGGACCCGTCCCCCACGATCCGGCTGACGGCCGACCAGGTCCGCGCGTTGTGGGCGGCCGCGGCGGCGCTGCCGAACCGCACCCGGCACCGCGAGCTCTACGCCCGCCGCGCCGTCGCCTACGTCGCGCTGCTCTGCCTGGGCCTGCGGATCTCCGAGATCACCGGGCTGGACCGCGACGACCTCGTCGTGTCCGGCGGCGAGCGGGTGCTGCGGGTCCGCGGCAAGGGCGGCACGGTCCGCGAGGTGTTCCCCGGGGCGGCGACCGTCGACGCGCTGACCGGGTACCTGCTGCTGCGCGACCGCGAGTACGGCGACCCGCTGCCCGCCCGCACCGGGGGCGCCCGCCGCTCCCCGCTGCTCGCCACCAAGGACGGCGGCCGGTGCTCCCGGCACGACCTGCACCAGCTGCTGCGCCGGATCGCCCGGCACGCCGGGCCGCCGCTGGCCGAGGTCGCCGACCGGGTGCACCCGCACACGCTCCGGCACGCCTACGTGACGCTCGCCCTGGAGGCCGGGGCGCCGATCCAGCACGTCCAGGCCGACGTCGGGCACGCCAGCATCGCCACCACCCGGCACTACGACCGGTCGCTGCGCACCCGGGCCGGGAGCGCCGCCGACCTGGTGACGGGGCTGGTCACCGAGACCGGCCGGGAGCGCACCGGTCCCCCGGACGAACGGGAGGACCCGCAACGGCCGCGCGCAGACGCTTGACCTCGAGCCGACTTCAGCTCGCAGGCTGGGCGGGACCCGACGACGGAGGAGCATGCAGATGGACGTCACCCCACCGGTCACCCGGTTCGAGCAGGCCTACCGGGACGGCGACCCGCCCTGGGTGATCGACGAGCCGCAGCCCGCCGTGGTGGCGCTCGCCCGCGACGGCGCGTTCACCGGGACCGTCCTCGACCTGGGCTGCGGCACCGGGGAGCACACCATCCACCTGGCGCGCCTCGGGTACGACGTGCTCGGCGCCGACGGCTCCGCCACCGCCGTCGAGCGGGCCAGGGCCCGCGCCGCGGCGGCCGGCGTGGCCGCCCGGTTCACCGTCGCCGACGCACTCGCCCCGGCCGGGCTCGGCACGTTCGACACGGTCCTCGACAGCGCCCTGTTCCACGTGTTCGACCCCGGCGACCAGGCCCGGTACGCCGACGCGCTGGCCGGACTCGTGCGCCCCGGCGGCGTCGTGCACCTGCTGGCGCTCGCCCGGACCGGTGCGGCCGCCGAGTTCGGACCGGTGATCGACGCCGCGGAGATCCGGGCGGCGTTCGCCGGGCCCGGGTGGACGGTCGAGGCCCTCGACCGGTCCACCTACCGCGGTGTCGTCACCGCGGACCTGGCCGCGTCGTACGGGGAGCCGGCCGGGACCCGGGTCGACGTGCCCGCCCACCTGGCCCGGATCGTCCGGACCTGACGCGGGACCGCCCCGGCTCGTTATCCTGCCCACCATGTCGCGACCGTCCGACCTCGAGGCCCGGCTCGCCGCGCTGGAGGCACGCGTCGAGGCCGTGGCCGCGGACGCGACGGCCGCCCGCCACCTGGCCGCGGCCCGCGACCGCGACCTCGCCGAGGTCGGGCGCAAGCTCGACGCGACCCGCTCGGGGGTCACCGGCCTCGGGGAGCAGTCGGCGGCCCGCTTCGCGCACCTCGAGGAGCGCTTCGCCCGGCTCGAACGGCGGCTCTACCACATCGAGGACGGGATGGGCACCGGGTTCGCCGAGCTGCGTGGCCGGCTCGACCAGGCCGCGGCCGGTCAGCAGCAGATCGTGGAGCTGCTCCACGAGGTGCTCGCGCAGGAGCGTGACCGGTAGGGACCTCCACGGCCCCCGGGAGATCAGGCCGGCCGGCGCGCCGGCAGGCAGCAGTCGACCGCGCACGGGGCGCCGTTGCGGGTGCACCCGGCGGCCGGGACGGCGCCGAGCCTGCGGGCGGGCAACCCGCCGGTGTGCTCCCGGACCAGCTCGATCACCATGTCCGCGAACCGCGGGTCCGGCCCGGCCGTGGCCGCCCGGGCGAAGCCCATGCCGTGCGCGGCGCACCGCTCGGCGGCCTCGTTGTCCAGGTCCCAGATGACCTCGACGTGGTCGGAGACGAACCCCACCGGGGCGACGACGACCGCCGGGACCCCCTTGGCGGCCAGGTCGTCGATGTGGTCGACGACGTCCGGTTCCAGCCACGGCACCTGCGGCGGGCCCGACCGGGACTGCCAGACGACGTCGAAGTCGTCCACGCCCAGCTCGGCGGCCACCAGGGCCGCCGCCTCCGCCACCTGCCGGGAGTAGCGGTGCCCGCCGTCGGCGGGCGTGCCCGCGGCGGCGTCGGCGGCGGTCGGGATCGAGTGTGCGGTGAACACCAGCCGGGCCGGGTCGCGCTGCTCGGCGGGCAGCCGCGCCACCGCCGCGCGGATCGCGTCGGCGTTGGCGCGCACGAAGTCCGGGTGGTCGTGGAAGTGCCGCAGCTTGACCAGCTCGGGTGCGCCGTCGCCGACGGCGGCCCGGGCCCGGGCGATGTCCTCGTGGTACTGGCGGCAGGCCGAGTAGCCGCCGTAGGCGCTGGTCGCGAACACCAGCGCCGACCGGATCCCGTCCCGCGCCATGGTGCGCACCGTGTCCTCGGCGAACGGGTGCCAGTTGCGGTTGCCGAAGTACACCGGCAGCTCGGTGCGGGCGGCGATCGCCGCGACCAGCTCCCGGTTGCGCGCGTTGATCGGCGAGACCCCGCCGAAGTGCTGGTAGTGCTCCTCGACGGCGTCGAGCCGCTCCGGCGGCACCCCGCGGCCCCGGGTCACGTTCTCCAGGAACGGGCGGACCTCGCCGGGGGCTTCGGGGCCGCCGAAGGACAGCAGCAGGATCGCGTCGAACTCCACCCCCCGATTAGACACCGACCGCGTGGACCCCGCCGTCGGCCATCACCATCGAGCCGGTCGTGGTCGGCATCCAGTCCGAGAGGACCGCGCAGACGGTCTTCGCGACCGGCACCGGGTCGTTCATGTCCCAGCCGAGCGGGGCCCGGGAGTCCCACACGTCCTCGAACGCGGAGAAGCCGGGGATCGACTTGGCGGCCATCGTCTTCACCGGGCCGGCGGCGACGAGGTTGACCCGGATGCCGTCCGGGCCGAGGTCCCGGGCCAGGTAGCGGGTGACCGACTCCAGCGCCGACTTGGCGACGCCCATCCAGTCGTAGGCCGGCCAGGCCTGCCGGTTGTCGAAGTCCATCCCGACGATCGACGAGCCCGGCCCGAGCAGCGGCTTGCACGCCACCGCCAGCGACTTCAGCGAGTACGCGCTGACCTGGATCGTGGTGGCGACGTCCGCCCACTCGGCGGACAGGAACGCGCCCTCGCCGAGCGCGCCGGGCGGGGCGAAGCCGATCGAGTGCAGCACGCCGTCGAGCCGCGGCTCGTCCCCGAGGTGCGGGGTGATGCGCTCGGCGAGGGTGTCCAGCTGCTCCTGGTCGGCCACGTCCAGCTCGACGACGGGTGCGGGCTTCGGCAGCCGCTGCGCGATCCGCTCGACGAGGCGCATCCGGCCGAACCCGGTGAGCACCACCTCGGCGCCCTGCTCCTGGGCGATCTTGGCGGAGTGGAAGGCCAGCGAGGCGTCGGTGATCACACCGGTGATCAGCAGCCGCTTGCCGTCGAGCAGTCCCATGACGTCCTTTCGAGATCTGGAGTTGCGGGCTAGTGGCCCATGCCGAGGCCGCCGTCGACCGGGACGACCGCCCCGGTGACGTAGCCGGCGCCCGGCGAGGCGAGGAAGGTGACGACCGAGGCGACCTCGTCGGGGTCGGCGTAGCGGGCCAGCGGGATCGTCCCGAGGATCTCGTCGCGGCGCTTCTCGCCGAGCGCGCGGGTCATGTCGGTGTCGACGAACCCGGGGGCCACCACGTTCGCGGTGATGCCGCGGCTGCCGAGCTCGCGGGCCACGGAGCGGGCCAGGCCGACCAGCCCGGACTTGGACGCCGCGTAGTTGACCTGGCCGGCCGAGCCGGACAGCCCCACCACCGACGACACGAAGATCATCCGGCCGGCCTTGGCCTTCAGCATCCCGCGCGACGCCCGCTTGGCGACCCGGTAGGCCGCGGTCAGGTTCGCGTCGACGACCTTGGTGAACGACTCCTCGCCCATCCGCATGAGCAGGCCGTCGTCGGTGATCCCGGCGTTCGACACGAGCACCTCGACCGGGCCGTGCGCGGCCTCGACCTCGGAGAACGCGGCGTCCACCGACTCGGCGTCGGTCACGTCGCAGCGCACCGGCAGCAGGTCGTCCGGCAGGCCGTCCTTCCCGGACCGGTACGTCACCGCCACCTGGTCCCCCTGGGCAGCGAACGCTCTCGCGATCGCCAGCCCGATGCCGCGGTTGCCTCCGGTCACGAGCACGCTGCGTCCCACGGGGCCAGAACCTAACGCACGCGGGTGCCCGCCGGTCACGGCAGGCGCCGCCCCAGCAGGACCCCGGCGCCCAGCCCGCCGAGCAGCAGGACGAACCCGCCGATCATCCAGGGCCGGCTCGCGTCGACCTCGCGTTCCTCGTAGCCGAGCTCCTCGGACAGGTCGGAGTAGACCGCGCGCAGCTCGGACTCGGTGGCGGCGGTGAAGAACCGGCCGCCGGACAGCGTCGCGATGCGTTCCATCGCCGCGTCGTCGACGGCGACCGGGGTGCGCCCGCCGTCGAGCTCGATCGTGCCGTAGCCGGTCCCGAACGAGATCGTCGACACCGGCATGCCCCGCTTCTGCGCCTCGGACGCGGCGGTGAACGAGCCGCGCGGCTCGTTCTCGCCGTCCGGCCCGGGCACGGTCTGGGTGCCGTCGGAGAGCAGCACGATCCGGGCCGGCGGCGGGACCCCCTGCTGGTCCGGGCCGCCCTGCAGCGAGCGGGAGAACGTGTCGATCGACTGCATGGCCGTGAAGATCGCCTCGCCGGTCGCGGTCGACTCGGCCAGCTGCAGGTTGTCGACGGCATTCTTCACCGCGTTGCGGTCGGTGCTCGGCGACACCAGCACCGCGGCCGTCCCGGCGAACGAGACCAGGCCCAGGTTGACGCCCGGGGTCAGCTGGTCGGCGAACTGCTTCGCCGCGGACTGCGCGGCGGCCAGCCGGGTCGGCGCGACGTCGGTGGCCTTCATCGACAGCGAGACGTCGATCACCAGGACCACCGTGGCCCGGTTGCGCGGGACCTTGGCCAGCGCCTGCGGCCCGGCGAGGGCCACCGTGAGCACGGCGAGCGCGGCGATCAGCGCGACGGCGGGCACGTGCCGCCAGCGGCCGGGCCGCTTCGGCGCGACCGTCTCCAGCAGTTCGAGGTTGGTGAACCGGACGACGTCGCGGCGCCGGCGCCGCAGCAGCCACACGTACCCGGCGGCCATCGCGGCGACGATCAGCAGGCCCAGCAGCCACCACGGCGTCGCGAACCTCATGCCGGCCTCCCCCGCTCCCGCCCGCCGGACCAGGAGTGCTTGCGCGCGACCGCGAACCGGACGACGTCGGCCACCCAGTCCCGGTCGGTCCGCAGGGTCAGGTGCGCCGCACCGCACCGGCGCAGCGCCGCCGCCACCTCGTCGCGGTGCGCGGACGCGGCCGCGGCGAACTCGCGGCGCAGCAGCGGGGTCGTCTCCACCTCGCGCTGCCGCCCGGTCTCCGGGTCGGCCAGCACGACCGTCCCGACGTCGGGCAGCTCGAGCTCCCGCGGGTCGACGACCTCGATCGCGAGCAGGTCGTGCCGCGCCGACAGGGCACGCAGCGACCGCTCCCACACCGGCGCGCCGAGGAAGTCGGACAGCACCGCGACCAGCCCGCGGCGCCGCGGCGGGCGGCGCAGCTGGTCCAGCGCGCCGGTCAGGTCACCGCGGACCCCCTCCGGGGCGGCCGGTGTCGCCGCCACCCGCCGCACCAGGCCGCGCGCGTGCACCGTCCCGGCCCGGGCGGGCAGCCGGACGGTCCGCTCCCCGGTCGCGACGACCGCGCCGATCCGGTTCCCGCCACCGGTGGTGAGCTGGGCGACGGTGGTCAGCCCGGCCAGCACGAGGTGTCGCTTGTCGGTGTCGGCGGTGCCGAAGTCGAGGCTGCGGGACAGGTCGACGACCGCCCAGGTCTCCAGCTCGCGGTCGGCGACCGTCTCCCGGACATGCGGGGCCGTGGTCCGGGCGGTGACCGACCAGTCCATCCGGCGGACGTCGTCGCCGGGCTGGTAGGGCCGCGCCTCCCCCGGCTCGCTGCCCGGCCCGGGCAGCAGCCCGATGTGGTTGCCCTGCAGCAGGCCGTCCAGCCGGCGGCGGACGGCCAGCTCCATCGTCCGCAGCGACGCCTCGAGCCGGACGAGGTCGGGGGTGGTCCCGTCCCCCGGAGCGGGCGGCCGCTCCGCGGTCACGCCGGGCCACCTGCCGGGCGGGCACTGACCTGGGGCAGCGGCACGGTCTGCAGCACCCGGGAGACGAGGTGGTCGACCGGGACCTGGTCGGCGACGGCGTCGTAGGACAGCACCAGGCGGTGCCGCAGCACGTCCGGAGCCACCTCCAGCACGTCCTGCGGGAGCACGTAGTCCCGGCCCCGGACCAGGGCCAGGGCACGGGCGGCGGCCACGATGCCCAGCGACGCGCGCGGCGAGGCCCCGTAGGCGATCCAGGACGCGACGTCGGTCAGGCCGTGCTCGCCCGGGAGCCGGGTCGCGACCACCAGCCGGACGACGTAGTCGACCAGGGCGTGGTGCACGAACACGTCACCGGCGGTGCGTTGCAGCCGCACCAGCTCGGCCGGGCTGAGGATCTGCGCCGGCTCCGGCGGGGTCACCCCCATCCGGTAGATGATCTCCCGCTCCTCCTCGACGCCCGGGTACTCGATCAGCAGCTTGAACAGGAAGCGGTCGCGCTGCGCCTCGGGCAGCGGGTAGACGCCCTCGTTCTCGATCGGGTTCTGGGTCGCGAGGACCAGGAACGGGTCCGGCATCGGGTGGTCCCGGCCGCCGAGCGACAGCTTGCGCTCGGCCATCACCTCGAGCATCGCCGACTGCACCTTGGCCGGGGCGCGGTTGATCTCGTCGGCGAGCACGAAGTTCGCGACGACCGGGCCGAGCTCGACGTCGAACTCCTCGCGCCCCTGCCGGTAGATGCGGGTGCCGAGGATGTCGGCGGGCACCAGGTCCGGGGTGAACTGCAGGCGGGCGAAGCTGCCGCCGACGACCTTGGCGAACGTCTCCACCGCGAGGGTCTTCGCGACCCCGGGGACGCCCTCCAGCAGCAGGTGCCCGCGGGCCAGCAGCCCGACCAGCATCCGCTCGACCAGCCGGTCCTGGCCGACGATCACGCGCTTGACCTCGAGCACCGCGCGTTCGAGCCGCTCGGCGTCGTGGGCCGGGGTGGTCGGCGTGCCGACGGTGTCCTGCGACGGAGTCGTGCTCACCGTGCCATCCCATCGCGGGGGCCGTGTGACGGCCGTGAAAGCGGAGTGGGCGGACGTCCGCCGTGTCCGTGCCGTGTTCCGGCGGCCGCTCCCCTCCGGCGGCGTCCGTCGTCGAGGCGGCCGGGGTCGTCGTCGTTTGGTTGACGAAACGCTGGTGTCAATGATTCATTGACATCATGGGCACGGCCGAGTGTCGATCAACTCTCGGACGCCCCCGGCAGGGCGAGAACGCGCGCCTCGACCGAACCACCGCCGTCGATCTGCACGATCCGGCCCGCGCCGGGGCCAGAACGCGCGTCTCGACCGGCGCATCCTCGTTGATCTGCACGCTTTCGCCGCGGCCAGGGCGAGACCGTGCAGATCGACGAACGCCGCCCTGTCGATCTGCACGCTTCCGCCCCCGCCAGGGCGAGAACGTGCGTCCCGGCCGGCGCCTCCCAGTTGATCAGCACGCTTCTGCCCCGCCCCGGGCACGAACGTGCAGATCGACAAGACGCTCGCCCATCACGCTCCACGATTCCGCTGGTGATCTGCACGGTGTCGCCCCGTCTCGGGCGAGAACGTGCACCTCACCCCACACCTTCTCCCGCGGCGATCCGGGCGCGGGCGAGACGGAGCGCACCGCGCCGCTCCCCCCGTCCGGCACCCCGGGCGACCGCGAGTACGCGAGCCGAGTGCCGCGCCGCGGTGGCCGGCGCTCGCGACCCACCAGCTGCACCCTCTTCCAATTTCCTATAGGATTCACCTGCCCGCACCCCGTGACGAGAGGACCGCGATGACGCGCCTGTTCAACGACCCCGGCGAGTTCGCCGCCGAGATGACGGCCGGGTTCGCCGCCGCCTCCGCCCGCTGGGCGCGCGCGGTGCCCGGGGGCGTGGTCCGCAGCACCGCGAGCCCGGAGCCGACGGTGTCGCTGGTCGTCGGCGGCGGCTCAGGCCACTACCCCGCCTTCGCGGGCCTGGTCGGGCCCGGCCTGGCGCACGGCGCGGCGATGGGCAACCTGTTCGCCTCACCGTCGGCCCAGCAGGTGCACGCGGTCGCCGCGGCGGCCGACCAGGGACGCGGGGTGCTGCTGTCCTACGGCAACTACGCCGGCGACGTCCTCAACTTCGACGCCGCACAGGAACGCCTGCGCGCCGAGGGAGTCGACTGCCGGACCGTCGTCGTCACCGACGACGTGTGGAGCGCCGGCCCCGACGAGCGGCACCGGCGCCGCGGCATCGCGGGCGACCTCACCGTCTTCAAGGTCGCAGGCGCGGCCTGCGCGGCCGGCTACGACCTCGACGGCGTCGAGCGGGTCGCGCGGCTGGCCAACGCGCGGACCCGCTCGCTCGGTGTCGCGTTCGGCGGCTGCACGCTGCCCGGTGCCGGCGAGCCCCTGTTCGACGTCCCGGCCGGCCGGATGGGCGTCGGCCTCGGCATCCACGGCGAGCCCGGCATCGACGAGACCGACGTCCCGACGGCGGCCGGGCTGGCCGAGCTGCTGGTCTCCAACCTGCTCAAGGAGGTCCCGGACGGCGCCGGGGCCCGAGTCGTCCCGATCCTCAACGGCCTGGGCTCGGTCAAGTACGAGGAGCTGTTCGTCGTCTACGGCACCGTGCACCGGCTGCTCGGCGAGGCCGGGCTCGAGGTCGTCGACCCCGAGGTCGGCGAGTTCTGCACCAGCTTCGACATGCCCGGCGCCTCGCTGACCCTGCTGTGGCTCGACGACGACGTCCCCGGCGAGCTGGAGCGCCTCTGGACCGCGCCGTGCGACACCCCGGCCTTCCGGCGCGGCGCCGTCGGCGGGCAGGGCGCCGTCATCCCTGCCGCGTCCGGGGCGACCACCGGGGCCGGCCCGGCCGCACCCGGCACAATCACCGAGGGGAGCCCGGCGTCGCAGGCCTGCGGGGCCCGGATCGCGGCCGTCCTCGACGACGTGGCCGCCGCACTCGACGCGCACGCCGACGAGCTCGGCCGGCTCGACCGCGTCGCCGGCGACGGCGACCACGGCATCGGCATGCAGCGCGGCGGCCGGGCCGCCCGGGACGCCGCGGCCGGGGCGGCCGGGCAGGGCGCCGGGGCGGGCACCGTCCTGCGCCGGGCCGCCGACGCCTGGGGCGACCGCGCCGGCGGCACCTCCGGCGCGATCTGGGCGGCGATGCTCGACGCCCTCGGCACCGCGCTCGGCGACGACGACGCCCCGGACGCCCGCGCCGTGGCCGGCGGGGTCCGCGCCGCCGAGCAGGCGGTCGCACGGGCCGGCGGGGCCGCCGTGGGCGACAAGACCATGGTCGACGCGATCGTGCCGTTCGCCCGCGCGTTCACCGAGCGCGTCGACGCCGGCGACGACCTCGCCGCCGCCTGGGACGCCGCGGCCCGGCTCGCGACGGACGCCGCCGACGGGACCCGCGAGCTGGCGGCCCGGCTGGGCCGGGCCCGGTCGCACGGGGACCGCAGCATCGGCACGCCCGACCCGGGCGCGGTCTCCTTCGCGCTCGTCGTGCGGACGGCCGGGGAACGGCTCCGGGAGGACCCCCGGTGCTGATCGGCATCAGTTTCAAGACCTGGTTCTCGCACGCCCGCACGCTCGACTGGCTGCGCACGGTCGCCGCGACCGCCGCCACCCACGAGGCCGTGACCTCCGGGCTGGTGCGGCTGTTCGCGCTGCCGCAGTTCCCGACCGTCCCGGCGGCACTCGAGATCGCCGGGCCGGCCGGGATCGCGGTCGGCGCCCAGGACGTCGCGGTGCACGACGAGGGCCCATGGACCGGCGAGGTGTCCGGCGCCGTGCTCGCCGAGCTCGGCGCGACGCTGGCCGAGATCGGCCATGCCGAACGCCGCGCACACTTCGGCGAGACCGACGACGTCGTCGCGGCCAAGGTCCTCGCCGCGCGCCGCAACGGGCTCACGCCGGTGCTGTGCGTCGGCGAGACCGAGCACTCCGCGCACGCCGCCGACGAGGTCCGGGCCCAGGTCGACCGCGCCCTCGCCCCGGCCCGCGCGGCCGGCCTCGACGGCCCGCTGGTCGTCGCCTACGAGCCGGTGTGGGCGATCGGCGCCCCGGAGCCGGCGCCGGTCGCGCACGTCCGCGCGGTCGGCTCGGCGCTGCGCGCACACCTCGCCGGGCTGCCGGACACCCGGGTCATCTACGGCGGGAGCGCCGGGCCCGGCCTGCTCCCGGAGATCGCCGGCGCCGTCGACGGGATGTTCCTCGGGCGGTTCGCGCACGATCCGGCCGCGGTTACCGCCATCCTGGACGAAGCACTGTCGACCACGACGAGCGGAGGCGCCCGGTGAGCACGAGGTCCGGCCTGCGCGGCGGCATCGAGCGGCGCGGCCTGCGCGACCACGTCTACGAGCGGATCCTCGAACTGCTGCTCTCCGGCGGGCTCGAGCCGGGCACCCGGCTGGGCATCGACACGATCGCCCGCGAGCTCGACGTCTCCCCCACCCCGGTGCGCGAGGCGATGGTCCAGCTGGAACGGACCGGGCTGGTCACCCGGGAGGCGCTCAAGGGCTACCGGGTCGCGCCGCCGCTGGGCGCCGACCAGCTCGCCGAGCTGTTCGACGCCCGGCTGATGCTGGAGACCACGGCGGCCCGGATGGCCGCACCGGCCACCCCGGAGATGCTCGACGACCTGCGCGCGACCCAGCAGCGGCACGCCCGGGCCGGCTCCGCGGTCGCCGCCGCCCTCGCCGAGGGCCGGGTCGACCCCGCACTGACCGCCGAGTACTTCGCGGCGGACACCGCGTTCCACGACGTCGTGCTGCACCACAGCGGCAACCGCTACCTGCGGCAGATGTCCGAGACGCTCGGCGCCCAGGTGCACCGGATGCGCCAGACCGCCCTGCAGGGCGTCCCGGACGTCGAGGAGGCCGTCACCGAGCACGCGGCCGTCGTCGACGCGTTCGCCACCGGCGATCTCGAGGCCCCGGTCACGGCGCTGCACCGTCACCTGGAGAACGTCCGGGAGCGCTCGCTGCGCTTCGAGACCGGCACCTGACCCCCGGAGCACGGCCGCCCGAACGGTTGACTCCGATACTCGATCCTATAGGATCTATCAAAGAGCACGATTGAAGGAGCCGCTGATGCCCCCCACCCCGGATCTCACCGCGGAGACCTGGCCGATCGCCGTGTGCATGCACGGTTTCGCCCCGGTCGGCCCGGACGGGGTCGCCCTGCACGACGCACCGGCCGAGCGCTGGGACGCGGTGTTCGCCGAGGTCGCCGCGCTCGGTTTCACCGAGCTGGAGCTCGCCGACTCCCACATCCGCCCGGCCGACCTGGAGCCGGTCCGGCGCGCCGAGCTCCTCGCGGTCGCCGAGCAGCACGGCGTCAAGATCATCTCCGTGCACGTGCAGCGGCAGAGCGTGCTGCAGCCGGGCCACGAGGACCGCAACCTCGACTACGCCCACCGCACCATCGACGCCGCCGCCGAGATGGGCATGGACGTGTTCTCCACCGGGCTGCACCACCCGTTCTCCGCCGCGCAGAAGCGGGCGCTGTGGTTCTGGACCGCGCCCGGCTGGCGCGACCCCGACGACGCCGACACCCGCGCGTTCGCCGTCGCCCGGCTGCGCGAGCTGGGCAAGCACGCCCAGGACGCCGGCCTGCCGATGTCGCTGGAGATGTACGAGGACACCTACCTCGGCACCGCCGACTCGGCCGTGCAGCTGATCGAGGAGATCGGCCTGCCCAACGTCGGCCTCAACCCCGACATCGGCAACCTCGTGCGCCTGCACCGCCCGATCGAGGACTGGCGCGAGATGCACGCCAAGACGCTGCCGTACGCCAACTACTGGCACGTGAAGAACTACGCCCGCGACGAGGCCGCCGACGGCTCCTGGTCCACCTCGACGCCGACCTCGCTGCAGCTCGGGCTCATCAACTACCGGCAGGTCGTCCGCGACGCCGTCGCGCTCGGCTTCCGCGGCCCGTTCCTGATGGAGCAGTACGGCGGCGACTCGCTCGGCGTCTGCGCCACCAACCGCGACTACCTGCGCACCCTGCTCCCCCGCCCCTGACCGAGCCGAGAGAGGCCACCATGACCGGACAACTCACCGGCCGCACGTTCGCGGTGATCGGCAGCGGGTACATGGGCGGCGGCATCGCCCAGGTCCTCGCCCTGGCCGGCGCCGAGGTGCGGATCGCCGACGTCGACGCCGAGGTGACCCGGGCGAACCGGGAACGGCTGATCGCCGAGGCGGAACGGTTCGCCGCCGACGGCCTGTTCCCGGCGCACGCCCCGGACACCGTCGCGTCCCGGGTCACGGCCGCCGACGACTACGAGGCCGCCGTCGACGGCGCCGGCTTCGTCGAGGAGGCCGTCCCGGAGAAGATCGAGATCAAGCACGAGGTCCTGCGCCGGGTCTCCGCGGCCGCCGCACCCGACGCCGTGATCGGCTCGAACACCTCCACCATCCTCATCGGACGGATCGCCGAGGCGGTGAAGGGCCCGGAGCGGTTCCTCGGCGTGCACTTCTCCAACCCGGCCCCGTTCATCCCGGGCGTCGAGGTGATCACCCACGAGGGCACCGACCCGGCGGTCGTCGCCGGCGTCGAGGACGTCGTGCGCGCCACCGGCAAGCACCCGGCCCGGGTCGCCGACGCCGACGGCTTCGTCCTCAACCGTCTGCAGTACGCGCTGTTCTCCGAGGCCTCCCAGCTGGTCGACGAGGGCGTCGCGAGCGCGGAGGACGTCGACACGATCGTCCGCACCACGTTCGGGTTCCGGCTGCCGTTCTTCGGCCCGTTCGCGATCGCCGACATGGCCGGGCTCGACGTCTACAGGTTCTGCTTCGAGTCGCTGCAGGGCCGCTGGCCCGAGCGGTTCGCCACCCCGCCGGCCCTGGCCGAGCACGTCGACGCCGGCCGGCTGGGCACCAAGTCCGGCGGCGGGTTCCTCGACGTGCCCGCCGAGCGGGTGCCCGAGCTCGTCGCCTACCGCAACCGGGCCTACACGCGGATGCAGCAGCTCCTCGACGAGCTGGGCCCGGCACCCCTGACCCAGGAGGACGACCGATGACCCCCTTCCCCACCGAGCGCACGGTGATCCTCACCGGGGCGGGCTCCCCGCGCGGGATCGGCCGGGCGACCGCGTTCCACCTCGCCGAAGCGGGCTGGAACGTCGGCCTGGTCGACGTGGACGCCGCTGCGGCCGCCGATACCGCGGCCGAGGTCGCCGCGGCGCACGGCGTCCGCGCCGCCGGCGTCGGCGCCGACGTCGCCGACCGCGAGGCCGCCGTCGCCGCGGTCGACACCCTCGAGGAACGGCTGCCGCAGCTCGTCGCGCTGGTGGCGTTCGCCGGGGTCTCCTCCCCGGTCCCCTACCTGGAGGTCGACGCCGACGAGTGGCGCCGGGTCGTCTCGGTGAACCTGGAAGGCACCCACTGGGTCACCCAGCGGGTCGCCCGCTCGCTGGTCGGGCACGGTGTCGGCCGGATCGTCGGGATCTCGTCGGTGTCCGCGCAGCGCGGCGGCGGCACCTACTCCAAGACGCCGTACTCCGCGGCCAAGGCCGGCATCGTCGGCCTGATCCGGTCGGTGGCCCGCGAGCTGGGCCCGCACGGGGTGACCGCGAACGCGATCTCCCCCGGCCCGATCGACACCGACATCATGGGCGGCACCCTCACCGACGAGCGCAAGGCCGCGATGGCCGCCGACGGGGTGCTCCCCCGGATCGGCACCCCGCGCGACGTCGCCGCGGCCGCCGCCTACCTGATCAGCGAGGACGCCGGCTTCGTGACGGGGCAGACCCTGAACGTCGACGGCGGCCTCTACATGCACTGATGTCCCGACCGTTCCCCGGCTGGAGCCGCTCCCGGATCGCGTTCCTCGCGGTCGGGATCGTCCTCGTCGCCGCCGGGCTCGTGATGATCTTCTAGGAGACCGCCGTGGCAACGACGCCGCAGACCGGCGCCCCGCGCGAGCTGCTCGACAGCCCGCACCTGGCGTCCGGCATCAAGAAGGCCACCACCCGGCTCATGCCGATGCTGGTGATCCTCTACTTCGTCGCCTTCCTCGACCGCACCAACGTCGGGTTCGCCGAGGACGGCCTGCAGATCGACCGGGGCATCAGCGCGGGCGCGTTCGCGCTGGGCGCCGGCATCTTCTTCATCGGGTACGCGCTCTTCGAGATCCCGTCGAACCTGCTGCTCACCCGCTACGGGGCCCGGTTCTGGCTGGCCCGGATCGCGATCAGCTGGGGCCTCGTGGCGTCCGCGTTCGCGTTCACCACGAACGACACGATGTTCGTGATCCTGCGGTTCCTGCTCGGCGTCACCGAGGCCGGGCTGTTCCCCGGCGTGATCATGTTCCTCGCCGAGTGGTTCCCGAACAAGCGCCGCGTGCAGCTGTTCGCGATCTTCTACCTGGCCCAGCCGTTCAGCCAGATGCTGGGCGCCCCGCTGTCCGGCGGCCTGATCAGCTTCGGTGAGCAGTTCACCCCGTGGCTGGGCTGGCAGGTGATGTTCTTCGTCGAGGGCATGCTCGCCGTCGTCGCCGGGATCGCGGCGTTCTACCTGCTCACCGACTCCCCGCAGAAGGCCCGCTTCCTCACCGCCGAGGAGAAGTCCGCGATGCACGCGGTGATGGAGCACGAGAACGCGGTGAAGGACGCCGACGGGCCGCGTGGCATCTGGCCCGCCATGGTCAGCGGGAAGGTCTGGTACTTCACCGCGATCTACTTCTGCCTGCAGGTCGCCGTGTACGGCACCACCTTCTACCTGCCCCAGCAGGTGTCCGGGCTGATCGGCCGCGACGTCGGCTGGGAGGTCGGCCTCGTCACGGCGGTGCCGTGGGCGGTGGGCCTGTTCGCCTGCTACTACGTCGGCAAGCACGCCGACACGCTGCGGCGCCGCCGGGACTGGGGCACGGTCGCGTTCGTGCTCACCGGAGC
This sequence comes from Pseudonocardia sp. C8, assembly GCF_014267175.1. NCBI lineage: Bacteria > Bacillati > Actinomycetota > Actinomycetes > Pseudonocardiales > Pseudonocardiaceae > Pseudonocardia > Pseudonocardia sp. C8. The sequence continues at coordinate 2,964,813 of NZ_JACMTR010000002.1, forward strand.
CGCGATCCTGCTCTCGGCCTGGGCGGGCGCGCACGGGTACTCGCTGCTCGGCATCGTCGCGATCACGGTCGCGGTGTCGGCGTTCCTGTGCGCCGGCCCGATCAGCTGGTCGTTCCCGACCGCGTTCCTGGCCGGGGCGGCCGCCGCCACCGGCATCGGGCTGATCAACTCGATCGGCAACCTGGGCGGCTTCGTCGCCCCGGTCATGCGGACCGCGATCAACGACGTCGTCCCGACCGAGAGCGGCACCTGGGGCGTGGTGTCGCTGGGCGTGCTCGCGTTCGTCGCGGCCGCGATGATGTGGGCGACCCGGTTCTTCACCGCCCGGGCCGACGCGCTGCTCGCCGACACCCCCGCAGCGGACGGCGCCGCGGAGACGCGGCCGTGACCCGGCCGGTGAAGGTGGTCGTCTGCGACGACGACCCCACCGGGACCCAGTCCGCGACCGGGGTCGAGGTGCTGCTGGCCTGGGACGCCGGCTCGCTCACCGAAGCCCTGACCCGGGCCGACGCGGTGTACCTGCTCACCAACACCCGGGCGCTGGCCGAGCCCGCGGCCGTCGCACTGGTCGCCCGGATCCGGGCGGAGGCGACCGCGGCCGCGGAGCGCCTCGGCGCCGACGTCCGGCTGGTGCTGCGCGGCGACTCGACCCTGCGCGGGCACGTGTTCGCCGAGGCCGCCGCCGTCGACCCGGTCGCGCCGCTGCTGTTCGTGCCGGCGTTCCCCGGCGGCGGCCGGACCACCGTCGACGGCACCCACCTGGTCCGGGTCGGCGGGGAGACCGTCCCCGCGCACGAGACCGAGTTCGCCCGCGACCCGGTGTTCGGCTACCGGCACGGGCACCTGCCGGACTACGTGCGCGAGAAGTCCGACCGCACCCCGGTGCCGGTCGGGGTCGACGTCGTGCGCTCCGGCGGATTGGCCGGCGTGCTGGCCGCGGCCGGTGACGGCGAGGTGATCCTCCCGGACGTGCACGACGACGCCGACGTCGTCCGGATCGCCGAGGCGCTGCGGGCGGCCTGGCCCCGCCGCGCCGTCGTCGCCCGCGGCGGCGCCCCGCTCGCCGCGGCCGTCTGCGGCGTGACCAGCGACGGCCTGCTGGACCGGCCGGTCGCCGGCCCGGGCCGGACGCTGCTGGTGTGCGGATCGCACACCGGCGCCGCCACCCGCCAGCTCGCCGCGGCCTCGGCCCGCCGGCCGGCGCCCGCGGTCGTCGACACCGACGCGGCGCTCGCCGACCCGGACGCGGCCGCGGTCGCGCTCACCGCCCGGTGCGGCGCCGGCCTGGACACCGGCTACGCCGCGCTGGCCAGCGAGCGCGAGCGCCGCGCCGAGCACGACACCCTCGCCCACGGGGAGTCGGTGATGCGGGTGCTGGTCGGGGTGGTCGCGGCGGTGCGGGACCGGGTCGACGTCGTCGTCACCAAGGGCGGGATCACCGGCGCCCAGGTCGCCCGGGACGGCCTGGGCGCGACCTCCGCCCGGGTCCGCGGCCAGGTGCTGGCGGGGGTCTCGGTCTGGGACCTGCGGACGGCGGGCGGCCGGGACGTCGTGCAGGTGGTGGTGCCCGGCAACGTCGGCGACGACGACGCCCTCGACGCCGCGCTCACCGCCGTCGGCGCCTGAACCGGTCCGGGAACGCCCCGTGACGTGCGGGGCGGCTCCTGCCAGGATCGGCGCATGGGCCGCAGGGTGAGGTGGAACGACCTGGGCGCCGGCGGGCGGGCCGCCGTGGTGCTCACCGCGATCGCGCAGTTCGGGCTGCTCGGCGCCGCATGGGTGGATCTCGCCCGCCGCGCGCCGTCCGAGGTGAACGGCCCGCGGTGGCTGTGGGCGCTGGCGTCGCTGGTGAACTTCGCCGGCCCGATCGCCTACTTCGCCCGCGGCCGGGCTACTCCACGAGCAGGAACACGACCGCGGCGATCCCGATCACGATGATCACCGCGCGGAGCAGCGCCGGCGGCAGCCGCCGCCCGACCTTCGCGCCCAGCAGGCCACCGGCGATCGAGCTCACCGCGATGATCCCGACGACCGCCCAGTCGACCGGGGCGACGACCGCGTAGATCACCCCGGCGACCAGGTTCACCACCGACGCGAGCGTGTTCTTGAACGCGTTGAGCCGCTGCAGCGGGTCGGCGACGAGCAGGCCCATCACCCCGACCAGCATGATCCCCTGCGCGGCGGTGAAGTAGCCGCCGTACACACCGACCAGGAAGATCAGCAGGTAGAGCACCGGCGACGAGGTCCGGTCCGGCCGCTCCCGGTTCCGCAGCAGCCGCGCGAGCAGCGGCTGCACCGCGACCAGCACCACCGAGAGCCCCACGAGGACCGGCACGATCGTCTCGAACGCGTCCGGCGGCAGCGACAGCAGCAGGACCGCGCCGGCGATCGCGCCGAGGAACGACGCGACGCCGTAGCGGGCCAGCCGGCGCCCGTGCCCCACCCATTCCTTGCGGTACCCGACCGCACCCGTGATCGAGCCGGTGATGAGGCCGATGGCGTTCGACGTCGTCGCGGTCACCGGCGGGAACCCGAGCGCGACGAGCACGGGGAAGGTCACCAGCGTCCCGGACCCGACGACGGTGTTGATCAGTCCGGCCCACAGCCCGGCCAGGGCGATGACCGCGACCTCCCACAGCTCCATGCGCTCACCCTACGAACCGACCGTTGCATCGCTAACCATCGGCCGCTCGCCGGGGCGCACCGCGGCCGTACGAGGATCGCCACGTGAACCCCGACTTCCTCACCCGGACCCGCTCCGGCTACGACCGGATCGCCCGCGCCTACGCCGATCACTTCCGCGACGAGTTCGCCGGGTGGTACGAGGAGCGCGCCCTGCTCGGGGCGTTCGCGGACCGCCTCGTCGCCGGCGGGGGCGGCCCGGTGGTCGACGCCGGCTGCGGGCCGGGTGACGTGACCGGGTTCCTGCGGGACCGCGGGGTCGACGCCCGCGGGATCGATCTCTCCCCCGAGATGGTGCGGGTCGCCCGCGAGCAGCACGCGGGCGTCCCGTTCGCGGTGGGGTCGCTGCTGGAGCTGCCGACGGGGCTCGCCGGGCTGCTGGCCTGGTACTCGCTGATCCACGTCCCGCCGGAGCGCCGCGCGGACTGCCTCGCCGGGTTCGCCCGTGCCCTGCGCCCGGGCGGGCTGCTGCTGCTCGGGTTCCAGGTCGGGACCGGGACGTTGCACCTGGCCGAGGCGCTCGGCGAGCCGGTCGGGCTGGACTTCCACCGGCTCGACCCGGACGAGCTGGCGGACCGGCTGGGCGACAACGGGTTCACCGTGCTCAGCCGGACCGTCCGGGCGGCGCGGGAGGGCGAGCGGACCCCGCACGCGGTCGTGCTCGCCCGGCGCGGGTGAGCGCCGGCCGGCCGCCGGGCGTGCTCAGCGGACCGACCGGTGCCGGTGGTACAGGGCCACGGCCTCGATCTGGGAGTTGACCCCGAGCTTGGTGAGCACCCCCCGGATCTGGGTGCGCACCGTGGCGACCGAGACGACGTAGGAGTCCGCGATGGCCGGGGCCCGCCGGCCCGCGGCCAGCAGCTCGAGGATCTCGCGCTCCCGGGTGGTGAGAGCGGCGAAGGCCTCGTCCAGCCGGTGCCGGTCGCGCCGGTGGGCGAGGTGCCGTTCGATCAGCTCGCGGCGCCGGACCGGCGGCACGACCGGGCGGCCGTGGAGGGTGTCGCGCAGCGCGGCCAGCAGGGTGCCGAACGGTGCCGACTTGGGGACCGCCCCGGCTGCGCCTGCGGCGAGCGCGGCCCCGATCCGTTCGGGCCCGGTGTCGTCGCTGAGCGCCAGCACCCGCCGGCCCGCGGCCCGGATCGGCCCGACCAGCTCGGCGCCGTCGATCCGGCGGCCGGTGCCGTCGTACCCGAGCTCGAGGTCGAGCAGCACCACCTCGGGCACGGTGGTGGGCCCGAGCGCGGCGACGACCTCGGGTGCGGAGGGGACCGCGAGGACCCGCGCGTCGTGACCGGCCGCCCGCAGGCCGGTGGCCAGCGAGGACGCCACCAGCGGGTGGTCGTCGACGATCCAGATCGGCCGGAACGGCGACACGGGGCCCCTTTCCGTCAGGGGCCGCACGGTCGCCAGGCCCCGGCATCGAGTGGACGAAGCCGATGTACCGCCGGGGTCTGGAGCGGTCGTCTCCAGTAGGTACACAATCGGCTGCGGGAACGTCGACCGCCGTTCGGCCGATCCGGGCTGCTGCGGTCACATGATCCCGTGCGGGGCCGGGTACCCACCCGATGCGAGCTCGGGAGGACCCATGGCCCCACGTGACGGGTGGCCGCCGGACCGGACCGGTGAGCTGGCCGAGACGTTCGTCGAATGCGCCGACACCCTGGTGGCCGGTTTCGACATCGTGGAGTTCCTGATACGGCTCTGCGACCGGTGCGTCCGGTTGCTGCAGGTCGACGCGGCCGGGGTGGTGCTGGCCGACCCCCAGGGCCGGCTGCAGATCATGGCCGCGACCGGCGAGGACGCCCGGCACCTGGAACACCGCCAGCTCCAGGTCGGCGAGGGGCCGTGCCTGGACTGCCACCGCACCGGCCGAGCGGTGGCCGTCCCCGACATGGCCGAGGCCGTGGAGCGGTGGCCCCGGTTCGCCGTGACGTGCCGGCAGGCCGGGTTCGCCGGGGTGCACGCGCTGCCGATGCGCTATCGCGACCAGGTGGTCGGCGCGATGAACCTGTTCGCGCGCACGCCCGGGCCGTGGGGCCCGGCCACCGCGCGGGTCGCCCAGGCGCTGACCGACGTCGCCACGATCGGCCTGCTGCAGCACCGCGAACGCACCGACCAGGCCACGGTGATCGACCAGCTGCAGACCGCGGTCACCAGCCGGGTCGTCATCGAGCAGGCCAAGGGGGTTCTCGGCGAACGCATCGGCATGGACCCGGAGCAGGCGTTCCAGGTGCTGCGCCGGTACGCCCGGCGCCACAACCGGCGGCTGACCGACCTGGCCCGCGCCGTGGTCACCGGCACCGAGGACCTCACCGGCCGGGTCCCGCGCCCCCCGCCGGACGGCCGGCGCTGAGCACCCGTGCACGCGGCCGGGTTCGCGGTAGCGTGTCGGTATCGCCCTCCGGCAATCGAGGGGTCGTCCGTGCCACCAGACTCTCGACAGTCGCTCCAGCAGGTCGTTCGCGGCTGCGTCGCCACGCTCGGGGTAGACGGAGCCGGCCTGACCGCGATCGGCAGCCGGGACGAACGGGTCCACCTCGCCGCGACCGGCCCCGCCACCCTCCGGATCGCGGACCTGCAGCAGGTCACCGGTACCGGCCCGTGCTGGGACGCCAGCACGACCCACCGGCCCGCGCACGGGCCCGACCTGGCCGCGGCGGTGGAGCAGGCGCGCTGGCCCGGTTTCGCCGCGGCGGCCGTCGAGCGGGGGACGCGAGCGGTCTTCGCCTTCCCGGTCCTGGCCGGGGCCGTCTGCTGCGGCACGCTCCTGCTGTGCCGGCAGCGCCCCGGGCCGCTGACCCCGGCCCAGATCCGCGACGGGCTGGGGTTCGCCGAGTCGGGGCTGTGGGCCCTGCTCGATCTGCGGGCCGGCGTGCCCACCGACCGGCCGGTCGCGCCCTTCGGCGCCGGCCAGGACGAGGTCTTCCAGGCCAGCGGCGTCATCGCCGCCCAGCTCGGCACCGGGGTCGATGACGCCCTGGTCCTGCTGCGTGCCCATGCGCTGGCCGCCGGCCGGCCCCTGACCGAGGCCGCCGCCGACGTCGTCGCGCACCGCCTGCGGTTCGCCCCGGACCGCACCGGTAGCGCCGGCGATCACGGGTCGACGGAGTGATCTGGATCATCTAATCTGGCGGCGCGTCACTCCAGACCCCGGTGACCCACTCCTGTTGGTGTGCACGGGAAAGGCCGGGCGGGTATGGAGAACCCCTGTTTCATCGGCTCGTTCCTCGACGACCCGGGCGAGGGTGTCCTCCTGCTCCGGGGTGATCTCGACGCCGGTGCGGTCGTCCGCGTGGGCCACCACATCGACGACTTCCTCGCCGGCCCCACCCGGTTCCTCACGATCGAGGCCCACGAGGTCCACGACTACGACGCCGGCCTGCTGGCGCTGCTCGGGCGCGCGCAACGACGGCTCGGCGCCCGGCGCGGGATGCTGCAGGTGCGGGGCCTGCGGCCGGCCCCACGACCGGACCCGGCCCGGGCCGGGGCGGGTGCCGCCACGCCGGCACCCGAGGCGGCCCCACCGGTCGACGACCGGCCGACGGTTCGCTGTGGCGTCGCGCGTCAGGACCGGCGCGGCCGCCACCGCCGTGACCGGGCCGCCCCGGTGCCCGGTAGCCGCGCGGCGGGGGCCGCGAGACCTGCGGCCGACGGAGCACCGGCGTGACCCGGTCGGCACCGGACGTGAGTTCCGTTGCGGACGCGCCCCGGCTGCGCGACCGCCGCGAGCTGGTCGCCCAGCTCGACGCGCTGCACCGCTGGGACGGTGCCGGACCGACCGCCGAGTTCTACCGCGGCGCCGCCGCGGCGCTGAGCTGGCTGGCCGACGGTCGCCCGGCCCCGCTGTCCGGGAGCAGCCGTACCGGGCCCGTCACCGCGCCGGCCGTGGCTGCCGAGCTGGCCGACGCCGACGACCTCATCCGGGCCGGCCGGCCGCGACGACGGCACTTCCTCATCGGGGTGGAGCACGCCCTGATGTGGGCAGGGCACGACACCGCCGTCCCCCCGCTGCCGGACGCGCCCGAGCCGCCACCCCCCGTCTCCTCCTGGGCCGGACCGGGCATCCCTGCCCCGGACACCGCCGGGGACCAGGACCCGGTCGGCTGCGTGACCCGACGGTGACCGCCTTCCCCGGCACCGCGAGCCACCGGTCGCACGCCGTCCCAGGGCACCGGCCGACCGGTCATCGGCCCGGCGGGCCGGCCGGCCCCGAGCGGCCGCCGAGCTCCCGCCGCGGCCAGCCGGCCAGGTCCCGCAGCAGCTGCCTGTCGTGGGTGGCGACGACGACCGCGGCACCGGTCACCCGGATCGCCCCGGTCAGCTCGTCGACCAGGGCCGGTGACAGGTGGTTCGTCGGCTCGTCGAGCAGCAGCGTGCCCGGCCGCCCGGCCAGCGCCAGTGCGAGGTCGAGCCGGCGTTGCTGGCCCTGGGACAGCCGGCCGACCGGGGTGCGCAGCGCGGCCGTGTCGAGCAGGCCGAGCGATCCCGGCGGGACCGCGTCGGCGTCGCGGAGATCCCCGCGGGCGACCAGCCGGCCCACGTGGCGGGCGTGCACCTCGAGCGCGGTGAGCCCGGGATCGTGATCCGCGGTCTCCTGGGTGACCCGCACGATCCGGGCCCCGGGTGCCCGGCGGACGTGCCCCCGGGTGGGTGCGAGGTCCCCGGCCAGCACGGCGAGCAACGTCGACTTCCCGGACCCGTTCGGACCGGTGACGAGCACCCGGTCACCGCCGTCCAGGACGAGGTCGACCGGCCCGGCCAGCCGCCCGGCGACGGCGACGCCGTGCGCCCGCAGCTGCGGCGCCCCGGCCCGGACGCCCGGTTCGGGCCACCGCAGCGACGGCGGCGGCTCCGGGACGTCGACCCGGTGCGCCTCGAGCGCGCCGCGCTGCCGGTGCAGTGCCTGCACGACACCGGGTGCCCGGGACTGGCGCTGGTGCCTGCCGGTGCCCTTGTCCGGGCGCCATCCGGTGGAGAGCCGGTCCCGGGCCCGGGTCACGGCGTCCTGCAGGCGCCGGTGCTCGGCCTGCTGGGCGGCGTGGTCCTGCTCCCACCGCTCCCGCTCGCCGCGCCGGGCGTCCTGCCAGGCGTCGTAGCCGCCCGCGTACAGGCGGGGCCTGCCGTCCCGGGTCGGGTCGAGGTCGAGGAACCGCTCGGCCACGTCCCGCAGCAGGGCCCGGTCGTGGCTGACGACGGCGAGCCCGCCGGGGTGTTCCCGCAGCGCGCGGGTGAGGAAGTCGAGCCCGCCCGCGTCGAGGTGGTTGGTCGGCTCGTCGAGCAGCAGGACGTCGTGCCGGGCACCGAGCAGGCACGCCAGCCGGACCCGGTAGCGCTGCCCCACCGAGAGGGTCGCGAGCGGCCGGTCCCGGTCGGTGCAGGCACCCAGCGCCTCCAGGGCGACGTCGACCCGGCGTTCGGCGTCCCACGCCTCGAGCCGGGTGGCGGTGTCCAGCGCGGCCGCATAGCGGTCGTCCGCGCCGGTGTCGCCCCTGGTCAGGGCGTGGGTGGCCGAGTCGAGCGCAGCCAGCGCGGCGAGGCCGGCGGCCAGCGCCTGCCCGGTGACGGTGCCGACGGTCTCGCCGTCGCGGGCGGACATCTCCTGGCGGGCGAGCCCGATCGTGCCGGCCCGGTGCACGGTGCCGCCGTCCGGTGCGAGGAGGCCGGCGAGCACGTGCAGCAGGGTCGTCTTACCGCGGCCGTTCTCGCCGACGACGGCGATCCGCGACCGGTTGGACACGGTGACCGTGACGCCGTCGAGGACCCGGCGGTCCCCGCGGACGACGGTGACGTCCTCGGCCCGGATGTGGGCGGTGCCGGCCGGTGCGCCGGCGGTGCCGGCAAGCGTGGATTCGGGGGTGAGGTTCACGGGGATGCTCCGCAGCTCGCAGTGGAGCCGGGCAGCAGGACACGGCCGCCCGGCGGGAACCGGAACGGCGAGCGCGTGAAGTCGATGCGAAGGCGCCGCCGTCAGCGGGCGGAGCGGACCTTCTGGGACCAGATGCCTCGTGCCATGGCGCTCACGGTAACGACGCGGGCGCAGCGCATCATCCCGATTTCCGCGGCCGGCCGGCCCCGGAGGCGCCAGGTCCGCCGAATCCCGCCGACATGTAGCCCCCGGCGCGAATCGTCGATCTCCGCCGGACCGTGGGCTGCATCTCGGCGGGGGTGTGCCGGACACGGACGTTCCGGACGCGGACCGGTGCGCCCGGGTTGCGCCCCCGGTCACCGCATCACCCGACGGTCGCGGCCGGTTCGGCCGGCGCCCGGCGCCGCGACGGCGCCGACGCCGCGAGCACCCCGCCCACCACGACCGCCCCCGCGAGCAGCTCGACGACCGAGGGCCGCTCCCCCAGCAGCACCATCGCCAGCGTCATCCCCACGACCGGCACGAGCAGCGAGTGCGGCGCGACCAGCCCCGCCGGGTAGCGGCGCATCAGCCCCGTCCAGATGCCCGCGGCGAGGACCGTGGCCACCACCGAGAGGTAGACGAGCGCCCCCAGCCCCGGCAGGCCGTCCCAGGTGACCATCGCCCCGACGGCCGCCCACCCGGCCCCCGGACCCTCGACCACGGCGGAGGCGGCCAGCAGCGGCACCGGCGGCACGACCGTCATCCACATCGTCAGGTGCAGCGGGTTCACCGTCGCCCCGTCCCACTGTGCGGATGCGCGTTCCGCCTGCGCTCCACGCTGGGCCGACGCGCGTTCCGCCTGCGCTCCACGCTGGGCGAGCCGGTTGCACAGGTTGCCCGCCGCCCACCCGAGCGCGCCGAGCAGGGTGAGCACCACGGGCAGCAGCGCCGCGCTCTGGGCCCGGGCCAGCGCGATCGTGGCGAGCCCGGCCACCGCGACCCCGATGCCCGCCCACTGCCGGCGGGTCACCTCCTCCCGCAGCAGGATCGCGCCCAGCACGAGGGTGAACGGGCCGGACGCCTGCAGCACCAGCGACGCCAGCCCGGCCGGCATCCCCGCGTACATGGCGAGGAACAGAAACAGGAACTGCAGCGTCCCGAACCCGAGGCCGTAGCCGACCAGCCAGCGCAGCGGCACCCGCGGGCGCGGCACGAGCAGCACCGCCGGAACCGCGAGCACGAGCATCCGCAGGCCGGCGAGGAACACCGGCGGGAAGTACTCGAGTCCGACGTGGATCGCGATGAAGTTCGCGCCCCACAGCACGGCGACGACGACGGCGAGCAGGCGGTCCCGGACGGTCACGGCACCGACCCTGTCGCACCGCGGACACTGCAGTCCAGCGACATGAACTGAAACGATGTTGTAGCGTTCCTACATGGATGTGCGCCGCCTGCGGATCCTGCGCGAGCTCGCCGACCGCGGCTCGGTCACCGCCGTCGCCGCGGCACTCAACTACACGCCGTCGGCGGTGTCCCAGCAGCTCAAGGCGCTGTCCCGGGAGGCGGGCATCGCCCTGACCGTCCCGGACGGCCGCGGGCTGCGGCTGACCGAGGCAGGCGCCGCCGTCGTCGCCGGGGCGGAGGAGGTCCTCGCCGCGCTGGGCCGGCTGGAGGAGACCGTCACCGGGCTGCGCGATCAGCCACTCGGGACTGTCCGGGTGGTGCTGTTCCCGTCCGCGGCGCGGCTGCTGCTGCCCGGCCTGCTGCGCCGCGCCGGCCGGCACGACGGCCTGGTCCTGTCCTGCCGGGATCTGGACCTGCGCCCCGACGAGGTGCCGGTGGCCGCGGCGGAGGCCGACGTCGTCGTCACCCACCACGACGAGCGGCTCGACCCGTTCGGCGGCGGACGGCTGCGGGTGCACCCGCTGCTGCGCGAGCCGCTCGACGTGGTCCTCCCGCCCGCGCACCCGCTGGCCACCCGCACGGCGCTGCGCCTGACCGACCTGGTCGACGAGGACTGGATCTCGGTCGGGGTCGGGTGGCCGGTCGACGACGTGCTGAACTCCCTCGCGCTGGTCACCGGCACGACACCGCGGGTCGTCCAGCGGATCAACGACTTCTCGGTCACCGAGGAGCTCGTCGCCGACGGCCACGGCGTCGCCCTGCTCCCCCGCTACTCCACCGACCACCGTGACGGCACACGCCTCGCGCTGCGCCCGCTGGCCGGCGTGCACGCGGCCCGGCTGGTGCACGCCGTCGCCCGCCCGGAGGCAGCCGAGCGCCCGGCCGTGCGGCTGGTGCTCGACGAGCTCGCGGCCGAGGCCGACGCCGTGCGGCTCAGAACATCCGGGTGACCTTGTTCAGGCCGTCGTAGCGCACCGGGGTGATCCGCACCCGCGCCCCGGAGTACGGCGCCTCGATCATCATCCCGTCGCCCAGGTACATGGCGATGTGGTGGGTCCGGCCGTCCTCGGCCCAGGACAGCATGTCGCCGCGGCGCATCTCGTCGATCGGCACGAGCTCACCGGAGTTCGCCTGGTTGCCGCTGTAGCGGGGCAGGTCCACGCCGACCCCGGCGAACGCGTACTGCATCAGCCCGGAGCAGTCGAAGCCGACCTTGCGGTAGTCACCGTGCTCGTCGGCGACCCCGCCGTCCCGGATCCCCCGGGTCGGGCCGCGGGAGTTCCCGCCGCCCCACGCGTAGATGACGCCGAGCTGGGCCGTCGCGCGGTCGATCACGGTCTCGATCGCGGCCGAGCCGGACCGGCGGGGCGCCGGCGCCGGCGACGGCCCGTCCTGCTGGCTCTCCCGGGCGCGCGACCGCTCCTCGCGCTGCACCCGGGCGCGGGCCTCCGCGCGGGCCCGCTCCTCGGCCGCGGCGCGCAGGCGCTCCTGCTCGGCACGCCAGGCCTCGAACCGCTGGCGCTGGGCCCGCAGCCCGGCGTCGGCGTTCTCCGCCGCGTCCAGCCGGCCCTGGACCTGCGCCCGCTCGGCCCGGACGGCGTCCAGCCGGGCCTGCTGCGCGTCCGCCGCGGCCGCGGCGGCGTCCAGCTCGCGCTCCGCGGCGGCCGAGGCCTGCTCGGCGGCCTCCCGGCGCCGGTCGGCCTCCTCCTGCGCGGCCCGGGCCAGCGAGTCCGCGTTGGCCTGCGCGATCCGCGCCTGCTGCAGCCGTTCCAGCACCGCGGCCTGGTCCTCGCTCAACGCGTCGGTCAGCCGGGCCCGGTCGACGAGGTCCTGCGGGTCGGTCGCCCGGGACAGCAGCCCGAGCGGGCCGAGGTCGAGGCCGTGCGTGTAGACGTCGCCGACGAACGCGTCGAGCCGGGTCCGGGCCTCGTCGACGGCGCGGCCGGCCTCCTCGGTGGCCTGCCGCGCGGAGAACGCCCGGGCCGCGGCCGCGTCCGCCTCCCGCCCGGCCGCGTCCGCGGTGTCGCGGGCCGCGAGGGCCTCCTCGTTGCGGGCCGCGACGGCGAACTGCAGCTTTTCGACCTCGGCGTCCAGCTCCGCGAGCCGGCCGGTGAGCCGGCCGACCTCGCCGGCGCGTTCCTGCACGGTCCGGCGGCTCTGGTCGAGCTCGTCGTCGCCGGGGTTCGGCGGCGGGGGCGGCGCGGGCTGGGCCGGCGCGGTACCGGCCGCCGGCGCGACGGCGGCGGCGCCCACGGCAGGCGTGGCGAGCAGCACGGCCCCCAGGACCGCCAGCACGCCGATCGCCGTCGGCACGCGCCTGGACGTCACTCGTGGGCCTCCCGGGGAGCGGAACGGCGAGCGGGGGTCTCGCGCAGCTTGCCACTCCCGTCACGTCCGCACCGTGCGACACACCGGACGCACCCCGAGGTCCGCCGCTCGGGCGACGCGACCGGCACCACACCCACCTCGCGCGACTTATAGGACAGGCGTACTATTTGGGCGCGAGGGTCCACGCTGCCGCGGACGGAGCGGTGCGCAAGACTCCCGAGAGACGCCGGTGAGCCCACCCGAACGGCGAGCGCTCACCGACCCGGACGAGACACACGCCCACCACCACGGGAGGACCATCAAGTGGCCAGCACCGACAGCTTCGGCGCCCGAGGACAGCTCGACGTCGGAGGCACCGGTTACGAGATCTTCCGGCTCTCCGCGGTGGAGGGCTCGGAGCGGCTGCCCTTCAGCCTGAAGGTCCTGCTCGAGAACCTGCTCCGCACCGAGGACGGCGCCAACGTCACCGCGGACCACATCAACGCCCTGGCGAACTGGGACCCGCAGGCCGAGCCGGACACCGAGATCCAGTTCACCCCCGCCCGGGTGATCATGCAGGACTTCACCGGCGTGCCCTGCGTGGTCGACCTGGCGACGATGCGCGAGGCCGTGACCGAGATGGGCGGCGACCCGTCCAAGGTCAACCCGCTCGCGCCGGCCGAGCTGGTCATCGACCACTCGGTGATGATCGACTTCTTCGGCTCGGCGGACGCCTTCGAGCGCAACATCGAGTTCGAGTACGGCCGCAACAAGGAGCGCTACCAGTTCCTGCGCTGGGGCCAGGGCGCCTTCGACGAGTTCAAGGTCGTCCCGCCCGGCACCGGCATCGTGCACCAGGTCAACATCGAGAACCTGGCCCGCGTGGTCATGCCCCGCAACGGGCAGGCCTACCCGGACACCCTCGTCGGCACCGACTCGCACACCACGATGGTCAACGGCCTGGGCGTGCTCGGCTGGGGCGTCGGCGGCATCGAGGCCGAGGCCGCGATGCTCGGCCAGCCGGTGTCGATGCTCATCCCGAAGGTGCTGGGCTTCAAGCTGACCGGCGAGATCCCGACCGGTGTGACCGCCACCGACGTCGTGCTGACGATCACCGAGATGCTGCGCCGCGAGGGCGTCGTCGGGAAGTTCGTCGAGTTCTACGGCGCGGGCGTCGGCTCGGTGCCGCTGGCCAACCGCGCGACCATCGGCAACATGAGCCCCGAGTTCGGCTCCACCGCGGCGATCTTCCCGATCGACGAGGAGACCGTGCGCTACCTGCGCCTCACCGGCCGGTCCGAGGAGCAGATCGCGCTGGTCGAGGCGTACTGCAAGGAGCAGGGCCTCTGGCACGACCCGGACCGCGAGCCGGTCTACTCGCAGACCCTCGAGCTCGACCTGTCGACCGTCGAGCCGTCGATCGCCGGCCCGAAGCGCCCGCAGGACCGGATCGCGCTGTCCGACGCCAAGTCGTCGTTCCGCAAGTCGGTGCACGACTACACCGACGACGACGTCCCGGAGTCCCCGCAGCTCAAGGGCGTCGACGAGTCCAGCGACGAGTCCTTCCCGGCCAGCGACGCGCCGGCGCTGTCGTTCGCCGACGACGACGCCGCGCCGGTGGTGCACTCGGCCGCGAACGGCGGCGAGGGCCGCCCGTCCAAGCCGGTCACCGTGCGCTCGGAGACCCGCGGCGAGTTCGTCCTGGACCACGGCGCGGTGGCGATCGCCTCGATCACCTCCTGCACCAACACGTCCAACCCGAGCGTGATGCTCGGGGCGGCCCTGCTGGCCCGCAACGCCGTGGAGAAGGGGCTCACCGTCAAGCCGTGGGTCAAGACCTCGATGGCCCCCGGCTCGCAGGTCGTCACCGACTACTACGAGAAGGCCGGCCTCTGGCCGTACCTGGACAAGCTCGGCTACAACCTGGTCGGCTACGGCTGCACCACCTGCATCGGCAACTCCGGCCCGCTGCCGGAGGAGGTCTCGCAGGCGGTCAACGAGCACGACCTGACCGTCGTCTCGGTGCTGTCCGGCAACCGGAACTTCGAGGGCCGGATCAACCCGGACGTCAAGATGAACTACCTGGCGTCCCCGCCGCTGGTCATCGCCTACGCGCTGGCCGGCACGATGGACTTCGACTTCGAGACCCAGCCCCTGGGCCAGGACCAGGACGGGAACGACGTCTTCCTGCGCGACATCTGGCCCTCCACCGAGGACATCAACGCGGTCGTCGACTCGGCCATCGACTCGGCGATGTTCACCAAGAACTACGCCGACGTGTTCCGCGGGGACGAGCGGTGGCGCTCGCTGCCCACCCCCGAGGGCCAGAACTTCGAGTGGGACCCGCAGTCGACCTACGTCCGCAAGCCCCCGTACTTCGAGGGCATGGCCGCCGAGCCGGCGCCGGTCGGCGACATCTCCGGGGCCCGGGTGCTCGCCCTGCTCGGCGACTCGGTCACCACCGACCACATCTCGCCGGCCGGCGCGATCAAGCCGGGCACCCCCGCCGCGCAGTACCTCGACGAGAACGGCGTCGAGAAGAAGGACTACAACTCCTTCGGCTCGCGGCGCGGCAACCACGAGGTGATGATCCGCGGCACGTTCGCGAACATCCGGCTGCGCAACCTGCTGCTGGACGACGTCTCGGGCGGCTACACCCGCGACTTCACCCAGGAGGGCGGCCCGCAGGCGTTCATCTACGACGCCGCGCAGAACTACGCCGCGCAGAACACCCCGCTGGTCGTGCTGGGCGGCAAGGAGTACGGCTCCGGGTCGTCGCGCGACTGGGCGGCCAAGGGCACCGCGCTGCTGGGCGTCAAGGCCGTCATCGTGGAGTCCTTCGAGCGGATCCACCGCTCGAACCTCATCGGCATGGGCGTCATGCCGCTGCAGTTCCCGGAGGGCGAGTCGGCGCGGTCCCTGGGCCTCGACGGCACCGAGACCTTCGACATCGCCGGCATCACCGCGCTGAACGACGGGGCCACCCCGCGGACGGTGCAGGTGACGGCCACCAAGGAGTCCGGCGAGACCGTGCAGTTCGACGCGACGGTCCGCATCGACACCCCCGGTGAGGCGGACTACTACCGCAACGGCGGCATCCTCCAGTACGTCCTGCGGGGCATGCTGGCGAGCTGACGCGCCACCACCACGGACGGAGCCCGTCGCCCCGCGCAGGGGTGGCGGGCTCCGCCTCGTTCACACCCGCGTTCACACCGGGGCGCCGAGCTCCCGGGAGATCCGGCGGGCCGCATCCGCGGCGGCCCGCCCGTGGTCGTCGAACACGGCCTCGGTCATCCGCACGGTCGGGCCGGACACCGACAGGGCCCCGACCGGACGGGCGTCGGCGCCGAGGATCGCCGCGCCGACCGCGGCGATGCCGTCGCTGAGCCCTTCCGGGTTGACCGACCAGCCGCGGGCCCGGACCTCGGCGAGCCGCGCCCGCAACGCGTCCGGATCGGTGACCGTCCACCGGGTGCGCTCCTCGAGGGACCCGCCGGCCAGGTAGGCGTCGACCACGGGGGCGGGACAGGCCGCCAGGTAGGCCTGGCCGGTGGCCGAGGCGTTGAGCGGGATCCGGTGCCCGAGCGGCAGGAACGCGCGCAGGCTGTGCGCGGTGTCGAGCCGCTCGATCAGCACCAGCTCGCGGCCGTCCGGGGCCGCGAGGTGGATCGTCTCCCCCGTGGCGAGCTGCAGCTCGTGCAGCACCGGCAGCGCGCGCCCGCGCAGCTCACCGGCGTCGCGCGCCTGGTTGCCGACCGCGAACGCGCGGTAGGTCAGCCGCCACCGCGACACCTCGTCCACCCGGCACCAGCCGACCTCGGCCAGCGTCAGCAGGGTCCGCTGCACGGTGCTCTTCGGCAGCCCGACGGCCCGGGCGAGCTCGGACAGCCCGATCGGCTGCCGCTCCCCCACGGCCTCCAGCACCCGGATCGCCGAGACCACGCTGTTCGTCGCCGCCATGTGCTTGACCCCTCACGTACGGGTGACCTAACATCCGCGTCGGTCCATGGAATGAACCACTGTGCCATTGTGTGGACCGATTCGACAAGGTAGCGACCAACGGGGGTACGCACGTGGCGGTCCAGACCATCGCGCTGGTGGTGTTCGCGGCGGTGTTCGTGATCGCCGAGGTCCGGCGGTCGCACATCGGCATCGTGATGTTCGCGGCCGCGTCCGGGATCGGGCTGCTGGTGGCCGGGCTCGCCCTCGACGACATCGTCGCCGGGTTCCCGATCGACATCCTGATCCTGCTGGTCGGCGTCACGTACTTCTTCGGGATCGCCAAGGCCAACGGCACGATCGGGCGCCTCGTCGACCGTGCGCTGCTGCTCACCGGGGACCGCACCGGGGCGCTGCCGCTGACCTTCTTCGCGCTCACCGGCGTGATCTCGGCGATGGGCTCCCCGCTGGGCGGCCTGGTGATGGCCCCGATCGGGATGTCCGTGGCGCACCGGCGCGGGATCGACCCGATGCTCATGGGCCTCGCGATCGGGACCGGGTTGTCCGCGGGCGGCTTCGCGCCGACGTCGCTGTTCGGGATCGTCACCTGGGGCACCGCCGCGTCGGCCGGGGTCCCGCTGAACCCGCTCACGCTGTTCGCGGTCGCGATCGTCGCCAACCTGGTGCTGCTGGGCGCCGCCCACCTGCTGTTCGGTGCCCGCCGCCGGGTCCGCGTCGCCGCCGGGAGCGTTCCGCCCGTCGAGGACGACGACGTGCCGGCCGGGCGCGACCCGTTCAGCCCGATCCACCTGATCACCGTGCTCGCGATGCTCGGCCTGGTCGCCGCGGTGGTGGTGCTGGCCGTCGTCGGCAACGAGCCCGACGTCGGTGTGCTCGCGTTCGCGTTCGGTGCTGCGCTGACCCTGATCGACCCCGCGAACGGCCGCGGTGCGCTCAAGGAGATCGACTGGTCGACGGTGCTGCTCGTCGGCGGGATCATCACCTACGTCGGCGTGCTGCAGGAGATCGGTGCCGTCGACCTGCTCGGCGACCTCGCCGCCCGGCTCACCGTCCCGCTGCTCGCCGCCCTGGTGATCTGCGCCGTCTGCGGGCTGGTGTCGGCGTTCGCCTCGACCACCGGGATCCTCGCCGCCCTGGTCCCGCTCGCCATCCCGCTGGTGCAGCAGGGCGGTGTGCCGGGCTGGGCGCTGATCTGCGCGCTCGGGGTCTGCTCGTCCCTGGTGGACGTCTCCCCGTTCTCGACGGTCGGGGCGACCCTGGTCGCGACCACCGTCGACCCCGACCAGCGTCCGCGGATGACCGCGCTGCTGACCCGCTGGGGCCTGTCCATGGTGGTGCTCGGCCCGCTCGCGCTGGTCGGCACACTGGTGCTCCCCGCACTCGCCGTCCAGTGAGACCGCCCAGTGAGACCGCCCAGAACCGGAGACCGACGTTGATCCTCACCTCCCTCACGTCCGCGGAGGACCTCGACCGCGCCGTCGCCGTCGGCGACGACGTGCTGTCCCGCGCCGACCTCGTCGAGCGCGCCGGGCGGTTCGCCGCCGGCCTCCCGGACGACGGCCCGGTCGCGGTGCACGCGACGGCGTCGATCGACACGATCGTCGCCGTCACCGGCTGCCTGCTGGCCGGGGTGCCCGTGGTGCCGGTGCCGCCGGACGCCGGCCCCGCCGAGCGCGGGCACGTGCTGCGCGACTCGGGCGCGACCGCGTGGGCGGGCGACCGCCCGGACGGGGCCGAAGTCGCGGCGCTCCCGCCGGTCCGCCCCGCCGCGAGCGCCGCCGCACCGAGGGAAGTCGACCCCGAACAGACCGCGATGCTGCTCTACACCTCGGGGACCACCGGTGCGCCGAAGGGGGCGCAGCTGTCCGGGCGGGCGATCGCGTCCGGCCTGGACGCCCTGTTCGAGGTGTGGGACTGGACGCCCGGCGACACCGTCGCGCACGGGCTGCCGCTGTTCCACGTGCACGGGCTGATCCTCGGCGTGCTCGGCTCGCTGCGGCGCGGGTCGCGGGTGGTGCACACGGTCAAGCCGCAGCCCGCCCGGTACGCGGCGGCCGGCGCGAGCATGTACTTCGCCGTGCCGACGGTCTGGAACCGGATCGCCGACGACCCCACCTCGGCGCGGGCGCTCGGATCGGCCCGGCTGCTGGTGTCGGGCAGCGCGCCGCTGCCGGCGTCGCTGTTCGAGCGGATCGCCGGGCTCACCGGACAGGCACCGGTCGAGCGGTACGGGATGACCGAGACCATGATCACCCTGAGCGCGCGGGCGGCCGGGGAACGGCGCGCGGGCTGGGTCGGCCTGCCGGTCCCGGGCGCGGAGACCCGCCTGGTGCCGGCCGGCGACGGCGAGACCGGGGAGGTTCCCGGCGACGGCGAGACCGTCGGCCGGCTCGAGGTGCGCGGGCCGATGCTGTTCAGCGGCTACCTCAACCGGCCCGACGCCGACGCCGAGTGCCGGGCCGGCGACGGCTGGTTCCGCACCGGTGACCTCGCCGTCCGCGACGCCGGCGGGTTCCACCGGATCGTCGGCCGCGAGTCCACCGATCTCATCAAGTCCGGTGGCTACCGGATCGGCTCGGGCGAGATCGAGGCGGTGCTGCTCGACCACCCGTCGGTCTCCGAGGTCGCCGTCGTGGGGCTGCCCGACCCGGACCTGGGCCAGAAGATCGTCGCGTTCGTCGTGGGCGACGGCGACGGCCAGGCCCTCGTCGACCACGTCGCGTCCCAGCTGTCCTGGCACAAGCGCCCGCGCGAGGTCGTGTTCGTGGACGCGCTGCCGCGCAACCCGATGGGCAAGGTGCAGAAGAAGCTGCTCGGACGCTGAGCCACGGAGGGAGCAACGTGCGACGGATGGTCTGCCGGGAGTTCACCGACCCGCCACGGCTCGACGTGGTCGAGGAACCCCACCCCGTGCCCGGGCCCGGCGAGGTGCTGGTCGAGGTGGACGCGGCCGGGGTCAGCTTCGTCGACGGCCTCATCGCGGCCGGGCGCTACCAGGTCCGACCGCCGCTGCCGTTCGCGCCGGGCTCCGCCGTCGCCGGGCGGGTCGCGGCCGTCGGGGACGGTGTCACGGCCCCGGCGCCGGGCGTGCGGGTGGCCGGGCTGCTGACCGGGTTCGGCGGTTTCACCTCGCACGTCGTGCTCCCGGCCGCGTCCGCGGTCGAGATCCCGGCCGGGGTGGATCCGGACGCCGCGGCCACCGCCCTGGAGAACTACGGGACGCTGGTCTTCGCCGTCACCCACCGGGTGACGATCGCCCGCGGCGAGTGGGTGGTGGTGCTCGGCGCCGGAGGCGGCATCGGGCTGGCCGCGGTCGACGTGGCGCGCTCGCTCGGGGCGCGGGTGCTGGCCGTCGCGTCGTCGGAGGGCAAGCGGGCGGCCGCGCGAGCCGCCGGGGCCGAGGCCACCCTGGGTTACGACGGGCTCAAGGACCGGATCCGGGAGGTCACCGGCGGCGGCGCGGACGTGGTGCTCGACCCGGTGGGCGGGCCGACGGCGGAGGCGGCGCTGCGGGCGCTCGGCACCGGCGGCCGGTTCTGCGTGGTCGGCTTCACGTCCGGGGAGATCCCGCGGCTCCCGGCGAACATCGTGCTGCTGCGCAACCGGACCGTCGTCGGGGTGGACTGGGGCGACTGGGCCCGCGCCGACTCGGCCGCGGCCGTGGCGCTGGCCGGTGACGTGCTGGGCCGGATCGGCCGGGGCGAGCTGCACCCGCCGGCGCCGCACGGGCTGCCGCTGGGGGAGGCGGGCGAGGCGCTCCGGATGCTGGCCGCGCGCGAGGTCACCGGGAAACTGGTCCTGCACCCCTGAGGAGACCCATGCCCTGCACGTTCAACCACACCATCGTCGCCGCCCGGGACCGCACCGCCTCCGCGGCGTTCTTCCGGCACGTCTTCGAGGCCGCCGAGGCCCCGTCCTGGGGCCCGTTCACCAACGTGCTGCTCGACGGCGGCGTGCTGATCCAGTTCGCCGACCTGCCGGAGGACGCGTACCCGGAGATCCAGAACCAGCACTACGCCTTCCTGGTCGACGACGACCTGTTCGACCGGGCGTACGCGCGCCTGGTCGACGGCGGCGTCGAGCACTGGGCCGACCCGCGCGGCGAGCGCCCCGGGGAGATCAACCACGAGCACGGGGGCCGCGGGGTGTACTTCCTCGACCCGGCCGGGCACTACCTGGAGATGATCACCCGGCCGTACCTGCCATGATCACCCGTTGTGGAGTGCAGCGCTCGCTGCGCGAACGCTGCACTCCACAACCGTCGATCACCGGGTCGTGCCGGGGTCGGTCAGACCGCGCGCGGCCGCCGGCGCAGGGCGTTGCGGGCCACCGCGAGGTGCTGGGCGACCTCGGCGGTGATCAGCTCCGCGTGCAGCGGCCCGGTGTCGTCGGCGCGGAGCGCCCGGTGCCGGCGGACGAGGGCCTCGAGGCCGTCGAGCAGCTGCGTGCCCGGGTCGGCGGGGCGGGTGGACGTGCTCATGCTGGTCTCCCGGATGCGGAGGGACGTGGTCGCGGTCGAGCGGCCGTCCGACACAGTGTCGCGTGCGTCAGTCCGAAGTCGACGACGCGCCGCCGGGACAGGACCGTGCGGGCCACGTCCCGCTCGTCGCGCCTCCGCAGCATGCGTCCTCCATCGCTCCCGGCGGGAGCACCCGCACCCGCGTGGCGGGGGGTTGCTGCGGCGTCGTCGAGCCGGGTCTCTCGGCCGCTCCGGATGGTGTGCCCCCCGAACTGTACGAAGATCGGATGGGCCCGTGTCAAGCGGCGTCGAGCCGGAGTGACCGGCACCGCTGCGGGCGTCCCGACCGGCGGAAACCGGCGGCCGGGGCGGCCCGTGCTGTCCGGACAGGACGGTCCCGCTCCCGCGCCGCGGACGCCGGGTTGTCCCGGACGCACGGTCCGTGGTCACCTGCCGGGGTGAGTGCCCCCCGAGGTGACCGGTCACGCCCGGTCGCCGTCGACCACGGCCGCGACCTGACGCGTCGCCGGCACGTCGACCTCGTCCGGATCGCCGGCTGCGTCTGTCGCTGACGCGCCCGCCGCACCCGCACCCGCACCTCCCCGCGCGCCACGTCCCGGGCCGGTGACGGCCGGGCCGTCCTCGACGGCCGGGTCACCGGCCCGGCCGGCACGCGCGCTCCGCGTCCCGGCGCCGCCACCGAAGCCGCCGCCTCCCCCAGACCTCTTCCCGGGAGACACCCGTGTCCTCGACCACCCTGACCCGCCCGGCGGGCACCCACGGCCCGGCCGCCGCACGGCCGGAGCCGGCCCGTGCCCGCCGCCGCCCCGACCTGCGCCGCTGGATCTCTCCGGTCGCGCTGCTGCTGCTGTGGCAGCTCGCCTCGACCACCGGACTGCTCGCCGAGGACGAGCTCGCCTCGCCGCTGCGGGTGGTGACCGCCGCCGTCGACCTCACGCGGACCGGTGAGCTGCCGGCAGGCCTGCTCGTCTCGCTCGGCCGGGTCGCGGCCGGCGTCCTGCTCGGCCTCACCACCGGTGTCGCGCTCGGGCTGGCGTCCGGGCTGTCCCGGTGGGGCGGGCACCTGATCGACCCGCCGGTGCAGATGCTGCGCACCTTGCCGCACCTGGCGCTCGTGCCGCTGTTCATCCTGTGGTTCGGCGTCGGCGAGCTGCCGAAGGTGCTGCTGGTCGCGCTCGGCGTGCTGTTCCCGATGTACCTCAACGTGCACGCCGGTGTCCGCGGCGTGGACCCGAAGCTCCTCGAGGCCGCGTCGGTGTCCGGGTTCACCCGCGCCGAGCGGCTGCGGCACGTCGTGCTGCCGGGCGCGATGCCCTCGACGCTCACCGGGTTGCGCCTCGCGCTCGGCGTCGCCTGGCTGTCCATCGTGGTCGCCGAGACGACCGCGGCGGACGCCGGCCTCGGATACATGATCATGAACGCCCGGGAGTTCCTGCGCACCGACGTGATCGTCGTCGGGCTCGCGGTCTACGCCCTGCTCGGGCTCGGCACCGACGCGCTGGTCCGCCGGCTCGAGCGGACCGTGCTGGCCTGGCGCCCGGCCGGCCCGGCGGGAGGCGACCGGTGACCGCGCGCATCCGCGACCTGACCCGCTCCTTCGACGGCCGCCGCGTCCTCGACGGGCTCGACCTCACCCTCGGCGACGGCGAGTTCGTCGCGCTGCTCGGCCGCTCCGGCTCCGGGAAGTCGACGCTGCTGCGCCTGCTCGCCGGGCTCGACGGCACCTCCGACGCCGAGGTGTCGGGCCGGGTCGAGGTGCCCGGCTCGGTCGCCGTCGCGTTCCAGGAACCGCGGCTGCTGCCGTGGCGCTCGGTGCGCGACAACGTCGCGCTCGGCCTGCACCGCGATCTCGCCGGGGACACCCCGGCCCGGGTCGCCGACGCCGCGCTCGCCGAGGTCGGGCTCACCGGGCGGGCCGCCGCGTGGCCGCTGACCCTCTCCGGCGGTGAGGCACAGCGCGCGTCGCTGGCCAGGGCCCTGGTGCGGGAGCCGGACCTGCTCCTGCTCGACGAGCCGTTCGGCGCGCTCGACGCGCTCACCCGGATCACCATGCACCGGCTGGTGCTGGACCTGTGGACCCGGCACCGCCCCGGCGTGCTGCTGGTGACCCACGACGTCGACGAGGCGCTGCTGCTCGCCGACCGGGTCCTGGTGCTCGCCGAGGGCCGGATCACCGCCGAGCACCGGCCCGGTGGCCGCCCGCGGGACCCGGACCGGCTCGCCGCGCTGCGCCGCACCGTGCTGGACGAGCTGGGGGTGGCCGACGATGCGGCCTGACTGGGTCGTGCCGCGGCTGGTCGCCGCCGTCGTCACGCTGCTCGCGCTCGCCGGGTGCTCGGCAGTGCCGGTCGAGCGCCCACCCGTCCAGCCGCCGGTCGAGGAGGCCGTGATGGCCGGTGTGACGCTGGTCGTCGGCGACCAGAAGGGCGGGTCGCAGTCGCTGCTGCGCGCCGCGGGGCTGCTCGACGACCTGCCCTACACGGTGCAGTGGCGGACCTTCACCTCCGGCCCGCCGCTGATCGAGGCCGCCCGCGCGGGAGCGATCGACGTCGGCGGCACCGGGAACACCCCCGCGATCTTCGCGGCCGCCGCGAGGGCCCGGGTGCAGATCGTCTCGGCGAACCGCGGTGACGTCAGCGGCGACGCGATCGTCGTCCGCCGCGACTCGCCGCTGCGCACCGTCCAGGAGCTGCGCGGCAGGCGGATCGCCGTGGCGAAGGGCAGCTCCGCGCACGGCCAGCTCCTCTACACGCTGCGCCGCGCCGGGCTCTCGCTGGACGACGTCGAGCTCACCTTCCTGGCCCCGGCCGACGCGTTCGCCGCCTGGAAGCAGGGGGAGGTCGACGCCTGGTCCACCTGGGACCCCTACACCAGCCAGGCCGAGCTCGGGGGTGGCCGCGTCCTCGCCGACGGCGAGGGCACCGCGAACGGCCTCGGCTTCCAGGTCGCCTCGAACGCCGCGCTCGCCGACCCGGCCCGGAGCGCCGCCGTCGCCGACCTGCTGGCCCGGGTCGCGGCCGCGCAGGCCTACTCGAACACCCACCGCGAGCAGCGCGCGGCGGTGTGGAGCCAGGAGACCGGCCTGCCGATCGCGGTCACCCGCCGGGCGGTCGGCCGGGGCCCCGACCTGCCGGTCCCGCTCGACGACCGGGTCGTCGCCTCCCAGCAGGCGCTCGCCGACGCGTTCTCCGAGGCCGGGGTCATCCCCGGCCGGGCGGACTTCGCCGCGTTCGTCGACCGCCGCTTCGAGCCGACCACCCTGCACGCCGCCCGGAACGGCGTCCCGGGCACCCCGACCTCCCGAGGAGACACCCCGTGAGCAGCATCGTCCCGCACTGGTTCCTGCCGACCTCCGGCGACGGCCGCACCGTCGTCGCGCGCCGGCACGCCGACCGCGGCGAGGCCGGCGAGACCACCCGCGCGGCGGACATCGGCTACCTCGCCCAGATCGCCCGCGCCGCCGAGGCGCAGGGCTTCCACGGCGTGCTGACGCCGACCGGCACGTTCTGCGAGGACTCGTGGCTGACGACGGCGGCACTGCTGCGCGAGACCCGCACGCTGCGCTACCTCGTGGCGTTCCGGCCCGGGGTGCTCTCCCCCACCCTCGCGGCCCAGATGGCAGCCACCTACCAGCGGATCTCCGGCGGGCGGCTGCTGCTCAACATCGTGACCGGCGGGGACGCCGTGGAGCAGGAGCGGTTCGGCGACCACCTCGACCACGACGCGCGCTACGCCCGCACCGACGAGTTCCTCGCGGTGCTGCGCGGAGCCTGGTCCGGGGCGCCGTTCGACTTCGCCGGAGCGCACTACGATGTGCGGGGCGCGACCACCCTCGCCGCACCCGACCCGGAACCCCCGATCTACTTCGGCGGTTCCTCGGACGCGGCGCTCCCGGTCGCGGCCCGGCACGCCGACGTCTACCTGACCTGGGGCGAACCGCCCGACGCGGTCGCCGAGAAGGTCGGCCGGGTGCGCAAGCTCGCCGAGGACCTCGGGCGCAGCCCACGGTTCGGCATCCGGCTGCACGTCATCACCCGGGACACCGCGGACGAGGCGTGGGCCCAGGCGCAGCGGCTGCTCGACGCCCTCGACCCGGCCGAGATCGAGCGGGCCCAGTCCGTGCTGCGCTCCAGCCAGTCGGTCGGGCAGCGGCGGATGCTGGATCTGCACGGCGGCTCGCGCGACGACCTCGTCGTCGCACCGAACCTGTGGGCCGGGATCGGCCTGGTCCGCGGCGGCGCGGGCACCGCGCTCGTCGGATCGCACGCGGAGGTCGCCGACCGCATCGCCGAGTACCACGCGCTCGGGATCGAGGAGTTCGTCCTCTCCGGATACCCGCACCTCGAGGAGGCCTACCGGGTCGGCGAGGGCCTGCTGCCCGAGCTGCGGCGCCGGGGGCTCCTCCGGCCGGCCGGGTCGCCCGGCGGCGGGTCAGGACCGTGAGTACCCGAGGGCCCTCCGGAGCTCGTCCTTGTTCATCGAGGAGCGGCCCTGGATGCCGGCGCGCTTCGCGTCGTCGTAGAGCTGCTGCTTGGTCTCGCCCTTGGGCCCCTCCCGGCGACCGGAGCGCTTGCCGCCGCGGTGGCCGGGCGAGACGTCCTTCGTGGACGCCTTGCTCGCCTGCCGCGACTCGCCCTCCTGGGCGCGCTCCTTGTTCACCGTCCGCGCCGCGATCTCCTTCGCGCGCTTCTCGGAGCTTCCCCGCTCCTCGGTCTGCTCCTTGATGTGCTCGTACTGTCGTTCCCGCTTGTCGCTCCACGCCTGCTGCGGCACGAGAGCACCTCCTCGGTCTCCGGACGGTCTCTCCATCCGGTACCCGGCTCCGTGGCGAGGTATGCGAGGAACCCTCCGGACCGGTACGGTCGTACCACCGCAGACCGGGGGGGAACGTGGTGGACGACGTCCGACGGGTGGTCGCCAGGGCACTGCACGACACGCGCGACGGGGGCACCGCCGTGCTCGGCGCGGACAGCGGCGCACGGGGCGTCGTGCAGTGGATCTGTTTCGGCTCCGACGGGTACCTGATCGACGTACCGGACCCGGCCCGCTGCCGGGGCGGCCTGCTCCGCCGGATGTGGCGCCGGTCGGAACCGGACCCGGACGGCCTGAGCGACGAGCAGGTCCGCGGCCTGCAGCGGCTCGGTTTCGGTCCCGGGGACCACGGGTACGAGCGTCACACCCGAGCCGACGAGCTCGGTCACGACCAGCTGGTGCACCTCATCGTGAGCGCCCTGGACGTGGTCGGGCTGGACGGGGAGCCGGTGTCGGCCGAGGTGTTCTGACCCGCAGCCGGGCCGGCCCCCGATGCCGAGGAGCGACCATGACCGTCACCGAGCCCGTCATCGGCAGTGACCACTGGAACGAGCAGCACCGCGACGAGGGCCCGCTGTGCCGCGCCGACCGGAACTTCATCGAGATCCTGCAGGAGCTGCGGGTCGTGCTCACCGGCGTGCAGATCCTGTTCGGTTTCCTGCTCACGGCGTCGTTCACCGAGCAGTTCGCCCAGCTGACCCCGCTGCAGCGCGGGTTGTTCGTCAGCACGCTCCTCGCGGCCGCGCTGACGTCCGCGCTGCTGGTCGCGCCGGTGGCGGCGCACCGCGCGGTGTTCCGACTCGGCCGCAAGCCCGCGCTGGTGCACTGGGCGCACCGGCTCACCCAGTGCGGGTTGGGCAGCCTGGCCGTCACCCTGGTGTCCGGGCTGGGCCTGGTGCTCGACCTGGCCGTCGGCACGCCCGGCGCCCTCGCCGGCGTGGCCGGCTTCGTGGTCGTGCTGGCGGGGCTGTGGGTGATCGGACCGGTGCGCCGGCTGCGCCGGGAGGACGGCTCAGCGTCCTCGTAGGCCGGGCCACCCTCCCGGCGCAGCACGTGAGCCGCCTCAGGCCCCGCTGCTCTCCTCGGCCGCGGCGTTGAGATGGGCGTCCGGCCCCGGGCAGTAGAGCGACTCGGTGCCGTCGTCCCACCGCACGCGGTACGGCGGGCCTCCCCCGTCGCCCAGGACGGCGACGACCTCGCCGAGCCGGGCGGGCTTGCCGAGGGTCGCCGACTCGACGACGATGTGATCACCCACGGTTGCCTGCATTCGTCCTGCACCCCTTCCGTCGTCCGGCGTCTGCTGACGGTGTGTCGAGTCGGATGGTTCCCGGATCCCGGCGCTGCCATGCGCCCGTGCTGCCAGGATCTCGCCGCGTTCGGGACCCGGCAAGGGCAGGACGGTTCCCCGCTACCGCTCCGGCCGGATCCGCAGCTCCTCCCCGGCGACGGTGAGCCGCACCGTGTCCCCGGCCCGTAGCTCCCCCGCCAGCAGCGAGCGGGACAGCCGGCGCCCCACCTCGCGACCGATCGTGCGGCGCAGCGGCCGGGCCCCGTGCTCGGGGCGGTGCCCGCGCCGGGCGAGCAGGTCGACGGCGTCGTCGTCGGCGCGCAGCGTGATGCCCTGCGCCCGCAGTCGCGTGCCGGTCTCGGCCAGCATCATCGCGGTGATGCGGCGCAGCTGGTCCGCGGCGAGCGGCGCGAACAGCACGACCTCGTCGATCCGGTTGAGGAACTCGGGCCGGAAGTGCATGCGCGCCAGGGCCAGCAGCGGCTCCCGGACGTCGTCGAGCGGGGTACCCGCCGCCGCGGCGGCCAGCACCCGGTCCGACCCCAGGTTGCTGGTCATGATCACGATGGTGTGCCGGAAGTCGACGGTGCGGCCGCGCGCGTCGGTCAGCCGGCCCGCGTCCAGCACCCCGAGCAGCGTCGAGGTGACCTCGACGTGCGCCTTCTCGATCTCGTCGAGCAGCAGCACGCAGTACGGGGTGCGCCGCACGGCCTCGGTGAGCCGCCCGCCGTCGTCGTGCCCGATGTAGCCGGGTGGGGCACCGATCAGCCGGGTCACCGACGCGCGGTCGGCGTACTCGCTCATGTCGAGGCGGACGATCCGGTCCGGGGAGCCGAACAGGGTCTCGGCCAGCGCCCGGGCCAGCTCGGTCTTGCCGACCCCGCTGGGCCCGAGGAACAGGAACGAGCCGACCGGTCGGTCCGGGTGCCCCAGCCCGGCCCGGCCGGCCCGGACGGCGTCCGCGACGGCCTCCACCGCCTCGTCCTGCCCGACGACCCGCGCGTGCAGGTGCTCCTCCAGGCGCAGCAGCCGGTCGCGCTCGTCGGTGCCGAGCCGGGCGAGCGGGATGCCGGTGCGCCGGGAGACGATCTCGGCGACGTCGTCGGCGGTGATCACCGGTCGGGCGTCCGCCGCGCCGGTGATGGCCCCGAGCCGGTCCAGCTCGCGGGTGAGCATCGCGGCCCGCTCGAAGTCCTCGGAGTCGACGGCGACGTCACGGGCCCGGCGCAGCTCGTCGATCCGGTGGGTGGTCGTGCCGGAGGACCGCAGCCCGGCCCGGGCAGCGGCCCGGTCGACCAGGTCGATCGCCTTGTCCGGCAGGAACCGGTCCGGGACGTAGCGCGCCGACAGCGCGACCGCCGCGTCCAGCGCGCCGTCGGTGAGCCGGACGCCGTGGTGGCGCTCGTAGCGGTCGCGCAGGCCGCGCAGGATCTCGACGGTCCGGGCCTCGGTCGGCTCGGGCACCGCCACCGGTTCGAACCGCCGTTCCAGCGCGGTGTCGCGCTCGATGTAGCGGCGGTAGTCCTCGGTGGTGGTGGCCCCGACCAGCCGCAGCGTGCCGCGGGCCAGCGCCGGCTTGAGGATCGACCCGGCGTCCATCGCGCCGCCGTCGGCCGCACCGCCGGCGCCGACGACCAGGTGCAGCTCGTCGACGAACACCACGATCCGGCCCTCGGCGGCGACCACCTCGTCGATGACGGCGGTGAGCCGCTCCTCGAACTCGCCGCGGTACTTGGTGCCCGCCACCATCCCGGCCAGGTCCAGCGCGATCATCCGCACGCCGCGCAGCGCCGCGGGCACGTCACCGGCGGCGAGCCGCCCGGCGATGCCCTCGGCGATCGCGGTCTTGCCCACGCCCGGGTCCCCGACCAGCACCGGGTTGTTCTTGGTGCGGCGGCCCAGCACCTCGAGCGCGGTGTCGATCTCGGCGTCCCGCCCGATCACCGGGTCCAGCCGGCCGGCGGCCGCGTCCGCGGTCAGGTCGCGGCCGAACCGGTCCAGCCCGCGGGTGCCGCGGGCGCCGGGCGGGCGCCGGTCGGCGTCGGCGAACGGCTCGTCGAGGTCACCCAGGGACTCGAACAGCCGCCCGAGCAGCGGTTCCAGCGGGCCGAACGCGTCGCGGAACGGGTCCTGGGGCATGCGGGCCTCCTCCGGGAGGGGACGCCGTACGGCGTCCCTACCCGATGGTGCCCGCCCGGCGCGGCCCGCGCTCATTCTTCTTCTTCGACCCGGAAGCCCACCTTCATGCCGACCTGGAAGTGCTCGACCGAGCCCTCGTCGAGATGCAGGCGGATCTGGGTCACCTCCGCCCAGTCGAGGTGCCGCAGCGTCCTCGACGCGGCCGCGATGCCGCTGCGGATGGCCGCGTCGACGCCCTCGGTGGAGGAGCCGACGATCTCGGTCACGCGATATGTGTGCGCCATGCGGACGGCATGCCCATCCGCCGGCCGCGCGAAACAACCCACCGGCCGGCCGTCACGGGCTCGGCCCGAGCCGGGTCGCGAGCACCCGGAGCACCTCGGCCGCCGCCGAGGTGCAGATCTCCGCGGGCGTGCCGTCGAGGTCGAGCCGGAACACGTCGTCCCCGCCGGGCTCCCCCGCGACGGCGACGAACACGGTGCCCGGCGACTCGCCGTCCTGCGGGTCCGGCCCGCCCGAGCCCGTCACCGCGACGACGAGCCCGGCGCCGAGCAGCTCGCGGGCCCGCCGGGCCATCGCCCGCGCCGCGGGCCGGCTCACGACCGGGCCGTCGGGCACGTCGAGCAGGCCGTACTTGACCTCGCTGGCGTAGGCGACGATCCCGCCGCGGAACCACTCCGAGGCGCCCTCGGCGCGGGCCAGCGCGGCCGCGACCATGCCCCCGGTCAGCGACTCGGCGACGGCGACCGTGCACCCCCGGGCGCTCGCCCGCCGGGCGACCGACGCGGCGAGGTCGTCGAGGGCCGGGTCGTGCGCGTCCTGGGTCATGTCCTGGTTCATGTCACCGGCCGGCCCAGGTGCACGACCTTCACCGTGGTCATCTCGTCGAGCAGCTCCGGCCCGTAGCCGAAACCCTGCCCGCTCGCCCGCCGCGGCTGCGCCGCCCCGCCGGGGGCGCCGCCGAACACCGAGTTGACCTTCACCGACCCGACCGGCAGCGACCGCCACGCCTGCTGGGCGTGCTCCATGTCGGCGGTCAGAACGGTCGCGGCCAGCCCGTGCCGGTCGTCGGCGGCCTCGGCCAGCCCGGTCGCGAAGTCCGGGACCACCCGCACCGGCGCGACCGGGCCGAAGGTCTCCTCGGCGAACACGGCCAGCTCCGGGGTGCAGCCCTCCAGGACGGTCGGCGGGTAGTACGCGCCGGGTCCGCCGGGCAGCGTGCCGCCGGCACGCAGCCTTGCGCCGGCCGCCACGGCGTCGGTGACCTGCCGGTGGACGGTCTCCCGCAGGTCCCGGTCGACCATCGGCCCGATCCGGTCCGCCCAGGTGCGGGCCTGCACGGTCAGCGCGTCGAGGAACGGCCCCGCCAGATCCGCGTGGACGTGGACCCGCTCGACGGACACGCAGATCTGCCCGGAGTTGGCGAAGGCGCCCAGCGCGGCCTGCTCGGCCGCCCAGCCGGGGTCGACGCCGGCGTCGACGACGAGCGGGTCGTTGCCGCCGTTCTCGAGCAGCACGTGCGCACCGGTGGCGGCACAGGTCCGGCGGATCTCCCGGCCGGTGGCGGTGCCGCCCACGTGGGCGACGACGTCGACGTCGGCCCCGGCGAGGCGGGCCCCGACCGTGCCGTCGCCGTCGACGACGCGCAGGACGTCCGGTGGCAGGTGCGCCGCGACCAGCTCGGCGAACCGCCGCCCGGTGGCCGGGCACCGCTCGCTGGGCTTGTGCACCACGGTGTTGCCGGTGGCCAGCGCCGCACCGAGGAGACCGGCCGCGACCGCGACCGGGTCGTTCCACGGCGTCAGCACGGCCACCACGCCGCGGGGCTCGGGCACCATCAGGTCGGTGGCGTCCCAGCTCCCCTGCAGGGTGCGTCCGCGGTGCAGCGGGCCGAGCTCGGCGTACTGCACGAGCGTGCCGATCCCGGCCTCGACCCCGCCCCGCGCGTCGGCGAGCGGCTTCCCGGTCTCGCGCTCGGTCATCTCGGCGAGCTCGTCGGCGGCCTCCCGCACCGCGGCGGCCGCGGCGTGCAGGGCGGCGCCCCGCTCCGCGGCCGGGGTGCGGGCCCAGCCGGGCGCCGCCGCCCGGGCCGCGGCGACGGCCGCCGCGCACTCGACGGGCGTCGCCGGGGTCAGCCGTCCGACGACCTCGCCGGTGCGGGGGTCGAGGATCGGGCGGTCGCCGGGCTCGGTGCGGTCCTGCGGGGTGCGGTCGGTGAGTGTCACGACGACCACGTACCCGGCAACCGGCCGTCCTCACCTCGCCGTCACCCGGCCGGCGACCCCACCAGCGCGTCCAGCCGGCCCCGGAAGTCCCGCTTGACCTCCGGGGGTGCCCAGGAGATGTCGATGGCGTTGCGCTGCAAGGTGATGAGCTCGTCCGGGGAGAAGCCCGCCTCCCGCATCGCGACCAGGTTCTCGGCGACGTAGCCCCCGAAATAGGCGGGGTCGTCGGAGTTGACGGTGACCTTCACCCCGAGATCGAGCAGCTGTTTGATCAGCTCTGCCTTCGTACCGTCGCTCACCCAGCGGTTCGAGATCGGGCAGCAGGTGAGCCCCAGTCCCCGGCGGACGACCTCGGCGACCAGCTCCGGGCTCTCCAGGACGTTCGAGCCGTGGTCGATGCGGTCCACCCGGATGTCCTCGACGCACTGCCGGATGTGCTCGACCGAGTCCTGCTGGTCGACGTCGCAGTGGGCCGTGATCAGGTAGCCCTCCCGCCGCGCCCGGTCGAAGACCTGCGCGAACTTGGCCGGCGGGTGGCCGCGCTCGTCGGAGTCGAGGCCGACGCCGACGATCCACTGCCGGTACGGCAGGGACTCCAGGAGGGTGGCCATCGCGTACTCGGCCTGGAAGTCCCGCAGGAAGCACATGATCAGCCCGGTGGGGAGCCCCAGGGTGCGCTCGGCCTCCAGCTGGGCCCGCCGGATGCCGCCGATGACGACGTCGAACGGGACCCCGCGGGACGTGTGCGCCTGAGGGTCGAAGAAGATCTCCGCGTAACGGACCCCCTGGCCGGCGGCCTTCTCCAGGTACGCCCGGGTGAGGTCGTAGAAGTCCGCCGCGGTTCGCAGGACCTGCATGCCTTCGTAGTACGACGCCAGGAACGACGTGAGGTCGTCGAAGCGGTACGCGGCCCGCATCTCCTCGACCGTGCCGTGGGGAAGCCGGAGCCGGTTGCGCTCGGCGAGCGCGAACTTGAGCTCCGGTTCGAGCGTGCCCTCGATGTGCAGGTGCAGCTCGCACTTGGGCAGCGTCTCGATGAACGCGTCGGTCGCGGTGGCGTTCTCGGTCATGTCCGCACCTCGATGATCGGGTCGATGGGCTCGAACGTCGTGCAGTCGATCAGCCCGAGGTCGGTGATCGCGTACTCGGGGATGGCGGTGATGGACAGGAACATCAGGTGGCCGAACGGTGACGGGAGACCGCTGCCCAGCTCGCGGGCGCACTTGTCGAGCGCCTGTTCCCGCTCCGCCATCGTCTCGGGGGGCAGGTCCGCCACGATCCCGCCGATCGGCAGCGGCAGCAGCGCGAGCACCTGGCCGTCCCGGACGACGACCTGCCCGCCCCCGGCGCGGGCGATCGCGTCGACCGCCGCGGCCATGTCCTCGGTGTCCGCGCCGACACAGACGATGTTGTTGTCGTCGGGCGCTGCGGAGGTCGCGATCGCACCGGCGGTCAGGCCGAAGCCGTGGACGAACGCGACGGGCAGGTGCGAGGTCCTGCCGTACCGCTCGGCGACGGTGACGTACAGGACGTCGCGGTGCACGTCGGCCAGGATCCGTCCGTCGCGGACCGGGAGCACGGCGTCCTTGCGGGTGCGCACGAACGCGACGTCGGGGCTCAGCGCCATCGCCAGCACGTGGGCCTCCCCGGTCGGCTGGGACACCCGCGGTGCGAGATCGGCGCCACCGATCTCCCGCAGCACGATCGTCTCGCGGACGAGCGGGGAACGCTCGGGGGGTTCCGGGCGCCGCACCGGCCGGCCGTCCCGGGCGACGACGACACCGCCGGCGAGGACGGTCTGCGCACGGAAGTCGGCGAGGTCGTCGACCAGGAGGATGTCGGCGAAGCGGCCGGGCGCGACCGCCCCGACCGACTGGTCGATCCGGTACATGGTCGCGCAGTTGATCGTCGCCATCTGGATGGCGGTCACCGGGTCGACCCCGGCGTCGACCGCCATCCGGACGAGGTGGTCGAGGTGCCCGCGGCCGAGCAGGTCACCGGCCGACACGTCGTCCGTGCAGAACGCCACCCGACCGGGTGCGGCACCGAACTCGGTCAGCACCCGGATGTTCTCGTGCAGGAACGGGGCGGCCGCGGACTCGCGGAGGATCACGTGGATGCCGTTGCGCAGCTTCTCGAGCGTCTCCTCGGCGGAGTAGGACTCGTGGTCGAGCCGGATACCGGCAGCGGCGAGCCCGGCCACCCGGCGGGCGTCGGCCATCGGCGCGCACCCGAAGATCGGCAGCCGGTTGCGGTCGGCGAGCTCGAACGCCCGGAACACCTCGTCGTCACCGTGCTCGACGAACTCCTGCACGGTCTCCCACAGGCCCACGCACTCCGGCCAGGACTGGGCGACCCGGTGCTCGTCCGGGCCGAACCGGTGACCGACCGTGGACTCCGGCACCGTGTAGGGCGCCTTCGCCGGCGCTCCCCAGAAGATCCGCAACGCCGTGTTCCGCGACTCGGCGAGGAACTCGCGGACCCCCTCGAGGCCGGCGACGACCAGGATCTGGTCCAGTCCGGACACCGCGCTCGTCGTGCCGTAGCGCGACACCAGATCGGCGAACATCGTGACCGAGAGCTTGCTGCACTCGACGTGGACGTGCCCGTCGATCAGCCCGGGGGTGAGGTAGCGCCCGTCGGCCCGGATCACCGTGGTGTCCCGGCCGCGGTGGCGGGTGGCGTCGCCGACGGCCGCGATGCGCGCGCCGGAGATCGCCACGTCGGCCGGGTAGATCTCCCCGGTCAGGACGTTGACGAGCCGTCCGCCGGTGACCACGGTGTCCGCGGCCGTGCGCCCGTAGGCGACGTCGAGCAGGGAACGGTCGATCACAGGGTGGCCCTTTCTCGGGGGTCGGAGCTGCGGAAGGCGGCCCGCCGGGCGAGGGCCCAGTACGTCAGCGACGCGGTGAGCAGCCCGGCCGGGATGCTGAGGTCGGCGCCGCCGGTCCAGGTCGACAGCGGACCCACGTAGGTCGTCGAGTGGAGCCAGAGTGCCGCGACGAGCATGCCGAGTGCCTGCGCGACCAGGCCCGGGGTCCCGAACCGGGCCCGTCCGCGGTCGCCGGGCCGGTCGGCGAGCTCGGCCGGGGCGTAGCGGCCGCGGCGCAACCGCCAGTCGGTGAGGTAGACGGCCACCCACGGCGCCATCCAGACGACCAGCAGGCCCAGGAACGCGTTGAGCATGTCGTAGAACGACTCGCCGACGACGGCGACGTAGGTGATGACCGCGCAGAGGACGGTGTCGGCGACGACCATCCCGATCCGGGAGACCGGGACGCCGGCCGTCTGCAGGTTCAGTCCGGAGGAGTAGAGGTTCGTGCTGTTCTGCACGAGCAGCGACACCATCGCCAGGACGAGGTACGGGACGACGAACCAGGCCGGCAGGACTCCCGGCAGGCCGGAGATGGGGTCGGAGGCGTCGAGCGTGATCGACGCGGTCACCGCACCCAGGATCTGGAGCAGCACGTAGGGGACGAACCCGCCGAGCGCGGCGTACCAGGCCACCGCGGGCCGGGACGCGGTCGTCGGGAGGTAGCGGGAGAAGTTCGACCCGGACGGCGCCCAGGAGAGGCCCCCCGAGGCCATGACCAGGGCCACGGCGACGGTGAACATGGACAGGGACGCGCCCTCGGCGGTGCTCGCCGCGCCGAAGTCGACCTGGGGGACGACGAGCGCGGCCATCACGGCGAACGCCACCGCGAAGACGGCACTGAAGTACTTCTGCGCCTTCATCATCACGGCGTGCCCGAACAGGGGCAGCAGCAGCTGCACTCCGGCGAGGGCGACGATCGCCACGATCTGGACCGCCGGTGTCGCTGCCACGCCGGCCCGCTCGAGCAGGGTGAGAGCAGCGAACACGACCAGGATGAGGCCCCCGGCCTCGAAGCCGACCAGCGTCAGCCACGCGAACACCCCGAGGACGCGGGCCCCTTTCGGCCCGTAGGACGCCCGCGAGATCGTCAGGGTGGTCGTGCCCGTGGCCGGCCCCTGCACGCTGGCCAGCCCGAGCAGGGGGTAGGCCAGCAGGTTCCCGACGACGATCGCCAGGACGGCCTGGCCGAGGCTCAGCCCGAGCGCGACGACGAACGCACCGTAGACCACCGTGAACACCGTCATCGTGGTGCCCGCCCAGAGGAACATCAGGTCACGGGGCCTGCCGTAGCGCTCGGTGTCCGGCACGAGGTCGATCCCCCGGCGCTCGAAACGACTCGCGGACGACGATGTCCTGCCCATCGGGGCTCCTCGTGGTGACCGGAGGGGATCGCGTGATGGACGCGGACGCTAGGAGCAGAAACGTTTCTTCACAAGAAGTCCGGGCCGGTGGCATGCTTCCGCCGTGTCCCGCCGCCGGTCCGCCGCACCCGGAATTCGCGATGTCGCCACCGCGGCCGGGGTGTCGATCACGACGGTGTCGGACTCCCTGAGCGGCAAGGGCCGGATCAGCGAGGCCACCCGCCGGCGGGTGCGGGAGATCGCGGACTCGCTCGGCTACCGGCCGAGCCCGCTCGCCCAGGGCCTGCGCGCCGGGCGGTCCCGACTGCTGGGGCTCGTCGTGACGAAGTACGGGCCGACCCGGTGGACGTTCACCCGCTACCCGTACTTCTCGACGGTCGTCGACGCGGCCGTCGACGCCGCGCTCGATCGCGGGTACGCGCTGGTGGTGCTCCCCGCAGGTGGCAGCCCCGAGACGCTGCTGGCCTACCCGTTCGACGGGCTGTTCGTGGTCGACCCGCTCCGCCACGACACCGTGATCACCGAAGCCCGTCGCCGGGGCGTTCACGTGATCGCGGACCGCGCCAACGCGACGTCCCCCGAGCACCTCTGGGTCGACTTCGACCACGACCGGGCGGTCACGCTGATGTGCGACCACCTCGGCACCCGGAACGGTCACGCCCCCGCGCTGCTGGCCGCGGACGGCGACGACAGCTACACCCACGCCTGCATCGAGGCGTACCGGCGCTGGTGCGCGGGCGCCGGGGCCCTCCCCCGCGAGGTCCGCGTCGGCCGCACCGAGGAGGACGCGGCGGAGCAGGTCACCGCCCTGCTGCGCGCGCCGGACCGGCCCGGCGCGGTGTTCGGCCTGGAGGATCTCCATCTCCAGGTCCTGCGGTCGGCGGTACGCCGGTGCCGGCTCCGGGTCCCCACCGACGTCGCCCTCGGGTGCTTCACCGAGGAGACCGCGACCGACGAGGGCAGCGGACCGGTGGCCCGACTCACCGGAAACCCGGCCGCCCTCGCCGGCAACGCCGTCGCCCTGCTCGTGGACCGGATCGAGAACCGGGATCCACGCCCGGAGCTTCGCACCGTCGACTGCGCGCTGCGGGTTTGACGGACGACACCGGTGGACAATCGTCGTCCGCCGCCCGTCCCATGTATACACGCCAGTGATTGATCTGGCCGATCCCGGACCATACGTTGACCGCGTGTGAACACGAACACACGGAGGAACGACATGGCCCGAATGTTCTTGACCGGCGGCGCGATGAAAGGTGGTTCAGCGCATCACCTGATTGCCGGGAGCCCTTTCCTGGGCGAATACCGCACCGTTGCGGAGTACCGGTTGTTCTGCATCCGCGACCGCTTTCCGGCGCTGTGCCCCGTGGAAACCGGAGGCTTCCCGATCCGGGGGGAACTCTACGACGTCCCGCTCCGGCAGCTCCGTGAGATCTCCTACCCGCCGAGTCCCCCGAGCTGGAACTGGGGATCGTCCTGCTCGACGACGCACAGGCGTGCCTCGCCATGCTGCTCCGGCAGACCGAGCGGGTTCCCGGACGCTTCCCGGACATCACCGCCTACGGTGGATGGCGGGAGTACATGCGGCAGTCACGGGTGGCCGGCGGGGCGCACCGACCATGACCGCCGAGAGCCGGACGCCGGCGGCGGGTTCCGGTTCCGGGCCCACGGCAGGGTCCGAGTCCTACGGACGCGGACCGCTCGGGAGCCTCTTCCGCCTGCTCGAGCGCGTCGGTAACCGGGTGCCCGAGCCCTTCACGCTCTTCGTCTACGCCTTCTGCCTCCTGGCGGTCCTCTCCACCGTCTTTGCCGGACGAACCGTCACCGTTCCCGGCCAGGCCGACGCAGTCATCGTTCGCAACTTCCTCTCGGTCGATGGGGCGCTTCACCTTCTCGACACCGCGGTCGAGAACTTCATCGGCTTCCCGGCCCTCGGCACCGTCCTGGTCATGGTCATGGCGGTCGGCGTGGCGCAGGGCACCGGCCTGCTCGAGGCCGCCGTTCGCGCCATGATGGTGCGGGTTCCGGCATGGGCGATCCCGTATGCCGTGGCTTTCGCGGCGGCCCAGGGTCACGTTCTCTCGGACGCGTCGTACTTCGTCATCGCGCCACTCGGAGCCCTGGTGTTCAAGGCCTGCGGTCGCAATCCGCTGGCGGGACTCATCGGCTCCTACGCCTGCCTTCAGGCCGGCTATGCGGGCGGATTCGTCCTCGGCACCTTGGACGCGACCTACGCCGGCATCACGCAAGAGGCCGCCATGATCGTCGGCGGCGACGAGCCCATCCACATCGCCATGAACATCTTCTACACCGCGGCTGCGGGGATCATCCTCCCGGTCCTGGGTGGTTGGTTGATCGCGCATGTCCTGGAGCCACGGCTGCCCGCATCGACACGGCCGCCCGGCCACGACGACGAGACCACGGTCACGCTGGGCGTGACGCCGGTCGAGCGCCGCGGACTGCTGATGGCGATCGCCGGCGTCGCGACCTACTCCGCGGTGGCACTGACCCTCTGGCTCCTCCCGGACAGCCCGCTCCGAGGCGACGGCGGCCGTCTCGTTCCGTCACCGTTCACGAGCGGACTGGTTCCCCTCATCGCCATCGCCTTCGTGATCGGCGGCGCCGTCTACGGCTTCGTGACGCGAGCGCCCGGAGATCGCGAGAACCTGCCGACGCTGATGGCCCGGTCGGTGCGCAACGTGGCCGGACTGGTCGTTCTCTTCTTCGTGGTCGGTCAGGTGTTCGCCCTGATCCAGTGGACGAACCTCGGCACCTTCCTCGCCGTGACTCTCGCCGAGACGGCGCGGGCGTGGCACATCGAGGGGTTCGCCGCACTGATGGTCCTCGTCGTCGTTTCTGCGCTCCTCAACATGGTGATCACGTCGGGGTCCGGACTGTGGAGCCTCGTCGGGCCCGTCATGGTGCCCAGCATCATGCTTCTCGGGCTGTCGCCGGCGGCGATCCAGGCCGCTCACCGGATCGGTGACTCGACCACCTCGCTCATCACGCCGATGTCCGTGTTCCTGTTCTGGCTCCTCGGCGTGGCAAGGGAGTACGAGCCAGGGCTGAAGTTCGGCACCCTCATCACCCGGCTGGCGGTCTTCGTGCCGGTGTACCTGGTCGGCTGGATCGCCGTCCTGGCGGCCTTCTACTACGCCGACCTCCCCCTCGGCCCCGGAACCGGATTCGAACTGACACCGCCCTGATCCGTCCAGGTCGCAGTCGATACCACGTCAGGAGAAACGTGTCTCGCCTCCCACGGCCAATTGATCTTGCATCCCGCCGCCTCGGCGGTGGGGTGATGGCAGCGAACGACGAGCATTTCGGCAAGAAGGAAAGGCTGCTCGATCCCTCCGACCCGGTCTCGCATGCCGCGCACACCGGCCTGACCGGCGACCTGTATGACGGGTGGGAAACCCGCCGTCGACGCGGGCCGGGTGATGACTGGGCCCTGGTTCGCCTCGGTGCCGCCGGGATCGTGCGGGAGATCGTCGTGGACACCCGGCACTTCCGGGGTCAGAACCCGCCGAGCTGCACGATCGAGGCCTGCGCGGTCGAAGGGTTTCCGTCGGCCGAGTCCGTTCTTGCGGACGACGAGGTCCGGTGGGTGCCGCTCGTGAAGCAGGTACCGCTGCTCGCGGACGACGTGAACCGTCTCCCGGTCGATTCGGCGCTCAGGATGACCCACGTGCGGCTCAGCATCCACCCCGACGGCGGTGTCGCACGCCTCAGGGTCCTCGGTGACGTCGTGCCGGACCCCAGACGGCTACACGGAATGACCTTCGACCTGGCGGCGCAGGCCAACGGAGGCCGGGTCGTCGCGTGCAGCGACGAGTTCTTCGGCAACCCGACGAACATCAACGCACCGACGCCGCAGCTGCGCAAGGAGAAGGGATGGGAGTCCAACAGGCGACGGAGCGGCGGCCACGACCACCTGGTCATCGAACTGGCGGCCAAGGGAGTCGTCGGCATCATCGACTACGACACCACGTACTACACGGGGAACTCGCCCGAGTCGTTCTCGCTCGAGGGTTGTGATGCCACGGCCTCCGATCTTCGCGATCCGGACGCCTGGTTCTCCCTGCTCGCCCGTACGGAAGGCCGGCACGACACGCCCCACTGGTTCAGCGCACTGCCGGCTCCCGCGGTCACCCACGTGCGACTGAACATCTACCCGGACGGCGGGGTTTCACGGCTACGCCTCTGGGGGCGACCGGATGGGACGGGGCGATCGCACCTCGCTCATCGCTGGTTCAACTCCCTCCCCGAGGACCACGCGGCTGCGGTGCTGCGAAACCTGGATGTCCCTGCGGGGATCGCCGCACGGGTCGTGCCCGGGCGCCCCTTCCCCACCCCGGCCGAGACGATCGCTGCGCTCAGGCACGCGGATGACGGGCCCGGTGTCGGGAAGCTCCTGGAGCTGTTCGAGGTGTGATCCGCCCCTCCTGCGTCCACTCATGGACCTTTGGTCCCGTGGCGCGGGACCAAAGGTCCATGAGTACGCGACCGGCGCGGGTGGGTGCGGGCCGGCCCCGGGAGCGGTCAGCCCGCGGGCCCCGACAGCTGCACGGCCACGTGCAGCAGGGCCTCCCGCAGCCGGCGCGTGTTCGCCGAGAGCTGCTCGGTGACCTGCTCCTGGGTGACCGGCCACGGGGTGTCGGGGATGACGTCGTGGTCGGTCACCAGCGCCACCGAGGTGTAGGCGATGCCGAGCTCGCGGGCGAGCACGGCCTCCGGGTACGGCGTCATGCTGACCAGGTCCCATCCCTGGGCCGCGTACCAGCGCGACTCCGCCCGGGTGGAGAACCGGGGGCCCCGGACGGCCACCATCGTCCCGCCGTCGTTGACGACCCAGCCGCTCTTCCGCAGGGTGGCGACGACCTGGCGGCGGCCGGCCGCGCTGAACGGCTCGGCGAACGCGACGTGCACGTCGTCCTCGTCGTGGAAGGTGTCGTCGGTGCGGCTGGTCCGGTCGATGAGCTGGTCCGGGACGACCACCGAGCCGACTCCGAGCGCCGGCCGCAGCGACCCGGACGGGGTCGGCGCGAGGATGGCCCGGACGCCGATGCTGTGCAGCGCCCAGATGTTGGCCCGGGCGTTGATCTCGTGCGGCGGGATGTTCCGGTCCGGGCCGGTCCGCGTCAGGTAGGCGACCCGCCGGCCGTGGGCCTCGCCGACGAGGATGTCGTCGGACGGCGGGCCGTAGGGCGTCGTGACGCTCAGCTTCTCGGGATCGGTCAGCAGCCCCTGGTACCCCCAGGTACCCAGGATCGCGACCGTCGGTGCCGGCTGCTCAGGCATGCTCGCCCTCCGTCTTCGCTGGGGTGGCGCCCGTGACCGGGGTGGAGCCCACGTCGACGCCTTCCGGGATGACCTCGTCGACGTCGGCCAGCTCCTCCTCGGACAGCCGGCCGTCGAGGGCCGCCTTCATCTGGTCGCGGTCGAGCAGACCCTCCCACCGCGCGACCACGAAGGTCGCCATGCAGTTGCCGAGCAGGTTGGTGAAGACCCGCATCGAGTCCATCAGCCGGTCGGCGCCCAGCAGCAGCGCCACCGCGGCGACCGGGAAGGCGTTGACGGCCGCGGCCGTCGCCGACAGCGCGACGAACGCCGAGCCGGGGACCCCGGCCATGCCCTTGGAGCTGAGCATCAGGATCCCGAGGATCACGATCTGCTGGCCGAGGCTGAGGTCCACGCCGACGGCCTGGGCCAGGAACAGCATCGCCAGCGACAGGTAGATCGCGGCCCCGTCGAGGTTGAACGAGTACCCGGTGGGCACCACCAGACCGACGACGGCGCGGTCGCAGCCGGCCCGGTTCAGCTTCGTGATGATCCGCGGCATGACGGCCTCGGACGAGCCGGTGCCCAGCGCGAGCATGAACTCGTCGCGGCAGTAGCGCACGAACTTCCAGGCGCTCACGCCGGTGATCAGCCGGACGACCACCGCGAGGATCACGATGAACACGACCGCCGCCCCGTAGGCGGCGAGGACGAGCATGCCGAACGACGCGAGCGATCCGGCCCCGTAGTTGCCGACGGTCGCCGCCATGGCACCGAAGGCACCGATCGGCGCCAGGTACATCACGTAGCCGACGATCTTGAAGATCACGTGCAGCGTCTGGTCGATGACCTCCATCAGCACCGGCGGGGCGCTGCTGTGGAGGGCGGCCAGTGCGACGCCGAACAGGATCGCGAACAGCAGCACCTGGAGCAGGCTGTTCTCCGCGAACGCGCTGAACACGCTGGTCGGGATGATGTCCATGATGAAGGGGACGGCGCCGGGCAGCTGCCCGCCCTTCGTCTTCTCCTCCAGCGCGCTGGTGTTCAGCGTCGCCGGGTCGACGTTCAGCCCGCTGCCCGGCTGCACGACGTTGGCCACGACCAGCCCGAGCACCAGCGCGGACATCGTCGCGACGGTGAACCAGGCCAGCGCCTTGACCCCGATCACGCCGAGCGCCTTCATGCTGCCGACCTTGGCGATGCCGGTGACGATCACCAGGAAGATCAGCGGCGCGACGACCATCTTGATCAGCTTGATGAACCCCTCGCCCAGCGGCGAGAGCAGCTTTCCGAAGTCCGGGAAGAGGAGCCCGGTCAAGATGCCCAGCCCGATACCGATGAGCACCTGGACGAACAGGGACGGACGCCAGCGCCGCCGCGGCGGCGAGGCTTCGACTACCTGGCTGTCTGCCATGCGGGACTCCCCTTCGAGTTTCGCATCGTGAAATTTTGATTCCGCAGCGGCGAACAGTAAAGAGCTTGCATACCCGCGCTGTCAAACCGACTGGTGCACGTGGGGCCGACCGCCCCCCTGGGCGCGGCATGATCCTGCGGCACCTGCATGGCGCCTTGACACCCCGGGGCCGTCGTGCTCGGATTGACTCCCCACAGAGCGGAATAATCATTCCATATCGCGAAAAGATCACGTGGCGACGCGCGTGCGAGCAGCGACCACGCGAGAAGGGATC
This sequence comes from Pseudonocardia sp. C8, assembly GCF_014267175.1. Lineage (NCBI taxonomy): Bacteria > Bacillati > Actinomycetota > Actinomycetes > Pseudonocardiales > Pseudonocardiaceae > Pseudonocardia > Pseudonocardia sp. C8. The sequence goes on from NZ_JACMTR010000002.1 coordinate 3,007,162, forward strand.
GGCCATGGTTCAGCGCAGCACCGGCTCCACCGGCTCCGACGACGAGCGGGGCCCGGGCTCCGGGGCGGCCGAGCCGCGCCGCGTGAACGTGATCCGGGACGGGCTGGCGGCTCATCTTCCGGATATCGATCCGGAGGAGACGGCCGAGTGGTTGGAGTCCTTCGACGCGGTCCTGGACAATGCCGGGCAGCAGCGGGCCCGGTATCTGATGTTGACGATGCTGCAGCGGGCCCGGGAGCGCCATGTCGGGGTGCCCGCGTTGACGGCGACCGACTATGTGAACACGATCCCGACCGAGCGGGAGCCGTGGTTCCCCGGTGACGAGGACGTGGAGCGCACCTACCGCCGCTGGCTGCGGTGGAACGCGGCGATGACGGTGCACCGCGCCCAGCGTCCCGGGATCGGGGTGGGCGGGCACATCTCCTCGTATGCCTCCTCGGCGACGCTGTACGAGGTGGGGTTCAACCACTTCTTTAGGGGCAAGGACCATCCCGGCGGCGGGGACCAGGTCTTCATCCAGGGGCATGCCTCGCCGGGCATCTACGCGCGCGCGTTCCTGGAGGGCCGCCTGTCCGCGGACCGGTTGGACGGGTTCCGCCAGGAGCTCTCGCACGCCGGCCCGGGTGGGGGGCTGCCCTCGTATCCGCATCCGCGGTTGATGCCCGACTTCTGGGAGTTCCCCACGGTGTCGATGGGGATCGGCCCGATGAACGCGATCATGCAGGCCCGGTTCAACCGCTACCTGGGCGACCGCGGCATCACCAACACCTCCGATCAGCGGGTGTGGGCGTTCCTCGGCGACGGCGAGATGGACGAGCCGGAGTCCCGGGGCATGGTGCAGGTGGCCGCGAACGAGGGCCTGGACAACCTCACCTTCGTGATCAACTGCAACCTGCAGCGCCTGGACGGCCCGGTCCGCGGCAACGGCAAGATCATCCAGGAGCTGGAGGCGTTCTTCCGCGGCGCCGGCTGGAACGTGATCAAGGTGATCTGGGGCCGGGAGTGGGACGCCCTGCTGCACGCCGACCGGGACGGCGCCCTGATCAACCTGATGAACACCACCCCGGACGGCGACTACCAGACCTACAAGGCCAACGACGGCGCCTACGTGCGGGATCACTTCTTCGGCCGCGACCCGCGGACCAAGGCCCTGGTCGAGCCCATGACCGATGCCGAGATCTGGAACCTCAAACGCGGCGGGCACGACTACCGCAAGGTCCACGCCGCCTACGCCGCCGCGACCGCGCACCACGGCCAGCCCACGGTGATCCTGGCCAAGACCATCAAGGGCTACGGGCTGGGCTCGCATTTCGCCGGCCGCAACGCCACCCACCAGATGAAAAAGCTCACCCTCGACGACCTCAAGCAGTTCCGCGACGAGCAGCGCATCCCCATCTCAGATGCGGCGCTGGAGGCCGACCCCTACCTGCCGCCCTACTACCACCCCGGCGACGACGACGAGGCGATCCAGTATCTGCGGGAGCGCCGCCGCCAGCTCGGCGGCCCGCTGCCCTCACGCCGCACGTCGTCCAAGGCGTTGGTGCTGCCCGGGGACAAGGTCTACGACCCGGTCCGGAAGGGCTCCGGCAAGCAGGAGGTCGCCACCACCATGGCGTTCGTCCGGCTGCTCCGCGAACTGATCAAGGACAAAAACGTCGGCGGCCGGATCGTGCCGATCATCCCGGACGAGGCCCGCACCTTCGGCATCGACGCCATGTTCCCCACCCAGAAGATCTACAACCCGCACGGCCAGCACTACACCTCGGTCGACGCCGAACTACTGCTGGCCTACAAGGAATCCGAACAAGGCCAGATCCTGCACGAAGGCATCAACGAAGCCGGCTCGGTCGGCACGTTCACCGCCGCCGGCACCTCCTATGCCACCCACGGCGAGCCGATGATCCCGATCTATGTCTTCTACTCCATGTTCGGGTTCCAACGCACCGGCGACTCCATCTGGGCCGCCGCCGACCAGATGGCCCGCGGGTTCCTCGTCGGCGCCACCGCCGGACGCACCACCCTGACCGGCGAAGGCCTGCAACACAACGACGGCCACTCCCTGCTGCTGGCCGCCACCAACCCCGCCGTCGTCGCCTACGACCCCGCCTTCTCCTACGAGGTCGCCCACATCGTCCGCGACGGACTGCGCCGCATGGTCGGCGACAACGCCGAGAACGTCATCTACTACCTCACCGTCTACAACGAGCCCTACGTCCAACCCGCCGAACCGGCCGACCTCGACACCGACGGCCTGCTGCGCGGCCTCTACCGCTACGCACCCGCCCCCGACGGCACCGGACCCGTCGTCCGGCTGCTCGCCTCCGGGGTCGCCATGCCCTGGGCCCTGCACGCCCAACAGATGCTCGCCGACGACTGGGACGTCCGCGCCGAGGTCTGGTCGGTCACCTCCTGGGGCGAACTGCGCCGCGACGGCGTCGACGCCGAACGAGCCAACCTGCTCCACCCTGCCGCCGACCCCGTCGTGCCCTACGTCACCAGCAAACTCGGCGACGGCGACCACGCCGACACCCCGGTCATCGCCGTCTCCGACTGGATGCGCGCCATCCCCGACCAGATCCGCCAATGGTCCCCGGCACCGTTCACCTCCCTGGGCACCGACGGATTCGGCCTGTCCGACACCCGACCCGCCGCCCGCCGCCACTTCGCCGTCGACGCCGAGTCCATCGTGGTCGGCGCCCTGACCACACTCGCCCGCCACGGACAGATCAAAACCGAAACCGCCGCCGACGCCGCCACCCGCTACAAGATCGACGACCCCCAAGCCACCGGCCCCCAAACCAGCGACTCCGGCGTCGCCTGACCACAGCGCTCACGCGCCCGTGAGTGGTTGGCAGGGCCAGGACCCGCCCAACCACTCACGGGCGCGTCAGCGCGTCACACCCCCGACCGGGGGCATGGCGGGCCGTCGGCATGCCGGCCTCCGTCCGGCTGGCGGTGCCGTAAACAACTGTTTACTATCCTCAACATGGGTTCACTCCCGGACGACCGGACGGCGCGGGCCCGCATCCGGGACGAGGCACTACGGCTGTTCGCCGACCACGGGCCGGACGCGGTCACCGTCCGGGACATCGCGACCGCCGCCGGCGTGTCCCCCGCGCTGGTCGTGCGGCACTACGGCTCCAAGGACGGGTTGCGCGACGCGGTCGACGACCACGTCGCGCAGGTCTTCGAGGTGATGCTGGACCAGGTGTCCGGCCCGCCCGGCGCCGGCGACCCGTTCGATCCCGCGGCACTGCCGGGCCTGGCCGAGATCGTCGCCGACCAGCTGCCCGCCGGCTCGGCGATCCCGGCCTACCTCGGGCGGATGCTCGTCGCCGGGGGGCCGGTCGGGTCGGCGCTGTTCGAGCGCCTGCACCAGCTCAGCCGGCGCACGCTCGCCGCCCTCGCCGACGCCGGGCTGGCCACCGAGGGTGCGGCCCCGGACGTGCGGGCAGCCTTCCTGCTGGTCAACGACCTGGCGGTGCTGATCCTGCGCGCGCGGCTGACCGACGTGCTCGGGACCGACCCGCTGTCGGCGCCCGGCATGCGGCGGTGGGCGGGCGAGGTGCTCGCCGTCTACGGCGGGGGCCTGCGCACTCCGACCAACCCGAGAGGAGATCCACGATGAAGGTCGTCATCTGCGGAGCCGGCATCGCCGGGCTCGCGCTCGCCCACCGGCTCGGCACCCTCGGCTGCGAGGTCGTGGTGCTGGAGCGGGCACCCGGTCCCCGGCCCCAGGGGTACATGATCGACTTCTTCGGTCCGGGCTACGACGCCGCCGAGGCCATGGGGGTCCTGCCCCGGCTGCGGGAGCTCGGCTACCGCTTCGAGGAGGCGACCTTCGTCGACGGCACCGGTCGGCGCCGGGCCGGCCTGAAGTTCGACGTCTTCGGGCGGGTGATGCAGGGCCGCCTGTTCAGCATCCTGCGCCCGGACCTCGAACGGGGACTGCGCGAGCAGCTCCCGGACGGCGTCGACCTGCGGTTCGGCACCGGCGTGACCGCCGTCCACCGCACCGCAGGCGGTGTCCGGGTCACGCTGGGCGACGGCGGCACGCTCGACGCCGACCTGCTCGTCGGGGCGGACGGGATCCACTCGACGGTGCGCCGGCTCGTCTTCGGTGCGGAGCACCGCTTCCTGCGTCACCTCGGGTTCCACACCACCGCGTTCCTGTTCGAGGACGCGCGGATCCACCGCGAGCTCGGCGGGCGGCTGTGCCTGACCGACACCGTCGACCGCCAGATGGGTCTGTACGCCCTGCGGGACGGCCGGATCGCGACGTTCGGGGTGCACCGCGCGCCCGGTCCCACGCTGCCGGACGACGCGGCCACCGCCGTCCGGCGCGAGTACGGCTCGCTGCCGTGGATCGTGCCGCAGGTGCTGGACCGGTGTCCGCCCTCGTCCGAGGTCTACTACGACCAGGTCGCCCAGGTCGAGCTGCCGCGCTGGAGCGACGGCCGGGTCGTGCTGCTCGGTGACGCCGCCTACGCGGTGTCGCTGCTGGCCGGCCAGGGCGCCTCCCTCGCCGTCGCGGGCGCCTACGTCCTGGCCCAGCAGCTGGCCGGCGCCGGTTCGATCGAGGCCGCGCTCGAGGGCTACGAGCGGCTCTGGCGGCCGGTGGCCGAGGAGAAGCAGCGGGTCGCCCGCGCCGGCGTCCAGTGGTTCCTGCCGCACTCCCGGATCCGGCTGCTCGCCCGCCGCGTCCTGATCGGACTGTCCCGGGTGCCGGGCCTCGACCGCTACGTCGCCCGCGGGCTGGCCGGGGATGCGCTCTGCACCCGTGAGTGGATGGCAGGGCCAGGACCCGCCCAACCACTCACGGGCGCGACAGCGCGTCCAGGTGGGCCAGCGAGTTCTCCAGATGCTCGCGGCCGAACGGCGGGAACCGCAGGTACTCGCGCACCGACGCGGGCACGCCCGACCAGTCGTAGGTGAGCGTGACCGCGGTCGCCCCGTCACCGATCGGCGCGAGGTCGTAGCGCCAGGTCCATCCGCCGTAGCGGATCGTGCCGGTCCCGTCGTCGTACCCGGGCTTCCACGAGATCGTCCGGGGCGGGTCGCACACCTCCACGAGGTTCTCGATCTCGTAGTTCCCGTCCGGGTGATCGGGGTGGTACATGGCGACGCGGAACGTCTGCCCGGACGCGGTCAGCCGCCGGGCGTCGAGCGCGTCGCCCACCCAGCCGGTGCCGTCGACCTCGGCGTGCCGCGTCGGGTCGGCGAGCACGGCGAACACGTGCTCCGGGGTCGTGGCCACCGTCCGGGTCACGACCATGGTCTCGTCGGTCATGCCGGTACCGACCGCGGCCGGAGCGGAATCTCATCGCTTCCCGCCGCCCGGTACGCGGCACGCCACAGGAGTGACCGAAATCGACCCGGCCCGCGACGCGTCGGAGCGATGCCCGACCATAATCTCCTGGCACGATCACATCACCCCGCACCGGATGGTGACGGGGTGAGCGACCGGACCGAGAGGAGATGGACGTGGCGGAGGGTGCGGCGGCCGGAACGCCGAGATCGATCCAGGGCGAACAGCAACAGGAATCGGGTTGGATCCGGGCCTCCGAGGAGGACGTCGACCTGTACGTGGATCGGGTCTCCGACGAGGTGCTGGCCTGCCGCGAACGCGGCCGCCACCTGTTCCCGACGATCCGTCAGGCCGGGATCCATTTCACCGGCGTCGACGACGACGGCCTGCTGATCCGCCGGTTGACCTGCACCTGCTGCCAGCTCGCCGTGAAGGTCGAGAAATGGGAAGGCGTGCGTGGCCGCGGTCGCCGCACCCGGTTCCAGCGTGTGGCCTCGCATCTCGAGTACCGCACGGGCCCCGACGGCCAGGCCTATCTGGCCCCGTCGGGTCGCGGGCACATGACTCCACGGCAGATCGGCGACTCCGTCGCGTCGAAGGCGTTGGCCGGCCAGAGCCTGACCGCCCTCCGCAAGGCCGCCATCCGGGCGAGCAAGGAAGAGGGGCGCTGACCCATGGGGATCCGTCAGATCCGGTTCTGCGATCTCACCGGCACCGAGAACGACGTCGAGTCGCACGAGATCCACATCGACCAGATGCGGATCCAGATCGACCTCGCCGGAAGCGAGTACCGCCGGCTGCTCGAGACCCTGAAACCGTTCATCGACGCGGGCCGGGTGGATGCGTCCGTACCGGACGAGGCCACGCTGCCGGGCCGCGGGGGGCGCCGCGGGCGGGCCCCGACCCGTTCGGGCCTGTCGGCCGCCGAGCGCGACCAGCTGCGCCAGTGGGCCGAGGCCAAGGGAATTCCCGTGCCGTCGAACAACCGCTTCAAGCGCTCCCTGATCGCGCAGTGGCGGGAGGAGACGGCACCGGGGACCTCGGAGGGCGACGCCCAGGAGTGAGCCCGCCGGGGCCGGCGCGGCTGCTCGCTGCATGGCCGGTGCTGCACCCGGGTACGGCGGGTGCATGTCCCGATCCCACCACGCGACGAGCCCGGCCCCGGCCACCGGCCGGACCGCCACCGCGTCGCTGCCCGTCCTGTCCCCCGCCGACACCGCACGCCTGCTCGGGTCGGGGCTCGGCCCGATCGTCGCGCAGGGCGTCATCGCCCGCCGCCCGCTCGTGGTCGCGGCGGCCGGCAAGGCGGGCACCGACGACCGGTCGGTGCGGTTGTTGCAGGAGCTGCGGGACCGCTACGGGGACGGCCCGGTCCGGGTACCGGTGCCCGGCCGGCCGGCCGCCCTCGTGCTCGACGCCGGCGGGGTCCGGCGGGTGCTCACCGAGGGACCGGAGCCGTTCGCGCCGGCGTCCTGGGAGAAACGCGGGGCGCTGCGGCAGTTCCAGCCGCACGGCGTGCTGGTCTCGCACGGCGAGGCCCGCGCCGAGCGCCGCCGGTTCACCGAGGCCGTGCTGGACACCGGGTCCCCGCTGCACGCCGAGGCCTCCCACATCGCCGAGGTCGCCCGGGCCGAGACCGCGGCGCTCCGCGACGACGCCGCCCGCCGCGGCGCCTTCGGGTGGGACGGGTTCGTCACCACGTGGTGGCGGATCGTGCGCCGGATCGTGCTCGGCGACGGCGCCCGCGACGACCACGCGCTCACCGACACGCTGACCCGGCTGCGCCGGCGCGGCAACTGGTCGTTCCTCGTCCCGCGCCGCGACGACCTCCACGAACGGTTCGCCTCCGGGGTGCGCGATCACCTCGAACGGGCCGAACCCGGCAGTCTCGCCGCCCGCATCGCCCAGGTCGACCCCGGCCCGGGCAGCGCCGTGACCCCGGAGGACCAGATCGGGCACTGGTTGTTCGCCTGGGACCCCGGCGCGGCGGTGACGCTGCGCGCCCTCGCGCTGCTGGCCACCCACCCGGAGGTGCGGGGCCGGGCCCGCGCCGAGGCCGCGGCCCCGTCGCCCGGCGGGCCTCCGGAGCTGCCGGTGCTGCGCGCGACCGTCCTGGAGTCGACGCGGCTGTGGCCGACCACTCCCCTGCTGCTGCGCGAGTCGACCGCCGACACGAGCTGGCCGGGCGGCACCCTCGCCGCGGGCACGTCGCTGCTGGTCCCGACCTGGTACCTGCACCGCGACGACCGGCGCCGCGCCGACGCGGACCGGCTCGACGTGGAGCAGTGGCTCGACGGCGGTGCCGCCGACGACTGGATGCTGACCCCGTTCAGCGGGGGTATCGGGGCCTGCCCGGGCCGGGAGCTGGTGCTGTTCGTCGCGTCGACGGTGCTGGCGACGCTGCTGGACGGCCACCACGCGGTGCTGCTGCCGCCGGAGTCGTTCGACGCGAGCCGCCCGCTGCCGCGCGGGCTCAACCCCTACGCGCTGCGGCTCGGCCTGTCCCGGGCGGCGCGCTGAAACACGCCACACCGTGGGTTCCGACCTGGGTCGTGGGCCGGCGGGAGCCGGTGCGACGAGCGGTGTTGTGGGATGCTGCTCCTCTTCGTACTGTCGAGATACGACAAGGTTCCGTTCAACCACGCAGCGGAGACGCCACCCCGAACAGCCGGGAGCCTCCATGCGCACCTCTGAACAGAACCGCGTCGAGCACCGGCCCGCCGCCCCCGGATCCCGCCGCGACGGCCCCCACGGCTACGACGACCTCGAGCCCGACCTGCGCCGCCTCGCGGACATGGACCCCGACGACCCGGCCCGCGGCGCGCTCCGCGACCAGATCATCTGCGAGTTCCTGCCGCTGGCGCGCAACCTGTCCCGCCGCTACGCGACCGGGGCCCAGTCCGCCGACGACGTCGAGCAGGCCGCCACCCTCGGGCTCATCAAGGCCGTCGACCGCTACGACCCCGACGCGGCCACCGGGGGGCCGCTCGGCTACCTGGTGCCCAGCATCCGCGGCGAGCTCATGCGCTACCTGCGCGACCACAGCTGGGCCCTGCGCGTCCCCCGGGACCTCAAGGAGCTCAGCGTCGGCCTGAACCGGGCCACGGCCGTCCTCACCCAGCGCCTCGGCCGCGCTCCCCGGCCCTCCGAGATCGCCGCCGAGCTCGACACCGACACCGCCGACGTCGTCGAGGCGCTCGGCGCGCTCGAGACCTACCGCGCGGTGTCGCTCGACGTGCCCGGCCCGGACGGCGAGGCGCCGCTGGGCGAACGGATCGGGGACATCGACGACGACCTGGAGACCGCGTCACTGCGCGACGAGCTGAAGGACCGGATCGAGGCGCTGCCCGACCGGGACCGGCGGATCCTGCTGCTGCGGTTCTACGGCGACCGCACCCAGTCGGAGATCGCCGCGGAGATCGGGGTGTCCCAGATGCACGTGTCCCGGCTGCTGACCCGCATCCTGGCCCGGCTGCGCGAGGAGCTCGACGCCTGAGACGCACGGGTCGGGGCCCGCCGTTCGGCGGGCCCCGACGTCTGTCCGATGTGTGTCCGGCGTGTCACCCGGTCCCGGCGAGACACGCCCGCTCGAAGACCTCACCCAGCGCCCGGGCCAGGTGGCTGCGCCGGAACGCCACCTCGACCCGGTTCCGGCCGGCGGCGCCGAACGCGATCCGGCTGCTCTCCCGGGACAGCACCTCCCGCAGCCCGCGGCTGAGCGCCCGGTCGTCGCGCGGCGGCACGGTCAGGCCGCACACCTGGTCGACGACCACGTCGGCGTTCCCGCCGACGGCGGCCGTGACGACCGCGCGGCCGCAGGCCATCGCCTCCAGCGCGGCGATGCCGGTCGACCAGCGCGGCGCGGCGTTCACCACCGCGTCGGCGGACCGGATCAGCCGTGGCACGTCGGCCCGCTCGACCGGGCCGAGGAACCGGACCCGGCGTCCCACGCCGTGCTGCCGGGCGAGGGTGTACAGGCGGGCCCGCGCGGGGTCGTCCGCGCCGGCGGGCAGGCCACCGGCGACGAGCAGCTCCGCGTCCGGCACCGTGGCCAGCGCGCGCACGACCCGGTCCGCACCGCCCTCGGCGTCGGCCCCGCCGAGCGCGACCAGCCGCGGGCGGGTCCCGCGGCGCAGCGCCGGGCCGGACGGGTGGAACTCGTCGTCGTCGACGGCCAGCGGGACGATCCGCAGCCGGTCCGCCCGGACCCCGATCCCCTTCACCGCGTGGTGGTCGGCGGAGCTGGTCACGACGACCTGGTCGGCGCCGCGCAGCACCGCGTGCTCCACGGCGCTGCGGTCCTGGTCGGACTCCAGCTCGCCGCCGTGCACGGTCTGCACCACCGGCACCGGTGCGTCCGCGGACGCCTGCCGGGCCGCCAGCGCGGCGATCCAGTGGTGGACGTGTACGACGTCCGGCCGCCGGTCGCGCCAGAGCCCGGACAGGTGCTCGGTGAGCGTCCGCACGGCGGCGGCCGGATCGGGTGCCGCCGGGTCGACCGGTACCCGGTGCACGACCGGGCCGGACCCCTCGACGACGTGGCCGGGCCGGCCCGGCACCACCACGTCCACCCGGTGTCCCCCGGCGGCCAGGGTGTCGACCACCTCGCGGAGGTGGCCGGCGCGTCCGCACCAGTCCGGACGGCCGGGCGTGGTCCACGGATCGAGCGAGCTGGAGACGACGGCGACGTGCACACGGACCCCCTCGGTTCATGACGAGCGAGCTACCCGCGCAGGCGGTTCTACGCGCTGGACACCGGGATTCCCCGCGGAGGTGCGGGTCAAACGCCGGGGCCCGGCGTGAAGAGGATCTTCACTGCGCCGCTGCGCTTCTCCTGGAACATCCGGTACGCCTCCGGGGCCTGCTCCAGCGGCAGCCGGTGGGTGGCGAACTCGTCGACGCCCAGCGGGTCGTCGTCGCCGAGCAGCGGCAGCAGGTCCGGCACCCAGCGCCACACGTTGGCCTGCCCCATCCGCACCTGAACCTGCTTGTCGAACAGGGTCAGCAGCGGCACCGGGGTGGCCGTGCCGCCGTAGACCCCGGCCAGCGAGAGCGTGCCGCCGCGGCGGACCAGGTCGATCGCCAGGTACAGCGCGGTCGTCCGGTCGATGCCGGCGGTCTCCATCAGCTTCCGCCCGGCGCCTGCCGGGAGCGCCGCGGCCAGCCGCTGGCCGGCGGTGGCGACCGGGGAGCCGTGCGCCTCCATGCCGACGGCGTCGATGACGGCGTCCGCGCCGCGGCCCTCGGTGAGGGAGTCCACCCCGGCCCGGACCTCCCGGGCCCCGGAGCGCACGTCGAGCGTCGTGGTGCCGCGCAGCTCGGCGCGGCGCAGCCGCTCGGGGACCCGGTCCACGCCGACCACCTGCCGCACCCCGAGGTGGCGGGCGATCCGGGTGCACATGTCCCCGATCGGGCCGAGGCCGAGCACGACCACGGTGCCGTCGCGCGGCGGGTCGGCGTACTGCACGGCCTGGTAGGCGGTGGGCAGCACGTCGGACAGGTAGACGAACCGGTCGTCCGGCGGGCCGTCCGGGACCCGGATCGGCAGCGTGTTGCCGAACGGCACCCGCAGGTACTCGGCCTGCCCGCCGGGGATCCGCCCGTAGAGGCTGGTGTAGCCGAACAGCGACGCGCCGGTGCTCGTGTCCCGGTTCTGCGTGGTCTCGCACTGCGAGTGCAGGCCCCGCCCGCACATCCAGCAGGTCCCGCAGCTCACGTTGAACGGGACGACGACCCGGTCGCCCACCGCCAACTCGGTCACCGCGGGCCCGGTCTCGGCGACCACGCCGATCGGTTCGTGGCCCAGCACGTCACCGGGGGTCAGGTAGGGCGCGAGCACCTCGTACAGGTGCAGGTCGGAGCCGCACAGCCCGGAGCTGGTGATCCGCACGACGACGTCGTCCGGTGCGGAGATCACCGGGTCGGGGACGGTCTCGACGCGGACGTCGCGACGGCCCTGCCAGGTCAGCGCGCGCATCGGCTCTCCTCCTGCGGTCCGGTGGGGACGGTCATGACGCCGCGGCTACCCGGGGCCGCCGGTCGGAAACGGGCAGCGGGGCCCGCCGGCGGGCGGCCCGGGCGGCGTCGGCGTAGACGCCGGCGATCCGCTCGGCGACGCGGTCCCAGCCGTACCTCTCGACGACCCGGCGCCGGCCGGCCGCACCGAGCGCCGCGGCCCGCACCGGGTCACCCGCCAGCTCGCGCAGCGCCGCCGCGAGGGCGTCCGGATCGCGGGGCGGCACGTGCAGCCCGGTCCGGCCGTCGCGCACCGTGTCCTGCAGGCCGCCCACCGCGGTGACCACCACCGGCCGCCCGCACGCCATGGCCTCCAGCGGGACGATGCCGAACGGCTCGTACCAGGGCGCGCACACGACGATGTCGGCCGAGCGCAGCAGCCCCGGGACCGCGTCGCGGCGCACCGCCCCGAGGAACCGGACCCGGTCCGCGACCCCGGCCCGGGCCGCGACCTCCTGCAGCCGGTCGACGTCCGGGTCGCCGCCGGGGCCGGATCCCCCGGCCACCACGAGCTCCGCGTCCGGCACCCCGGCGAGTGCCTGCACCGTCTCGTCGACGCCCTTGCGGCGCACCAGCCGTCCGAGCACCAGCAGGCGGGGGCGGCCGGTCGGTTCCCGGGCCGGCCCGGGCCGGAACAGGGAGGTGTCCACCCCGGACGGCACCGTGACCAGGGCGCCGAGCGGTGCGCCCAGCCGGATCAGCTCCGCGGCCTCGTCCGGGCAGGACGCGACGACCCGGTCGGCCCGGCGGGCCACCGCCGCCTCGATCCGGATCCGGCCCTCCGGGCTGGTGTCGGCCGCGCCCTGGTGACGGCGCTTGACCGCGCCGAGCGCGTGGTAGGTCTGCACCAGCGGCAGCCCGAGCCGCCGCGCCGGGCCGGCCGCGGCCCACCCGGACATCCAGAAGTGCCCGTGCACCACGTCCGGGCGGTCGGCCCGCCACGCCTCCTCCAGGGCGGCGGACAGCTCCGGGACGTGCGCGGCGATGTCGTCCTTCGGCATCGGGCCGGCCGGGCCCGCCGGCACGTGCCGGACCCGCACGGACCCGGTGAGCGGCACGACCTCGGGCGCGGCCGGGTCGTCCCGGCGGGTGCAGACGGTCACGTCGTGCCCGGCGCGGGCCAGTGCCAGCGCCAGCTCGCGGACGTGCACGTTCTGCCCGCCGGCGTCCGGGCCGCCCGGGTCGACGAGCGGGCTGGCGTGTTCGGAGACCATCGAGATGCGCACGCCCCCCGCATCGCCGCGCAGCCGCCGTCCAAACCCGCCGGGGCATGGAACCGGGCGCGGCGGGTAGCGGGCCGCCATGACCGGGTCGTCGTCGCCGACAGAAGCGTGCGCAACGAGCCATGGGCTGAGCGTTCTGCTCTGGCACGTCCACGGGTCGTGGACCGGCTCGTTCGTGGCCGGGCGCCACCGGTACCTGATCCCCGAGCTCGACCGGGGCGGGCCGTGGGGCCTCGGCCGGGCCGGGCGGGACTGGCCGCCGTCGGCGCGCGCGGTGCCGCCCCGGGAGCTGGCCGCGTCGGAGGTGGACGTCGTCGTCCTGCAGCGACCCGAGGAACCGGCCCTGGTGGAGGGCTGGCTGGGGCGGCGCCCCGGCGTCGACGTGCCCGCGGTCTACGTGGAGCACAACGCGCCGCCCGAACACGCCGCCCGGTCCCGGCATCCGCTGGCCGGCCGCGCGGACGTGCCGGTCGTGCACGTCACCGGGTTCAACGAGCTGATGTGGGACTGCGGGGACGCCCCGGTCACCACGATCCCGCACGGGATCGCCGACCCGGGGCACCGCTGGACCGGGGAGCTGCCGCGCGCGGTCGCGCTCATCAACGAGCCGGTGCGCCGCGGCCGGGTCACCGGCAGCGACCTGCTCCCCCGGTTCGGCGTGCGGCTGCCGGTCGACGTGTGCGGGATCGGGACCGAGGGGCTCACCGCCGCCGACCTCGGCCCGCCGCGGGACGCCGACGTCAGCGGGCTCGGCGACCTGCCGCAGGACCGGCTGCACGCGACGATGGCCCGCCGGCGGCTCTACCTGCACACCGCCCGCTGGACCTCGCTGGGGCTGTCGCTGCTGGAGGCCATGGCGCTGGGCATGCCGGTGGTGGTCCCGGCGACCACCGAGGCCGCGGTCGCGGTGCCCCCGGCGGCCGGGGTGGTGGCCACCTCGCCCGCGGAGCTGGTGGAGGGGGCGGCGGCGCTGGCCGGCGACCCGGCCCGGGCCGCCGACGCCGGCGCCGCCGCCCGCGAGCACGTGCTGACCCGGTTCGGGCTGCCCGCGTTCCTCAAACGCTGGGACGAGCTGCTCGGCGCGGTCGTCTCCGGCCGGCCGGTCTAGCGCGGCGTCGCCTGCCAGCCCGCGATCAGCGCGCCCACCGCGTCCGCCCAGATCTGCGTGGTGTCCGGCCGACGGCCCGCCGTCGCCGTGCGGAGGTCCTGCGCGGCGAGCCCCTCGCACAGGCTGCTGAACTGCCAGGCGGCCTCGCGGACCGTGCGCCCCCCGCAGCCCCCGGACTCCCGGAGCCGCCGGATCCGCTCGAGGAGGACCTCCAGGGCTTCCGCCCGGGCCGGGTCGAAGCGCGCACGGACCTCGGGCGACACGGTGACCCGCTGCGGGAAGGTGACCTGGAACAGCGCGGGATGCGCCAGCGCCCAGACCCGGAACCCCGACACCGCCGCCGAGACCAGGTCCGCGGCGGGATCGTCCGTCCCGCGCACTCCCGCGACCTCCGCCGCGAGCAGCGCGAACCCCCGCACGCCCAACCCGGTGAGCAGGGCGTCCTTGGACCCCAGGCTGGTGTAGACGGCCCGAGTCGTGGTCCCGACCTCGTCGGCGACCCGGCGGACGGTCAGCGCCTCCAGGCCGCCGGCCTCCAGGATCCGCTCGGCCGCGTCCAGCAGCGCCTCGGCCGTGTCCTCGTCGTGTATCCGCCTGCGCCCCACCTTGACAGCATATCGTAACAGAATTACGTTACAATGATTCGAAATCGTGTCCCGAGGAGGCCGTCATGGACGTCGCGAATCCGGAGGCCGGCCTCGCCCACGACGTCGAGGGAACCGGCACGCCCGTCGTCCTGCTGCACGGGATGACCTTCGATCGCCGGACGTGGCGGCCGGTCGTCGACGAGCTGGACGGCTCCGTCACGAGCATCGCGGTCGACCTGCCCGGGCACGGCGGAAGCAGCGGCCGGCCGACCCGGCTCGAGGAGGTCGTCGAGCAGGTTCACCGGCTGCTGGAGTCGCTGGCCGTGGAACGCCCGGTCGTCGTCGGCCACTCGATGGGTGCCGCGGTCGCCGCGCTCTACGCGGGCACGCATCCCGCGCGCGGCCTCGCCATGGTCGACCAGGCGACCGAGATCGAGCCCTTCGCCCGGGCGCTCCACCGGATCGCACCGATGCTGCGCGGACCCGCCTTCGGCCAGGCCTGGGCGGCCATCGAGAACGGCCTCGGCCTCGACCGCATCCCCGAACCGGTCCGCACCCTGGTGCGGGATGCGCACACGGTCGAGCAGGACGTCGTGCTCGGGTACTGGGATCAGCTCCTGACCACCGATCCGGCCGGGATGCAGGCCTGGATCGACGCCCGGGCGGCCGGGATCCGGGCCCCCTGCCTGGCCGTGTTCGGTCGGCAGGCCACCGAGGGTGAACGCGAGCGGGTGGGGCGGATGCCGGACGCCCAGCTCGAGGAGTGGGTGGGCGACGGGCACTTCGTGCACCTCGTCGACCCCGCGCGGTTCGCGACCAGGCTGCGCGCCTTCGTCGACCACTGCGATCACGACAGTGATCAGCGCGGTGATCAGGGCGGGGCCGTCGCCGGGGAACCGGTGGCCGGCCAGCGGAGCTAACCGACGTAGCGGCGGGCGGTGGACCGGCGCTGCGGCTCCTCCAGCAGCCGCAGCCCCTCCTCCACCGCCGGCGGCACGACCCGGCGCTCGCGCAGCACCCACGGCAGCCCGGCCACCGCCGCCAGGACGGCACGCAGCGTCGCCGCGTCGGCGGGCGCGCCCCGCACGACCTCCACCGTGCGCCGCACCGCGCTCCGGACCGGGCGACGCAGCCACAGCGTCCACAGCGTGTTCCGGATGCCGAGCCGGCGCCGGGCCCGCGGGTCACGCAACGTCGACGGGGCGTGGTGCACCACGACGTCCGGGATCCAGCACATCCACCAGCCCGCGGCGGCCAGGTCGAGGGCGAGCAGCTCCTCCTCCCCGCCCAGCCAGATCCGCGGGTGGAAGCCACCGGCCGCGCGGAACGCGCCGACCCGCAGCGTGGACAGCCCGGCCATGATCCCCAGCAGCGCCGGGCCGGGCAGCCCGTCCGGGGCCGGCACCGGCGAGTCCCGCATCTCCGGGGTGATCGGGTCCTCGTGCAGGTCCGGCTCGACCAGGCAGCGCCCGGTCACCGACGCGACACCCGGGTGCGCGTCCAGCACGTCCGCGGCCCGGGTGAGCGCGCCGGGCTGCGGGCGGGTGTCGTCGTCGCAGAACGTCACGTACGGGGTGCGGACCCGCTCGACGGCGACGTTGCGGCCGACCGCGCCGAGGTTCTCGCCCGCCGCGATCAGCGCGACCCGCGGGTGCCGGGCCCGCACGGCCGCCGCGGTCCCGTCGGTGGAGCCGTTGTCCACCACGATCACCGGGGCGGCGTCGGGCAGCGCCTCCAGGTGCGCGAGGGTCCGCAGCAGCTCCGCGCGCCGGTCCCGGGTGATGACGACGACGGTCGTCCGCGGCCCGCTCACCACTGCTCCACCAGCCGCAGCCGGTCCTCGACCGCTCGGGGCAGCACCCGGCGCCGGGCGAGCGCGCGAGGCGCCGCGGCCAGCCCGGCCGCGAACGCCCGCCGGGACACCCCGTCGTGCACGGCCCGTTCCGCAAGGCCGGCCAGCTCCGAGCCGACCCGCGACCAGGGCCGCCGCATCAGCGCGATCAGCAACCGGTTGCGGGCCTCCAGCGCGCACCGCTGGTCGTGCGGCATCCGGTGCGGCGACGGGTGGTGCAGCGCCACCACGCCCGGGTCGTGGCACAGCCGCCAGCCCCGGGCCGCCAGGTCGACGGCCAGCAGCGTCTCCTCGGCGCCGAAGCGCAGCAGCGCGGAGAACCCGCCCGCCTCGTCGTAGGCCCGCTTCCGGACGACGGCCGCGCAGGCCAGGAAGCCCAGCACCTCCGGGCCCGGGTCGGTCCCGCCGAGCGGGCTGTCGCGCAGGTCGGCGTTCACCGGGTCGGGCCGCCGCTCCGGTCCGACCAGGACCGCGCCGGCGACCAGCCCGACGTCCGGGCACCGCTCGAGGATCTCCTCGGCCCGGGCCAGCGCGTCCGGGGCCCACCACGAGTCGTCGTCGCTGAACGCCACGTAGGGGGTGCGGACCCGCGCGACGCCGGCGTTGCGGGCGGCCGCGCCCCGGCGGTCCCGCAGCCGGACGAGCTCCACCTCCGGGCGGGCGGCGACGGTCCGCGCCGTGTCGTCGGTCGAGGCGTCGTCGACGACCACGACCGGCGGCCGGGGCCGCAGCGCCGCCAGCTCGTCGAGCGTGCGGGCGAGCTCGCCGGCCCGGTTCCGGGTCGCGATCACCACCGTGGTCCGGACGCCGTGCTCATGGTGCTCATGGTTCGCTCGCTGACGCTCGCTCACGTGAGTCCGACCTCCGCCCGCAGCTCGGCCAGCAGCCGGTCGCCGTCCCGCGCGGCGGCCAGGTCCCGGGCCCGCCCGGCCGCACCCCGGCACCACTCCCAGGCCCGGTCCAGCACGGCGCGGCCGTGCGGGCCGGCCACGTCCTCGCCGGCCAGCACCGGCCAGCCCAGCGCCCGGCCCTGCGCCGTCACCTTGGCGCCGCCGGCGACCGGGTCGACGGCCAGCGCCGGTACCCCGGCCGCGAGCGCGAGGACCGCGCCGTGCAGCCGGGTCGTCACGACGGCGTCGAGCCGGGACAGCACGGCCCGGAACTGTCCGGGCGTGGCCGGGTGCCGCCAGTCCCGCGGGTCGACCCGGGTGTCCAGCTCCAGGCGGGCGGCGTCGAGGTCGCGCAGCCACTCGGCGAGCACCGCGTGCACCTGGTCGTGGCGGCGGCGGTCGCCGTACTCCGGCTGGCCGGGGGCGAGGACGACCCCCACCACCGGGACCGGCGCGGGGTCGGGGGCGGACCAGCACAGGTCCGGTGCGGCGTCCTCGGTTCCGTCGCGGGCCAGGACGCGGTGGAAGCCGGTCACCGCCGGGTCGAGCGGGTCGGGCACCGACACGCCGACCGCGATCCGCCGCGCGCCGGCGAACCGCTCGTGCAGCCGCGCCACCTGCGCGCCCCGCGCCGGGCCGCAGGCGAACACCAGGTGGGTGCAGCCCGCCGGGTCCGCGGTCGTCGCGGACTCCGCCGACGGGTCGAGCACCGGGCTGAGCAGCTGCTCGACCCGCCGGCCGGGCCCGCGCACCGCGTCGGCGACCCGGGCCATCGCCAGCAGGTCACCCGCGGTCGCCTCCCCGTCGACGAAGCTCGGCCAACCGGCCACCATGATCCGCACGGCGGTGTGGCTACCCCGGACCGGCGAGACCATGCGACTCGTGTGCCGACCGTTTCGCGCCGGTACGGCGAGGTAGCCGCCGGCCATGACCTCACCTCCGTTCGACCGCGCGATCGTGACCGGCGGAGCCGGCTTCGTCGGCTCGCACCTGTGCGAGGCCCTGCTCTCGGCCGGCACCCGGGTCGTCTGCCTGGACGACCTCAGCAGCGGGCGCCGCGAGCACCTGGCGCCACTGTCCGGTTCGCCGCGGTTCCGCTTCGTCCGCCACGACGTGACGCTGCCCTGGCCGGAGCCGTGGCCCGGACCGGACGCGGCCGGCCGGGTGCTGGTCGCGCACCTGGCGTCGGCCGCGTCACCGGTCGACTACCACCGCCGCCCGCTGGAGACGCTCCGCGCGGGCGCCGCCGGCACCGAGCACGCGCTCGCGGCCGCGCAGCGGTACGGGGCCCGGTTCCTGCTCGCCTCCACCAGCGAGGTGTACGGCGACCCGGAGGTCCACCCGCAGCACGAGGGCTACCACGGCGACGTCGACCCGGTCGGCCCCCGCAGCTGCTACGACGAGGCCAAGCGCTACGCGGAGGCGCTGACCACCGCGCACCGGCGGGTGCACGGCACCGACACCGCGATCGCCCGGCTGTTCAACACCTACGGCCCGCGGATGCGCCCCGGCGACGGCCGCATGGTGCCCACGTTCGTGGACCAGGCGCTACGCGGGGTACCGATCACCGTGACCGGGAGCGGGGAGCAGACCCGGTCGCTGTGCCACGTCGACGACACCGTCCGCGGGCTCCTCGCGCTGGCCGCGTCGGACCACCCCGGCCCGATGAACATCGGCAACCCGACCGAGCGGAGCGTGCACGCCGTCGCCGAGCTGGTCCGGGACCTCACCGGCTCGGCGTCGGAGATCACCGCGGTCCCGGCGGCCGCGGACGACCCGCGCCGGCGCCGCCCGGACATCGGCCTGGCCGGGCGGGAGCTGGGCTGGGAACCGCGGATCGGGCTCGAGGAGGGCCTGCGCCACACCGTGGGCTGGTTCGCCTCCCGGTCAACCGTGCCCACCCCGGTCGACTCCGCTGTGTAGCGACGTCCTGGGGCGACGTTTGTGCCCGACCGCGGAGGGTAGGAGCCGTCCACCGGCCAATCGGAACGCAGAAGATCGGGAGGTGGGGATGCGGGTCCTCGGGGTGAACGCCGTGTTCCACGACCCGGCCGCCGCGCTCGTCGTGGACGGCCGGGTGGTGGCCGCGGCCGAGGAGGAGCGGTTCACGCGCCGCAAGCACGGCAAGGAACCGGTGCCGTTCTCGGCCTGGGAGCAGCCCGCCGCGGCCGCCGCCTGGTGCCTGGAACAGGGCGGGCTCAGCCCCGCCGACCTGGACGCCGTCGGCTGGTCCTACGACCCCGACCTCGTCGAGCACGGCCAGCCCGGCACCGACCCGGGCTGGGAGCAGCTGCGCACCGACTTCGCCCGCCGCGCCCCGTACTTCCTGCGGACGGCGCTGCCGGGGCTCGACCCGGGCGTGGTGCGGTTCGTGCAGCACCACCTGGCGCACGCCGCGTCGGCCGCACCGGCCGCGCCCTGGCAGGACGGCGCCGTGCTGGTCGCGGACGGGCGCGGCGAGGCGACGTCGTACCTGGCCGGCCTCTACCGCAACGGGATCCTGCAGCGGATGGCCACCCAGCGGCTGCCGGACTCACTGGGCCTGCGCTACGAGGACCTCACCGCGCACCTGGGCTTCCGGCGCTCCTCCGACGAGTACAAGGTGATGGCGCTGGCCTCCTACGGCACCCCGCGGTTCGCCGACGACCTCGCCGAGGACCTGCACGCCCGCGGTGACGGCGGGTTCCGGGCGGCCCCGGTCGACCTGTCGCGGTTCGCGCCGCCCCGCGGCCCGGCCGACCCGGTCCTGCCCGAGCACGCCGACCTGGCCGCCAGCATGCAGCGGCGGCTGGAGGACACGCTGCTCGACCTCGCCCGCTGGCTGCACGACCGCACCGGGGAGTCCCGGCTCGCGATGGCCGGCGGGATCGCGCTGAACTGCGTGGCGAACACCCGCATCGCCGACGAGGGCCCGTTCGACGAGGTGTGGGTGCAACCCGCCGCCGGGGACGCGGGCACCGCACTCGGCGCCGCGCTGCACCTGGCCGCCGAGGCCGGTGACCCGGTCGCCCCGATGCCCGGTGCCGACCTCGGCCGCGGCTGGACCGACGACGAGCTCGAGCAGGTCCTGCGGGACGCCCGGGTCCGCTACGAGCGCCCCGACGACCTGCCCGGCACCGTCGCCGACGCGATCGCCGACGACGGCGTCGTCGCCTGGTTCCAGGGCCGCTCCGAGTTCGGGCCGCGGGCGCTGGGCAACCGCTCGCTGCTGGCCCACCCGGGCCGGCGGGAGAACCTCGACCGGCTCAACGCGGTCAAGGGCCGCGAGTCGTTCCGCCCGGTCGCCCCGATGGTCCGCGCCGAGCGGGCCGCCGAGCTGTTCTCCCGCGGGCCCGCCGAGAGCCCGTACATGCTGTTCGTGCACGACGTCGCCCCCGAGTGGCAGGACCGGATACCGGCGGTCACCCACGTCGACGGCACCGCCCGCATCCAGACCGTGGACCACACCGAGCGGCCGCTGCTCGCCGCCCTGCTCGGCGACGTCGAGAAGGCCACCGGCCTGCCGTGCGTGATCAACACCAGCCTGAACACCGCGGGCCGCCCGATGGTCGACACCCCGGTGCACGCGCTGGAGACGTTCGGCTCGGCGCCGATCGACCTGCTGGCCCTCGGCCCGTTCGTGGTGCGCCGGTGACGGCGACGGGCACGGTGAGCGTCGTCGTCCCGACGACCGGGCGGGCACGGCTGGCCCGGGTGCTCGACGACGTCCGCGCCCCGGGCGCGCGCGCCGCCGGGATCAGCGAGGTGATCGTCGTCGACGACCGGGTCCGCCCGGACACGCCGCTGCCGGGCGTGGCCGACCGGGACGGCGCGCCGCCGCTGCGGGTGCTGCGCACCGGCGGGCGCGGGCCGGCCGCCGCGCGCAACGCCGGCTGGCGGGCCGCGGCCCCGGGCTGGGTCGCGTTCGTCGACGACGACGTCGAACCCGGCACCGGCTGGGCCGCCGCGCTGGCCGCGGACCTTGCCGCGGTCGCCGCCGACGTCGGCGCCGTGCAGGCCCGGATCGCGGTGCCGCTGCCCGCGCACCGCCGCCCGACCGACGCCGAGCGCAACACCGCGGGCCTGGCCTCGGCCCGCTGGGTGACCGCCGACATCGCCTACCGGACCACGGCGCTCGCCGCCGTCGGCGGCTTCGACGAGTGCTTCCCCCGCGCCTACCGGGAGGACGCCGACCTGGCCCTGCGGGTGCGCGCGGCCGGCTGGCGGATCGTCGCCGGCGACCGGGTCACCACGCACCCGCCGCGCGCGGGCGGCCCGCTCGCCTCGGTCCGGGCCCAGGCCGGCAACGCCGACGACGCCCGGATGCGCCGCAAGCACGGCCCGGCCTGGCGGGACGCCTGCGACGCCGGGCGCGGCATGCTGGGCACGCACGCGGTCACCACCGGTGCCGCGCTGCTCGCGGTCGCGGCCGCGGCCACCGGACGGCGCGGGCTCGCCCGCACCGCCGCCGGGGTGTGGGCCGGCGCGACCGCCGCGTTCGCGGCCCGCCGGATCCTGCCCGGCCCGCGCACCCCGCGCGAGGTCGCGACGATGCTGCTGACCAGCGCGCTGATCCCGCCGGCCGCGACCGTGCACCGGGTCGCCGGCGAGCTGCGGGCCCGCCGGGCCCCGGCCGCCGTGCTGTTCGACCGCGACGACACCCTGGTCCACGACGTGCCGTACTGCACCGAACCGGATCGGGTGCGGCCGGTCGACGGGGCCGCCGCCGCGCTGGGGCGGGTCCGGGCCGCGGGCGTCGCCACCGGCGTGGTCACCAACCAGTCCGGGGTGGCGAGGGGCCTGATCTCCCCCGACGAGCTCGCCGCGGTGAACGCCCGGGTGGGCGCCGACCTCGGGCCGTTCGGGACCTGGCAGGTGTGCGTGCACGGCGAGGACGACGGCTGCGGCTGCCGCAAGCCCGCGCCCGGCATGGTCCGGGCGGCGGCGGAGGCGCTCGGCGTCCGCGCCCGGGACTGCGTCGTGATCGGCGACACCGGCGCCGACGTCGCCGCGGCCCGGGCCGCCGGTGCCCGCGCCGTGCTCGTGCCGACCGCGCGGACCCGGCCCGAGGAGGTCGCCCACGCCCACCGGTACGCGCGGGTCGCGCCGGACCTGGGCGCGGCCGTCGACCTGGCAATGGGGGGCCGGGCGTGAGCCGGCCGCGGCGCCGCGACCGGGTCCTGGTGGTCCGCCAGGACGCGGCCGGTGACGTCCTGCTCGCCGGGCCCTGCGTGAGGGCGGTCGCCGCCGGCGCGGGCTCGGTGACGCTGCTGGCCGGGCCGCGTGGCCGCCGCACCGCCGCGCTGCTGCCCGGGGTCGACACCCTGCTGGTGCGGCCGGCGCCGTGGATCGAACCGGACCCGGCGCCGGTGCACCGCGCGGACCTCGACGCCGCCGTCGACGAGCTGGCGGCCGGCGAGTTCGACGCGGCGCTCGTGCTGACCTCGTTTCACCAGTCCCCGCTGCCCGCGGCCCTGCTGCTGCGGGCCGCCGGGGTCCCGTGGGTCGGTGCGGCCTGCGAGGACTACCCGGGGTCGCTGCTGGACCTGCGGCACCCGCCCGAGCACCACCTGCCCGAGCCGGAACGGATGCTGTCGCTGGCCCGCGCGGCCGGGTTCCCGCCGGCGCCCGGGGACGACGGGCGGCTCGCCGTGAACCGCCCGCTGCCCGAGGTCGGGCCGCTGACCGGGCCGCCCGGCTACGTCGTCGTCCACCCGGGGGCGTCGGTCCCGGCCCGGCGGCCCTCCGCCGGGCGCAGCGCCGCGCACGTCCGGGCGCTCGCCGGCGCCGGGTACCGGGTCGTCGTCACCGGTGGGCCGGACGAGGCCGAGCTCACCGCGCGCGTCGCCGGCCGGGCGGCCACCGACCTCGGCGGCCGGACCGGCACCGCCGAGCTCGCCGCCGTGCTGGACGGGGCGCGGGTCGTCGTCGCGCCGAACACCGGGCCGGCGCACCTGGCCGCCGCGGTGGGCACCCCAGTGGTGTCGCTGTTCGCCCCGGTCGTGCCGGCGCACCGCTGGGGCCCCTACGGCGTGCCGTCGGTGCTGCTCGGCGACCCCGACGCGCCGTGCCGCGACACCCGGGCCCGCACCTGCCCGGTCCCCGGACATCCGTGCCTGGACGGCATCGGGGACGACGCCGTCGTCGACGCCGTCGCGGAGCTGGCGGGCGACCGCGCGCCGTACCCGGTCCCGGCCGGGGCGGCGCCGTCCGTCCCCGGCCCGCACCCACCCGCGACCGGCCGCGGCGCCCGCGGCCGCCCGACCCAGGGAGGTACCCGGTGAGCGAGCACCAGCTGGACGAGCTGCACCGCGCCCTGACCGGCGTACGCCGTGACCTGCCGACCGTGCGCGCCTGGGGCGGCCACCTCGCCCGGCGGCTGTCCGACGGCGGGCGGCTGCTCGCGTGCGGCAACGGCGGCAGCGCCGCCGAGGCCCAGCACCTGACCGGCGAGCTCGTCGGCCGTTTCCGGTTCGACCGCCGCCCGCTGTCGGCGATCGCGCTGCACGCCGACACGTCCTCGACGACCGCGATCGGCAACGACTACGGCGCCGACGAGGTGTTCGCCCGCCAGGTGTACGCGCACGCCCGGCCCGGTGACGTGCTCGTGCTGCTGTCCACGAGCGGGTCCAGCCCGAACGTCGTCGCCGCGGCCAAGGCGGCACCCGAGGTCGGTGCGACCGCGTGGGCGCTCACCGGTCCCGCGCCGAACCCGCTCGCCGCGCTCTGCGACGACGCCGTGACCGTCGACGCGGCCCTGACCAGCACCGTGCAGGAGCTGCACCTGTTCCTGGTGCACGCGCTGTGCGCCGCGATCGACGACGCGCTCGGGGTGGGGGCGGCGCGGTGCGGGAGCGCCGGCGAGGGCGCGCGGTGAGCGCACCGCTGGTGGTGGTCGGGGACTCCCTGCTCGACGTCGACCTGGCCGGCCGCTCGGACCGGGACTGCCCGGACGCGCCCGGCGCGCCCGTCGTGGACGTCGCGGCGTCCCGGGCGCGGCCCGGCGGTGCGGCGCTCGCCGCCGTGCAGGCCGCCCGGCTCGCCCCGGACGGGTGCCCGGTCGTGCTGCTCACCGCGCTCGGCGACGACGCCGCGGCCGAGCGGCTGCGCGGGCTGCTCGGCGACCGGGTCACCGTGCACGCGCTGCCGCTGGCCGGTGCCACCCCGGTCAAGACCCGGGTGCTCGACCGGGGGCGGCCGGTGGCCCGGCTCGACACCGGGGACGGGCGGGCCACGGCCGACGGCCCGGCCGCCGAGGTCCTCACCGCGGCGCGGGCGGTCCTGGTCGCCGACTACGGCCGCGGGGTGGCCGCGCTCCCGGGCGTGCGGGAGCTGCTGGCCGGCCGTCCGGCCGGGGTCCCGCTGGTGTGGGACCCGCACCCGCGCGGGTCCGCGCCGGTCGCCGGCACCGACCTGGTCACCCCGAACGCGTCCGAGGCGCGCCGCGGGGCCGGCGGGGCGGGACCGGTCCGGGCGGCCCGGCGGCTGCGGCGGCGGTGGGACGCCGGCGCGGTCGCCGTGACCCGCGGCCGGGACGGTGCCGTGCTGGCCGCAGGCGGGGCGCGGCGGGTGCGGCGGATCCCGGTGCCCGGTGCCGCGCGCCCGGCGAGGGGCGGGCGCGCGGACAGCTGCGGGGCCGGGGACGTGTTCTCGGCCGCGGCGGCGGCGAGCCTGGCCGGCGGGGCGACGGCCGCGGCGGCCGTCGCCGCGGCCGTCGAGGCGGCGAGCCGGTTCGTCGCCGCGGGCGGGGCCGGTGGGGACGATGTCACCGTCGGGGCGGGCCGGGACGGTGTCACCGTCGGGGCGGGCCGGGACGGTGTCACGCTCGGCGCGGGCACGGACCGTGTCCCGGCCGGTGCGGGCGGGGACGGTCTCACCGCCGGCGCGGGCGGGTGCGGGGGCGCCGTGGCGGACGGCGGCGCCGTGCCCGCCGGCGACTCCGGCGCCCTGCCCGACGCGGCGCCGGCCGGACCCGACGGCTTCGCGCTCGCCGAGCGGGTCCGCCGCGCCGGCGGCCGGGTCGCCGCCACCGGCGGCTGCTTCGACCTGCTCCACCCCGGCCACGTGCGCGTGCTGCAGGCCGCCCGCGCCCGCGGCGACGCGCTGGTGGTGTGCCTCAACTCCGACGACTCGGTGGCCCGGCTCAAGGGACCGGGCCGCCCGTACGCCACCGCGGCCGACCGTGCCGCGGTGCTGCTCGCCCTGAGCTGCGTGGACGCCGTCGTGACGTTCGACGGCCCCGACCCGTCCGCGGTGCTGGACCGGCTCCGCCCGGACGTGTGGGTGAAGGGCGGCGACCACGACCCGGACCGGATGCCGGAGACCCGGGTGGTGCGCGCGCACGGCGGGACCGTCGAGACGGTGCCGCGGGTGGGCGGGCACTCGACGAGCCGGCTGGCCGCGGCCGCGCGGGCCGCGGCGTCCCCGACGACCGACACGGAAGGAACTTCATGAGCCACGACCGCGACCTCGGGACGGTGCTCGTCACGGGTGGGAGCTCCGGGCTCGGCGCCGCCGTCGTCGACGCCGTCGCCGCCGCCGGCGGCCGGCCGCAGGTCCTCGACTTGCACCCGCCGAAGGCCGACGTGCCGCACGTGACCGTGGACCTGGCCGACACCGCCGCCACCGAGGCGGCCGTCGACGGCCTGGCCCGCACCGCGGGCCCCCCGGACGCCGTCGTGACCGCGGCCGGCATCGACCATCCGGCCCCGTTCGGGGCGCTGCCCGCCGACGAGTGGGAGCGCGTGGTGCGGGTGAACCTGCTCGGCACGGCCGCCGTCGTCCGGGCCGCGCTGCCCTACCTGGAGGGGGTCCGCGGCCGGGTCGTCACCGTCTCGTCCACGCTCGGCCTGAAGGCCGTCCCGGACGCGACGGCGTACTGCGCCTCGAAGTTCGGGGTCCTGGGCTTCAGCCGGGCGCTCGCCGCGGAGACGGCCGGGCGGGTGTCGGTGACGACCCTGGTGCCCGGCGGCATGCACACCGCGTTCTTCGACGGCCGCGACGAGCAGTACCGCCCGCCCGAGGACGCCAAGCTGAACCGGCCGGAGGACACCGCCGCCGCCGTGCTGCACGCGCTGCGGCAGCCGCCGGGCTGCGAGATCCGGGAGCTGGTGGTCTGCCACTCCGAAGAGGGCTCGTGGCCGTGATCCCGCCGGGTCCCGGCCGCCCGGAGGTGCTGGCCCTGCGGGCGCCGGGGATCGGGGACCTGCTGACCGCGGTCCCGGCGCTTCGGGCGCTGCGCCGCGGGTTCCCCGCCGCCGAGCTGGTGCTGGCCACCCCCGCCCGGCTCGCCGGACTGGTCAGCCTGATCGGCGGGATCGACCGGATCCTGCCCGCGGACGGCCCGGGTTCGCTGTGCTGGTCCGGGCGGCCGCCGCGGCTCGCGGTCAACCTGCACGGCTCCGGCCCGCAGAGCATCGACGCGCTGCGGGCCACCCACGCCGGTGAGCTGCTGACCCACCGGCACCCGGACCGCCCGGACGTGCCCGGCCCCGCGTGGCGGCCGGACGTGCACGAGGTCCGCCGCTGGTGCGACCTGCTCACCGGGTACGGCCTGCCGGCCGACCCGCACGACCTGGACCTGGACCCCCCGGACCGCCCGCCCCCGGTCCGCGGGGCGGTCGTCCTGCATCCCGGAGCGGCCTCGGGCGCGCGGCGCTGGCCCGCCGACCGGTACGCCGAGCTGGCCCGGGCGCTGCACCGGGACGGGCACCGGGTGGTGGTGACCGGCGGGCCGGGTGAGCGGGCGCTGGTGGCCGCCGTCGTCGAGTGCGCCGGGCTGCCCCGCTCGGCGGATCTCGCCGGCCGCTGCTCCGCCGAGGGGATCGCGGCGCTCGTTGCCGATGCCCGGCTGGTGGTGTGCGGCGACACCGGGCCCGCGCACCTGGCCACCGCCTACCGCACCCCGTCGGTGCTGCTGTTCGGCCCGACCTCACCGGCCCGGTGGGGCCCGGGACGAGAGGGCCCGCACACCGTGCTGTGGGCGGGCCGCACCGGCGACCCGCACGCCGACCGGCCCGATCCCGGGCTGCTGGAGATCGGCACCGGCACCGTGCTGGACGTCGCGCGGGCGCTGCTCGCCCGCTGAGCCGGCCTCAGGAGTCCTCGCGGGGCTGGCGCAGGCCGATCACCCGCCGGCCGGTGCCCTCGATGCCCGCCTGCAGGCGGTCGTAGGGCATGTCGCTGCGGACCCGCCCGAGAGCGGCCAGCGCGCCGAGCACCGCGTACGCCACGGCCACCAGCACCGTGCCGAGGTTGAACGCGAACGGGCCGGACGGGAGCACCGCGAGCACGCCGGTCAGCAGCCCGGCGAGCGCCTCCACCCCGCCCAGCACGAGCAGCGCCCAGCCGTAGACCCGGGTGGCCACGAGGTTCGCGGCGCAGGGCATCCCGGCCACGCCGACGGCGAGGTGCACGATGTTCCGGATCGGGTCGACCGCCGCGCCGAGCAGCTCGTTGCTGCCCGGCGGCGTGCCCGGCATGCCGCTGTACCGGAACCCGATCAGGCCGTAGAGCACCATCACGAGCGCGGTGACGAGCACGAGCAGCTGCGGCCACGGGAACCGGGCATGGCCGTGCGAGTGGTGTTCGGACTGGACGGGCATGGGACCTCCCGCAGTGCGCGCCCCGGCCGGGTCGGCCGGTCCAGCCGATCGGGTACCCGCTGCCGGGCCGGTGATGCACCCGCCACGGGGAATGGACCACGCCGGCCCCGGGTAGGTGCGGGCGGTGACCCGCACCGATCCCGCACCCGGAGGCGGCACCACGGCGCGCGTGGTGCCCCGGCCCGTCCCGTCGGCGTCGGTCCCCCGGCGGCCGTCGCGGGGCGGGCGGTTCGCCGCGATGCTGCGCACCACCGACCCGAAGGACATCGGGCTGCTCTACCTGGTGACCGCGTTCGGGTTCTTCCTGGCCGGTGGCGCGATGGCGCTGCTGGTGCGCGCCGAGCTCGCCCGCCCGGAGCTGCAGCTGCTGTCCACCGAGCAGTACAACCAGCTCTGTTCACCATGCACGGCACGCTCATGCTGCTGCTCTACGCGACCCCGATCCTGTTCGGGTTCGCCAACTACGTCGTGCCGCTGCAGATCGGCGCCCCGGACGTGGCGTTCCCGCGGTTGAACGCGCTCTCGTACTGGCTGTTCCTGTTCGGCGGGTTGATCGTCCTGTCCGGGTTCGTGACCCCGGGCGGCGCCGCCGACTTCGGCTGGTTCGCCTACACCCCGCTCTCGGACGTCGCCCACTCCCCCGGGCCCGGCGGCGACCTGTGGGCGAGCGGCCTGATCGTGTCCGGGCTGGGCACGATCCTCGGCGCCGTCAACATGATCACCTCGATCGTCTGCCTGCGCGCACCGGGTATGACGATGTTCCGGATGCCGATCTTCACCTGGAACATCCTGTTCACCTCGGTGCTGATCCTCATCGCGTTCCCGGTGCTCACCGCGGCGCTGTTCGCGCTGCTGGCCGACCGGCACCTCGGGGCGAACGTCTTCGCGCCCGAGCACGGCGGCACGATCCTCTGGCAGCACCTGTTCTGGTTCTTCGGCCACCCCGAGGTCTACATCGTGGCGCTGCCGTTCTTCGGGATCGTCACCGAGATCATCCCGGTGTTCGCCCGCCGCCCGCTGTTCGGCTACAAGGGCCTGGTCTACGCCAGCGTCGCGATCACCGTGTTGTCGGCGGTCGTGTGGGCGCACCACATGTACGCCACCGGGTCGGTGCTGATGGCGTTCTTCTCGCTCACGACGTTCCTGATCGCGGTCCCGACCGGCGTCAAGTTCGTCAACTGGATCGGCACGATGTGGCGCGGGAAGCTGACCTTCGAGACACCGATGCTGTTCGCGGCCGGCTTCCTGGCGACGTTCCTGCTGGGCGGGCTGACCGGGGTGCTCCTGGCGTCACCGCCGCTGGACTTCCACCTGACCGACACCTACTTCGTGGTCGCCCACTTCCACTACGTGCTGTTCGGGACCATCGTGTTCTCGGTCTTCGCCGGCACCTACTTCTGGTTCCCGAAGATGACCGGCCGGCTGCTCGACGAGCGGCTCGGCCGGCTGCACTTCTGGACCATGTTCGTCGGGTTCCACATGACGTTCCTGGTCCAGCACTGGCTCGGTCACGAGGGCATGCCCCGCCGCTACGCCGACTACCTGCCGACCGACGGCTTCACCGTGCTCAACACGGTCTCCTCGATCGGCGCGTTCCTGCTCGGTGCCTCGACGCTGCCGTTCATCTACAACGTGGTCAGGAGCTACCGGTACGGCCGGGCCGCCGGCGTGGACGACCCGTGGGGGTTCGGGAACTCCCTGGAGTGGGCGACCACCTGCCCGCCGCCGCGGCACAACTTCACCGAGCTGCCGCCGATCCGCTCCGAGCGACCGGCGTTCGAGCTGCACCACCCGCAGACGGTCGCGGCGGCGCGGCAGCGGGGTGGGCGGTGACCGGGTGCGACGACGCACGCGTGGCGTCGCCGGGCCGGTCACGGCGCTCGCCCTGCGGTGGCGATCGACGCGCCGCACGGCAACACTGCGAACTGCACCCTCATCGCACCGTCGTCCCGGGAACCGACTGCCCGGGTGTCGCGGCGGCGCGGACGTCCGTCAACGGGTATCGGATCGACGCAGCCAGACCACCCGCCGAGTGATCGGATCCGCGGGAGCGGGAACGGTGACAGGAGGACACCGGATGATACCGGCCGTCGCAGCGAGCCAGCCGGACGCCGGGCACCCTCCGGCGGCCGCCGAGCAGCGAACAGCACCCGCGGTGCCACCCGGACAACGCCTCAAGGAGAGCGTCCAGCGACTGCTGGTCGTCCTCATCGACAGTGCCGCGGGCTTCGCAGTCGACAAGGTCGACGACCTGGCCGACTCCCTCGAGAACGTCACGGCCCGCGGCGGCGTCGGTCTGTCCGCGACGCTCGGGGCCGGGCGCGCCCTGCTGTCCGGCGACAATCCGCTGTTCGCCGCCGCGAGAGCGACCTATGGCACGCTCGGTGCGCTCGGCAAGACCCTGATGATCATCGGGCTCGTGCTCTCGCCGGTGCTGCTGGTCCTCCTCGCGGTGCTGCTGCTCGTCGCCGCGATCGTGATCGCGATCGTCCTGGTCATCCGGTCCGCCACGACCTGACCGCGACCGGCCCGTCGGGCCACGCAACAGAAGGGGATCATCCTGCGTAGCGCTCAGGTCGCCGGTGGTGCGCGGTCGATCAACACGATCGAGCCGCGGCGAGGGCCGAATCGTGCCGCTCACGGGCACCGGCCTCGCCGATCAGCACGCTGTTGCCGAGATGAGGGCGGAATCGCGCAACTCGAGGCACTGCGCGCAGTCGATCAACACGATCGAGCCGCGGCGAGGGCCGAATCGTGCCGCTCACGGGCACCGGCCTCGCCGATCAGCACGCAGTTGCCCCCGCGGGGGCAGAAACGCGCTGATCGAGTCCGCGTCGGGGCCCAGGTGTGCACCTTCCCGCCCCGACGCGGGCGGAAACGTGCTGATCGGATAGCGGGCTCCGGTCGGCGCGCGCGTTGCCGCCCCCGCCGGGGCGAGAGGGTGTTGATCAACTCGCCGGCGCGGTCGAGGTGCACCCTTTCGCCCCAGCGAGGGCTGAACGGTGCTGATCAACTCCCCGACGCGGGTCGAGGTGCACCCTTTCGCCCCAGCGAGGGCTGAACGGTGCTGATCAACTCCCCGACGCGGGTCGAGGTGCACCCTTTTCGCCCCGGCCGGCCTGTCGCTCGGCGACCGGTGCTGTCCGGTCCTGGCCGCCCGCCCGGACGCCCCGCCGTCACCGCCGACAAGGCCTGGACCGCGCTCGACGCCGGCGTGCGTGTCGTACCCGTCCGGTGGACCAGCACACGACAGCCGGCGCGGACCCCGTCAGCCCCGTCCGCTCAGCACCGGGCCCGGGTGCACCGGCAGCACGCCGCCCCCACCGCCGCCGTTCCCGTCGTCCGGGGGCGGCCCGGTCCAGACGTCGACCGCGCTGCCGTACGGCACGACCGCCCCGGGGCGCGGTTCCTGGCGGAGCACCCGGCGTTCCGGCTCCGCGCCGCACGAGCTGTGCTCCACCGCCAGCACCCCACCGTCGAGGGCCGTGTCGTGTGCCTGCGTGACGTCCAGGCCGGTCAGCGGTGGCACCGTCACCACCCGCTGCCGGCCCGGGGACGACCCGTTGCCCGACATGCCCCCGGAATCACCGCCCCGGGCAAGTCCGAAACGCGGATCGGGGGATCACTGGTCGTCGGGGCGCTCGTCGCCGGGCTCGAAGTCCTCGGGTGACGCGGTGTCGAGGAAGCGGCGGAACTCCTCCATCTCCCGGCTCTCCGGCTCGCCGGCCCCGGTCCCGCCGGCCTCGGGGCCGGCGCCCGCCACGCCGCTGCCCTCCACCGAGACGGTGTCCGCGGCGACCCCGGCCTCGGCGAGCACCGCCTCCTCCACGTCGATCCGGCAGGCGGCGTGCAGGGCCAGCACGACGGCGTCGCTGGTCCGGGCGTCGACCCGGGTGCCGTCGTCGAGCTCCAGCTCGGCGTGGAACACGTGCTCGCGCAGCGCGCACACCCGGACCCGGACCAGCCGCCTGCCGAACGCGGCGAGGACGGCGCCGATCAGGCGGTGCGTGTCCGGACGCTCGCCGACCACCCCCTCCAGGGCCGACGCGACGGCGATCGCCTCCGGCTCACCGACGGCGACCGCGAGCAGGCGCCGGTCACCGGTCGTCTCCTGCAGCAGCACCACGGGGCCCTGGGTCCCGACGTCGATGCCCACTGCTCGCACCCGTACCTCGACCATGCCCAACTCCCTGCTCGGTCCGCGAGGCCACGCGTACCCGGTGCGCGGCGGCCGTACGCCCGCGCCGGCCCCCGCGCACCGGCAGGGTGCCGGTCAGACCAGGTCCCGCGGCACCGAGGTGGACCGGTCGAGCGAGGCGATCCGCGCCTCACCACGGTAGGCGTCGACCGTCGCGTGCAGATGGAAGTCCTCCGCGTCGGCGGTCTGCACGGTCCGGGTCACCGCGGTCGCCTCGTGCTCGCCGCGCCGGAACGTCACCGTGGACCGTACCTCCCCGCGCAGCGACCCGTGGTCGTCGCCGCGGGCGGCGTAGCGCTCCTCGACCCGGTGGTCGAGCTCGAGCCCGTCCGGGTAGCGCACGCAGCCGAGGTCCTTGACCACCAGCAGCTCGGAGACGTAGTCGACCAGGTCACGGCGCACCTCCCAGCGCTGCTCACCCGGGCGCACCTGCTCCACGACGATCGGTGTGGCCCCCTCGGCGGGCCCGAACGGGTCGTCGCCGAGCTCGTCGGGTGCCTCCGCGTGCCGCACCGGCAGCGTCACCGACGACCGGCCCGACGCCAACCCGAGCCGCACGGGGTGCGGCGGCGCCCACGCCAGCGGCCAGTACGAGGTGGACAGCGACAGCCGGATCCGGTGCCCCGCCGGGAACCGCTGGGCCACCCCGTTGAGGTCGAGGTGCACCCGGCACGGCGTCCCGGGCTCGAGCGGCTGCGGGTCGGCGTGCGAGTCGCGGTGGGTCAGGTTGAGCAGCCCGTAGCTGACGCGGGTCGCGGCCCCGTCGGGGGCGACGTCGGACAGCCGGGCCGCCACCATCGCCACCGGGGCGTCCGTGGTGACCTCCAGGTCCAGCCGGGGCGCGCCGAGGATCTCCACCGGCTCGTCGAGCGGCGGGGTCTCGAACACGAGCGAGCCGCCGTCCTCCTCCCGCTGGTCGTAGGGCAGGTCCGGCGGGGCGTTGTAGGAACACCACTTGCCGGCGAACTGGCCCACCGACAGCGGCGAGCTGATCGTCAGCTCGGCCTCCGGTCCCTCCTCGCCGGGCTCACCGATCCGCCCGGGCAGCAGCGGCCGGCAGCGCCGCTCCACGTGCGGCGACGGCCAGGACGGGTCGGCCACCCACCGGCCGGGGCGGTCCTCGTAGGAGGTCGACGGCGGCACGCTGTCCTGCATCCAGGTGCACAGCGTCGGCTCGTCCCCCGCGCCGTTGTCCTCGTCGGCGAGCCAGTGACCGAACCAGCGGACCAGCTCCTGCAGGAACCCGATCGCCGGCCCGGGACGTCCCAGGTGCGGGTAGGTGTGCGACCAGGGCCCGATCAGGCCGCGGCGGGGGACGTCGAGCCGTTCCATCAGCCGGAACACCGCGTTCGAGTAGCCGTCGGCCCAGCCGCTGGCGGCGAGCACCGGGCAGCGGATCGCGCCGTAGTCCTCGTTCACCGAGCCGTGCCGCCAGTAGTCGTCGCGGCGCTGGTGGCGCAGCCACTCCTCCACCCAGAGCCCGCTGCCGTGGAGCCGCTCCAGCCACATGTCCTCCCAGCCGTCGCCGACCCCCTCGGGGTCGGGCGGGCAGGAGTTGTACATCAGCATCGTCGACGCCCACGACAGGTTGTCCCCGAGCAGGCAGCCGCCCATGTAGTGGACGTCGTCGGTGTACCGGTCGTCGGTCGAGCACACGGTGGCGATCGCGCCCAGCGACTCGGGCCGGCGGGCCGCGACCTGCAACGCGTTGAACCCGCCCCAGGAGATGCCCATCATCCCGGTGCGGCCCGAGCACCACGGCTGGTCGGCCAGCCAGGCCAGGACCTCCTCGGCGTCGTCGAGCTCCTGCGGCAGGTACTCGTCGGTGAGCACCCCGTCGGAGTCGCCGCTGCCGCGCAGGTCGGCCCGCACCCCGGCGATGCCGTGCCCGGCGAGGTACGGGTGGTGCACCGAGTCGCGGACCGCGGTCATGTCCCGCAGGCGGTACGGGATGAACTCCAGGACGGCCGGGACGGGCCCGGCGGTGTCCGGGCGCCACACGCGGGCCGAGAGCGTGGTCCCGTCCCCCAGCTTGACCCGGGTGTCCTCGCAGACCACCGCGTGCGGCAGGTCGTGCGGGTCGATGGTGCGCAAGGTGCTCCCTCCGTCGGTGGCCTCGTCACTCGCCGAACTCGAACGGGAGCAGGTCGGTGCAGCGGCGGATCTTCTCCTCCAGGTCGCTCGCGTCGCTCCCGCCCACGTAGATGTTCGCGATCTTGTAGCTGTAGCTGTCCTGGTCGGGCAGCTCGGAGAGCCGGTCGCCCTCGGACACGATGACGTCCACCGTGGTCCCCGACACCTCGCGCTGGGCCCGCTCGATCTCCTCGGCCGTCGGGACCCGCCGGACGACACCGTCCTCGACGCGGCGCATGAACCACTTCGCCGCGATCGCGTACGGCCCCTGCCCCCGGGGCATGTCCGGCTCCTCCCCGAGCGCCAGCCGCACCATCGCCAGGTGGTTCGCGGCCCCGTCGACGTCGGCGAACAGCTCGGCGTGCGACTGCGAGTGCCGCGGGTTCACCTCCAGCACGGTGAGCCGGTCGGTATCGGGGTCCCAGAAGAACTCGACGTTGAGCGTGGTGTGGTCCAGCCCGACCCGGTGCACGATCCGCTCGGTGACCGACGCCATCCGCTCGACCACCCGGTCCGGGACCGACGACGGGTAGACGAACCGGTCCTGGCTGGGCACGTCGTCGCGGTTCACCGTGTCCACCGCGCCGAGCAGGTGCAGCTCACCGCCGCGGACCCAGGCCTCGAGGGTGACCTGGCGGCCCTCCACGGCCTCCTCGGCGACGCAGGCCGTGCCGCCGGCCTCGGCGATCTCCCGCGGCAGGTCCACCATGGCCAGCAGGTCCTCGAACGGCTCCCCGACCCGGTCGACGTCCTCCGCGATCCGGTCGATCGCCTCGGAGAACTCCTCGGCGTTCGTGACCCGGAACGCGAGGTCGGAGGAGAACGACTTCACCGGCTTGACCCACATCGGGAAGGGCACGCCGTCCGGCGGCAGGTCGTCCTCCTCCGGGTCGACCAGCGCGAACGCCGGGTACTCGTCGATCACCTCCCGCTGCTCGAGCCGGCACCAGTACTTGTGCTCGCAGCGCAGCACCGCCTCCAGCGACGGGCAGTTGCTCCCGAGGTGCGCGCACAGCAGCGGCACCATCGTGCTCACCGGGAAGTCCCAGAACCCGATGACGCCGTCGACCCGGCCGGCCTCGTCCAGCTCCTTCTTCGCCTTCTCCAGCAGCTCCAGCACCGGGATCTCCTCGCCGTACTGGAGCTCCTCGATGCTCAGCAGAGGCAGGAAGCGGTAACGTTCGGCGCCCGGCAGGCGCTCCAGGATCTCCCGGTTGTGGTCGTCGAGTCCCGGCACGGCCACCGTGCGGACGTCGGCTTCCTCGTTTCCCATGACCGTCATGTACCCGGGCCGCCGGCGGCCATGCGTGGTGTCCACAGTCGATCCGCGGGCCGCGACGCGCCGATCACCGGGGCGGCGTTGCGATCGTCTCCCCCGCTGGAATACCGTCTCCGCCGAGTGCGCCCGGGCCTGCCCGCCGGCGCCGTCCCGGGGTCGAACAACCGGCCCAGCGTCCACCCGTCCGGTCCCCACCGGCCGGGGATCCACGACAGTGCACGAAAGCAGCGCTGCCGGACCGCGCCCCGGCCAGGCCCGACGCTCCCCCGAGCCGTCTCCCCCTTCCCGCCGAACGCCGTCCTGCAGCGGCGGAGGTCGACATGCCACCCGGACCCACGGAGGCGCGCGCGCTGCGCGCCGTCCACGACGATCCCGTCTTCCACGCGACCCGGTCGCCGTACGTGGTCCTCGACCGCTCGCTGCGGATCCACGCCGCCAACCCCGCCTACCTGGCCGCGACGCTGCGCGAGCCCGGCGAGCTCGCCGGCCGGCACCTGTTCGACGTGTTCCCCGAGCATCCCGGGGCTCCTGGCGATGACGGTATGGCCCGGGTGACCGCGTCGCTGCTGCGGGTGCTGCGCTCCGGCGAGCGGGACGACCTCGGCATCGTGCGCTACGACGTGCCGGCACCCCGCGGGGCGGCCGGGTTCGTCGAGAAGGTCTGGGTGGCGGTCAGCTCGCCGGTGCGCGACGGCGACGACCGGACCGCCGGCATCCTCCTGCACGCCGAGGACGTCACCGCGCTGTGGGCCGCGCTGCCGCACCGCAGCACCGACCGCGCCGGCGACCCGGACGGTGACGGCAGCGCGCCCCGCAGGGTCGTCCCGCTCACCGGCCACGGGCCGCACCGCGACGGGGCCGGCCCGGTCGACCCGGTCGGCGCGGTGGCGCTCGCCCGGGAGCTGGCCGCCGAGAACGCCCGGCTGCACCGGCGCTTCGGCCGGCACGCCGAGATCGAGCAGGCCAAGGGCGTCCTCATGGCCGAGCACGGGTGCGGCCCCGAGGAGGCCTTCGCGACGCTGCGCGAGCTGTCCCAGACCACGAACACGAAGCTGTGGAAGGTGGCCCGGTCGGTGGTCGACCGGGCGATCGGCGCCCCGCGCTGACCGCGGGACGGGCCGGCGCCGCATGACCCGGACACGGTGCGGGTACGGGCCCGGTATGCCCGACCGATCGCACGGCATCCCGCCCACCGAGCTCGACGACGACACGCTGCGGCGCGAGATGGCCCACCTGCACGAGACCCGGCACGACACCGTCCTCCGCGGGTCCGAGGACGCGCTGCGGGCGCACACCCGGCGGATGCTGGAGCTGGAGTCCGAGTTCCTGCGCCGGCTGCCCGCCGAGGCCGCGCCGGACCCGCACCGCACCCGCGCGGGGAGCCGGGCCGACGCCGGGCAGGACCGTCCGTAGCCGGCGCCCGGTCAGGGCGCGACCACCCGCAGGTCCTCGACCAGCGCGTCGAACGCGGCCCGGCGCTGCTCCGGATCGGAGCGCAGCACCGACGACGGGTGCACCGTCGCCAGCACCGACGGGCCGTCGCCGGGTGCGTCCGGCAGCGGCAGCAGCCTGCCGCGCTCGCGGGTGACCCGGAACCCCGGACCGAGCACCGCCTTCGCCGCGGTCGCGCCGAGGCACACCACGACCTCCGGGCCGACCGCGGCGATCTCGGCGTCCAGCCACGGCCGGCAGGCCACCACCTCGGTCCGGCTGGGCGTGCGGTGGATCCGGCGGGACCCGCGGGCGTCGCGGGTGAACTTGAAGTGCTTCACCACGTTCGTCACGTACGCCTCGTCGCGGGGGATGCCGGCCGCCTCGAGGGCGTCGTCGAGCACCCGCCCGGCCGGCCCGACGAACGGCGCACCCCGCCGGTCCTCCGCGTCGCCGGGCTGCTCGCCCGCCAGCAGCAGCCGGGCACCGGCCGGCCCGGCGCCGAACACGGCCTGGGTCGCGTCCCGGTAGAGCCCGCACCCCCGGCAGCCGTCGACCGCCTCCCGCAACGCGGCCAGCCCACCGCCCTCGGGCAGGTAGGCCTCCGCACCGGTCGCCTGCTGTCCCATACGCCCTCCCGTACCCGGTTCCGGCCGGGCCAGTCGCGGGTACGCGGGGGTCATGACCCGACCGGACACCGCGGTGATCGACGTCGACGGGACGCTCGTCGACACGAACTACCACCACGCGCTCGCCTGGTACCGCGCATTCCGCCGCCTCGGCCGGACCGTCCCGGTGTGGCAGCTGCACCGCGCCGTCGGCATGGGCGGTGACCAGCTGGTTCCGGCCGTGGCCGGCGAGTCGTTCGACGCCCGGCACGGCGACGACACGCGGGCGGCGTGGAAGGAGGAGTTCGCCGAGCTGCTGCCGGAGATCGAGCCCCTCGCCGGCGCGGACGAGCTGCTCGCCGCCCTCTCCGAGATGTTCGGCGAGCAGCTGGTGCTGGCCAGCTCCGGGGCGCCCGAGCACGTCACCGCCTACCTGGACCTGTTCGACGGTGCCGCAGACCTCCGCGACCGGTACCTGACCCGCGACGACGTGGACCGGACGAAACCCGAACCCGACCTGATCGAGATCGCGGTCCGGCAGGCGGGCGGGACGGCGGCGTTCGTCGTCGGCGACTCGGTGTGGGACGTCCGCGCCGCCTGCGCCGCGGGACATCCGACCTACGCCGTGCGCACGGGCGGCTTCTGCGAGGCCGAGCTGCGCGAGGCCGGGGCACGCGAGGTGTTCGCCACGCTCGCCGAGCTCCGGAACGCGCTGCCGCGGCTGGTGCTCGGGTAGCCGGGCACGCCCGCCGGCGCTGCCGCACCTCGTGCCGGCGTCGCACACCCGTACCGGCGCCGTTGCCCCGGCGCTGCCGTGCCCGTGCCGGCATCGCACCCGTGCCGACGCCGCGCCCCGGCGTCGCCGCACCCCGTACCGGCGTGCCGCACCTGTCGCGCGGCGTGCGGCACGCCGGTACGGGGTGCGGCGGCCGTGGGGGTGTGGAGGCGGCGTCGCTCGGGGTACTGCTACCCCATGACCCGCGCCGACGACGAGCACGTCGCCGCGCCCACCGCGCCGGCGAGCCTCCGGGCCCGCGCCCTCGTCGCGGCGTTCCGGTGGCGGCGCACGTCGGATTTCTTCGCCGACCCGGCGACCATGCGCGCCCACCTCGCCGAACACCAGGACCCGGCACACACCCGCCCGCCGCGGTGGCTGCGCGCCACCACCGACGTCGAGCACCGGACCGTCGACGGCCACGACGCCTGGACGCTGCGGCCCCGGCGCGGGGTGCGGACCGGCATGCACGTCCTCCACCTGCACGGCGGCGGTTTCGTGGAGCAGCCCGCGCGGCACCACTGGCGCTTCGCCCGCTGGCTGGCGTGCCGTCTCGGCGCCGCGGTCACCCTGCCGATCTACCCGTTGTGCCCCGACCACGACCACCACGACATCTGGCCGGTGGTCCGGCACTGCTACGAGCAGTTCCTGGCCGCGCACCGGCCCGACGACCGGGTGGTGCTCGGGGACTCGTGCGGCGGCGCGCTCGCGCTCGCCCTGGCCCAGCTGCTCCGCGACCGCGGCGAGCCGGTGCCGTCCCGGATCGGGCTGTTCTCCCCGTGGCTCGACCTGGCGGTGTCCGACCCGCTGTCGGCCCGCATCGCGCCGCACGACCCGGTCCTGGGGATCGAGGGGCTGCGCCTGGCCGGGCGCTGGTACGCCGGCAACAACCCGATCGACGACCCCGAGATCAGCCCGGTCGACGCCGACCTGCGCGGGCTCGGCCGCATCGCCGCGTTCGCCGGCACCCGGGACCTGCTCCTGGCGGACACCCGGCGGCTCCGCCGTGACGCCGAGGAGGCCGGGCAGACCGTCGAGATGCACGAGTACCCGGGCATGTTCCACAACTGGATCATGCAACCGATTCCGGAGGCCGAGGTCGCCCGCGGGCACCTCCTCGATTTCCTCCGCCGCTGAGCCGCGCCGGCAGGTGTGCCCCGCGCGGGTCCGGGTACGCGAGGGACGCCCGCAGCGACCCGATCGAGAAGTTCGAGGAAGGAGGTTCCGATGACGTCGACCAGCGAGACCGGTGAGGTCACCGGCACCAAGGACAAGGACTACAACCTCGTCTGGTACGTCCAGGCCTGCCTGGAGAACGCGCTCCGGCTGGACACCTACATCCAGGACGCCGAGCGCGACGGCGACAACGAGCTCGCCGACCTGTTCCGCCGGGCCCAGGCCGACAGCCGCAAGGGGGCCGAGCAGGGCAAGTCGCTGCTCGCCCAGCGGCTCAAGTCCGCGTAGGGACTCTCCGCCGAGGTACTGCTCACCGGAATCCTGCCCGCCGAGGCGTGGCCCCGTCCTCCGCCCGGAGGGCCGGCCGCCCCGGCGGGCGGTTCTGTCTGCTCCGCTCGGGGACGTCCTGTCTGCGGCCCGGGTCATCTGCTCCGGCTGCCCGTTCGACCTCACACCCCTTCCCCGCACCGCACACCCTTCGCTACACCTCACACCCGACGCAACAGGTGTGTGGCGAGGTCAAGGGGGTGTGAGGTCGGGTCAGCCGCGGCGGGCCCGGCCGCCGGTCGCGGCTTCCGCCACCACGTGGTCGATGTCGGCCGCCAGCTCGATGTCCGGCCGGGTCACCTGCTGGTCCGCGGTCCGCAGGACGATCGTCAGCTCGCCCCGCCCGCGCTCGAGGTGTGCGTGGTCGTTGCGCCGGCGGGCCACCTCCTGGACCCGGGCGGCGAGCGGTTCGACCCGTTCGTCCGGGACCGCGACCGTCCGCGAGATCCGCGTCGGGTCCCCGTCCCAGTTCTCCAGCCGGGCCAGCTCCCGCGCGACCTCGTCCGCGGTCAGCGCGGTCGGCCGCTCCGGGGTGGCGGTGACCTCGTCCCACCGCGCCGCACCGCCCCGCAACGACTCGAGCGCGCCGTCCGGTAGCGACCCGGCGATGCGCGCCGTGGTGTCCGGGTCCTGCCGGTCGATCTCGTCGAGCACCGCGCGGGCCAGCAGAAGGGCCTGCTCCGGGGGACGCTTGAGGAGCCCGGCGATGTCCTGGATCATGCGTTCGGGATCCACCGTCCGCGGGCCTTCCCCGACATCGGCGACCGCCTCGACCAGGGACGGCATGGCACCGAGCACGTGCTCGCGGGCGTCGGACGGCAACGCGCGCACCAGCGTGCCCAGCACGATCCCGGTGGCCTCCCGGGCCTCGCGCGCATCCGGCAGCCCGGCGCGGTCCCGCACGGCCTCCACCAGTTCCTGGTAGCGGATCATGATCCCCCTTCCGCGTGAGTCTCGGCGGCATCGCTGCCGGCGGGCTACCCCCGGCGGGCATCGTTCATGCGCGGGCGCCGAGGTCGTCGCGGGCCCGAGGCGCACGTTCCCGCCCTCCTCGGGGCATCACTGTGCGAGTCACCGCAGCTCGGTCCGTCGAGCCGCACGTTCCCGCCCCACCGAGGGCGTCACCGTGCAGATCACCGGCGGTTCCGCCCGGGCATTATCGCGCTGATCGGCCCGAGCCGTCCGACCCACGCGCGCACTCCGCTCCGCCCGGAGCGCACGTTCCCGGAACGGAGGCATCGACGGCGCCGGAACGGGGACCCGGTGGGGATGACAAACACCGAGGCAGCGCCCCCTGACCGGCCCACCCGCCCACGCCCGGTCGCGCTGGTGACGGGCGCGAGCCGCGGGCTCGGGTTCCTGATCGCCCGCGAGCTCGGCGACCGCGGCCACGATCTCGTCGTGTGCGCCCGCGACGGCCTCGACGCCGCCGTCGCCGACCTCGCCCGGCCGGGCCGGGAGATCCTCGCCGTCGAGGCCGACGTCACCGACCGCGCGGACGCCGCCCGGCTCGTCGCCGAGACCGAGCGCCGCTTCGGGCGGCTCGACGTCCTGGTCACCAACGCGGGCGTGATCCAGGTCGGGCCGGTCGCGCACATGCGCCTCGAGGACTTCCGGCACGCCATGGACGTCATGTACTGGGGCATCGTGCACACGGTGGACGCCGCGCTGCCGCTGCTGCGCCGCCGGCACGGGCGGGTACTGGCGGTGACCTCGATCGGCGGGAAGCTGCCCGCCCCGCACCTCGCGCCCTACACGGCGGCCAAGCACGCCGCGGTCGGCTACGCCGAGGCGCTGCGGGTGGAGGCCCACCGGCTCGGCATCGGCGTCACGGTGGCGGTGCCCGGGCTGATGCGCACCGGCTCCACCCGCAACGCCCTGTTCACCGGTGACCGGGACGCCGAGCGGCGCTGGTTCACCCTCGGCGCGGGCGTCCCCCTGCTGTCGATGGACGCCGAGCGTGCGGCCCGCCGGCTGGTCGCCGCCACCCTGCGTGGCCGGCCGGAGGTGGTGCTCACGCCGGCGGCGAAGCTGGGCGTCCGGGCGCACGCGCTGGCGCCCGGGCTCACGATGCGCACCGTGGCCGCCGTCGAACGGCTCCTCCCCCCGCCGGCCGGCCCGGACGGCGACGGTCCGGAACCCGGCCACGCCACCGGCCCGCAGCCGTCCTGGTTCGCCCGGCTCACCCGCCTGGACCGGACGGCGGCCCGCCGCTGGCACCAGCTCGACGACCCCGGCTGACCCCGGCCGAGGCCAGGGACACGGCGAGCACGGCGACGAGCACCAGCATCCCGGCCGGGGCCAGCACCGCCCAGGGTGCGCGCTCGACGTAGGGCATGCCGTCGGCGAGCAGCCGCCCCCACTCGGGGCTCGGCGGCTGCGGGCCGAGCCCGAGGAACCCGAGCGAGGCGAGCGCCAGCGCGGTGCCGGGCAGCCGCAGCATCGCGTGCCGGACCAGCGGACCGGCCGCCGCCGGCAGCACGTGCCCGACCGTCGCCCGGACCGGGCCGACCCCCAGGACCGGCAGGATCCGCACGTGTGGCTGCGCGCGGATCTCCGCCACGAGCGCCGCGGTGTGCGCGGCCAGCGGCGCCCAGCCGACGAGGGCCACCCCGACCGCGGCGCCGACCGCCGACGGCCCCAGCACGGCCGCGACGACCAGCCCGGCCAGCACCGGCGGGGCCGCGTTGGCGGCCTCCGCGGCGCCGGTGGACAGCCGGGGCGCCAGGCCGACCAGCACGCCGGCGACGAGCGCGACCGCGACGACCGCCAGCGCGGTCCCGGCCGTCAGCAGCGCCCCGTGCCCGGCCCGGGCCAGCAGGTCCCGGCCCGCCGCGTCGCTGCCCAGCGGCAGGGCGAGCGACGGGGCGGCCAGCCGCGGGTGGGCCGAGGTGTACGGGTCGCGGACCAGTCCCGCCGCGACCACCAGCAGCAGGAGCGTCCCGGACAGACCGGGCAGCACCCACCGGTGGCGGCGGACGGCCGTCACCACCCACGCGACGGGGACGTCACCGGTGCGGGCCGCCCGGCCGAGGACCAGCCGCCGCGCCAGCTGGGCGAGCGCGCCGGCCGCCGCGGCGACGAGCAGCAGCGCCAGCACCCCGGCCTGCAGCACCGGCAGGTCCAGCGACGCGGCCGCGCCGAGCGTCGTCCGGCCCAGGCCGGGGACGGCGAAGACCTCCTCGACCGCGACCGCTCCCCCGGTCATGCCGACCAGGACCAGCCCGACCTGCGGGAGCACCGACGGCAGG
Source organism: Pseudonocardia sp. C8 (assembly GCF_014267175.1). Lineage (NCBI taxonomy): Bacteria > Bacillati > Actinomycetota > Actinomycetes > Pseudonocardiales > Pseudonocardiaceae > Pseudonocardia > Pseudonocardia sp. C8. The sequence continues at coordinate 3,049,906 of NZ_JACMTR010000002.1, forward strand.
GCCCGCCGGACCACCGCGGCCCCGACCCGGGCCGGGGGCAGCCCCGCGGTCTGCCACGTGCCGACCCACGGTTCGCCGAACGCCGACGCGACCGACTCGGCGAGCAACCGGCCGACCAGGCCGCCCGCGGGCACGCCGAGTGCCAGCGCGGGCAGCACCGCGTACTGCGGCCCGGCCCAGCCGTAGGGCGGCAGCCAGCCGAGACCGACCGCCACGGTGACCAGCAGGACGGCGGCCAGCAGGAACTCCGGGAGCGCGGTCAGCGCGGCGGCGAGACCGCCCGCGTTCCCGGCCGTCCCGGCTCCGGTCAGGCCGCGGCGCAGGACCGGGGCGACCAGGACGGCCGTGACGGCGGCCGTCACGGCCAGGGCGAAGCCCATCAGGGTCAGCGACACCCCCAGCCCGGACAGCACCGAGCCCAGCACCGGCGTCCCGGAGACCCAGGACGTGCCCAGATCGCCGGTCAGCACCCCGGCGAGCCAGCGGCCGAACACGCCCCACGGCCCGGCGTCCAGGCCCAGCTCGGCCCGGACCGACGCGAGCGCCTCCGGGGTGGCCTCCTGCTCGGCCGAGCGGGCCCGCAGCACGGCGAGCTCCGGGGAGCGCAGCGACAGCCACGGCAGGATCCCGATCAGGAACACCACGCCCGCGCCGGCGACGAGCCGGGACGCCGCGACGACCGCCCCGTCGCGGGCCCGCGCGGCACCGTCCCGGCGCGGCGGCGGACCGTCCGGCACGGTCACCGGGCGGGCCACGGTCACGGCGTCGCGCCCACGGTGGTGCCGGACGTGATCAGCTCGCGCTCCCGCGGGTCCCGGGCCACCCCGGCGACCCGCGCCGACTCGCCCTGGATGACCCGCTCGTGCAGCAGCGGGACCACGGCGTCGGTGGCGAGCACGGCCGCCTCGGCCTGCATCGTCGCCGCCCGCCGCGCCGGGCCGGCCTCGGTCCCGGCGGCCCGCTGCACCGCCTGCTGGACCTGCGGGGTGCAGAGCTGCGAGATGTTGAACCCGCCCGCACAGCCGAAGTCGCTGGCCAGGTAGGCGACCGGGTCCCCGGAGTCGAGCACGGTGGCGCGGGACAGGATGAACGCGTCGAACGCCCCGTTCAGTGCGTCGGCCTCGATGAAGGCGTACTCGCGCACGTCCTGGGTCACGACGAACCCGGCCGCCTCGAGCTGCTGCTCCAGCAGCACGGCGACCTCGGGCAGCTCGGCGCGGTCGGTGAACGTGCCCAGCGTGATCGGCACGCCCCGCACCGGCGCCGGGGCGGGCCGGGCCGCGAGTGCCCGGGCGTAGGCGGGGTCGCGGCGCAGGTCGGCGGCCCACGGCAGCGCCGGACCCAGCAGCCCGGCCGCGCTGTCCGCGCGCCCCTCGTAGGCGCCGGCGATGATCGCCGCCCGGTCGACGGCCGCGCGGGCCGCCGCCCGGACCGCCGGGTCGGCGAACGGGCCGCGGGCGGTGTTCAGGTACAGCGTGTTCGTCCGCGGCATCGGTACCTCGTGCACGCGTGCCGGGTCCAGCACCGGCACCTGGCCGGCCGGGATCGCCTCGACGACGTCCGCGGTGCCGGTCCGCAGCGCGGCGGCGCGGGCGGTGCCGTCCGGCACGTAGGTCACGTCGATGCCCGCGACCCGGGCCGGCTCACCCCAGTAGCCGTCGTGGCGGTCCAGGGTCGCCGCCGTGGTGCCCTGGGCCGCGGTCAGCCGGAACGGGCCGCTGCCGTGGCCGACCGGGTCGACCCGCCCGTCCGGTCCGTACGCCGCCGGCGCGAGGATCGCCAGCTGCGGGCTGGACAGGCGCTGCGGGACCAGCGGGTCCGGTACCGCCGTGGTGACCAGCACGGCGTCGCCGTCGGCACGGGCGGTCAGGTCGACGCCGTCGAGGATGCGGGGCGGCGGGGACGCGGCCACGGCCCGGTCGAGGACGTCGGCCGCGTGCGCCGCGGTCAGCTCGGTGCCGTCGTGGAAGGTGACGCCCTCGCGGACGGTGAACCGCCAGGTCCGCGGGTCGACCCGGGACCACGCGGTGGCCAGCATCGGCAGGGCGTCGCCGGCCGGGTCGAGCTGGACCAGCGTCTCGGCGGTGCGCCAGCGGGCCAGCTTGAACGCGTCGTCGCTGAACGGGGTCAGGCCGGACCGCGGCGGCTGCAGCATGGCCACGCTCACCCGGTCGGAACCGGCGGCGGTGCTGCTCGGCGGGGCGGCGAAGCAGCCGGCCAGCATCAGCGCGGACGCGCCCAGCGCCAGCCCGGCGAGGGATCGGTGGATTCGGGACGACGGCACGGGACTCCTCTGTCGGGTGGGTTCGGTTCGGAGCTCAGGCGGGGACGCGGGTGCCCGCGGCCCGCACGAGGCCGGCGGTGGTCGGGTGGGTGGGCCGGGCCAGCACCTCGGTCGTGGGCCCGTCCTCGACGACCCGGCCCGCGTCGAGCACGACCAGCCGGGAACACAGCGCTTCTGCGACGTCGAGGTCGTGCGCGACCAGCAGCAACCCGGCGCCGGTGGCGGCGCAGGTGTCCGCGAGCAGCTCGACCACCTGCTCGCGCAGCTGCGGGTCGAGCCCGCTGACGGGTTCGTCGGCGAGCAGCAGTCGCGGCCGGACCACCAGCGCGCGGGCCAGCGCGGCCCGCTGGGCCTGGCCGCCGGACAGCTCGCCGGGACGGCGGTCGGCCAGGCCGGCGGTCAGGCCGACCCGGTCCAGGGCGGTCCGGACGGCCTCGGCGTGGTCGCCGGGCACGGCGAGCCGCCGCAGCGGCTCGGCCACGAGGTCCTGGATCGTCCACCGGGGATTCAGCGACCCCGCGGGGTCCTGCGGCACGTACTGGACGGCGCGGCGGAACCACCGCCGGGCCCCGGCGGCCCCGATCTCGCGGCCCTCGACGGTGACCGTGCCCTGGTCCGGGCGGTCGAGACCCAGCAGGATCCGCAGCAGGCTGGACTTCCCCGCACCGGACGGCCCGGCGAGACCGACCCGCTCGCCGGGGGCCAGGTCCAGGTCGACGCCGCGCAGCGCGCGTACCGGGTCGGCCGGCCGCCGCCACGGCCGCCGCGGGCGGGGATCCGGGTGCACCCGGTGCAGGTCACGGGCCGCCAGGAACGGCTCCGCGGCGGCGTGACCGGGTTCCGCGGAGGCACAGCCGGACGGGCCGAGCTCCGCGGTCGCGCGGCCGGGCGGGGACGGCTCGGCGGCACGGCCGGGCGGGCCGGGCTCCGCGGTGGCGTGGCCGGGTGGGCCGAGCTCGACGGCGGCGCGGCCGGGCGAGCCGGGCTCCGTGGCGGGAACCACCCGTCCCCCGTCGAGATGCACCGACCGCGTGCACAGCCGGTCGGCGGCCGGCACGTCGTGGCTGATGAACAGCAACGCCGTGGACGAGTCCGCGAGCCGGTCCGCCAGCACGTCCAGCACCCGGGACCGGGTGACCGGGTCGAGCGCGGTGGTCGGCTCGTCGGCGACCAGGAGGTCCGGCCGGCACGCCAGGGCCAGCGCGAGCTGCACCCGTTGCCGCTGGCCTCCCGACAGCTCACCGGGCAACCCACCGAGGATCCGCTCCGGATCCGCGAGCCCGGTCGCGGCCAGCTCCGCGGCGAGGTCCGTGGTGTCGCCGGTACCGGCGGCGCGCACGGCGGCCCGCAGCTGCACGCCGACCGGCACCAGCGGGTTCAGCGCCACCCGGGAGTCCTGGCCCACGGCCGCGACCCGCACCCGCCGTGGCCGGCGCGCGGCCGGGACGGCGAGGACGTCGCGCCCGGCGAGCGCCACCGTGCCGCTCCCGGTCGCGACGGCGGGCAGGCGCCCCAGCACCGCGGCCGCGGTCAGCGACTTGCCCGACCCGGACGGGCCCAGCAGCGCGACCCGCTCGCCGCGGTCCACGTCCAGGTGGACCGACCGGACCAGCTCACGGCCGCCGATCGAGACGGTGAGGTCGCGGATCGAGAGCAGCGGCGGGCCCCCGGACGTGTCGGGCTTCATCCCCGAAACGATAACGGACACAGTTGTCGTTACTGCACGCACCGTGACGAGGACCGCAGCCGGTTCCACCGGACGGGCGGCGGGCACGCCCCACCGTGGCCACCCGCACCACCCGCACCGCCCGCAGAATCCCGCCGAGGTGCAGCTGAGGGCGAATTGTCGATCTACGGCGAACGCTCAGGTGCATCTCGACGGGGTGTTCCGGACACGTATCAGTTCGCGGTCGGAACGGGCACGCGCCACCGGCCGATCATGGGGCTGGGTCCGCCGCCGTCCAGGAATCGCCCGCTGCGCGCCCGCAGGAGCGGTGGAGGCGCGGACGGCGCTGGTCACCGCCCGACGGGCCCGGGTTCCCGCCGAGTCCTCAGGCGTCGCGCCGGGTCCACGCCCGGCCCGGGCCCGGTCGGCTCCGCCGGGTCCTCACCCGGCCCGGCTCCCCGGTCGTCACCCGGCCCGGCTTTCCGCCGCGACCTCAGGCGTCGGCGGGAACCGGGAGCTCCGGCAGCCCCAGGATCCGGCGCCGCACCGCATCCCGGCCGCTGTCGGCGGGCGCGGTGCCGTCGACGAACTCCCGCACCAGCGCCGCGAACCGCGACGGCCGTTCGGCGTGCGGGAAGTGCCCGGCCCCGTGGAAGATCTCCAAACGGCTGCCCGGCAGGCGGTCGTGCGCCGCCAGCGTGTGCTCCGGCGGGATCACCCGGTCCCGGTCACCGCCGACCAGCAGCACCGGCACCTCGGAGAGCAGGTGCAGTCGCTGCGCGCCGTCGAGCCGCTGCCCGGACGGTTCGAGGGCGCCGCGGGCGGTGCGCACGAACGCGCCGCGGGCACCGTGGTCGGCGAACGACTCCCAGGCCGCGTGCACGCCGTCGACGTCGGAGGCGGGAGCGCTGCCCACCGCGTGCGCGATCCGGTGCACGGTCCGGCGCATCCAGCGCGGGGTCAGCGAGGCGGCCGAGCGCAGCACGACACCGGAGCCCGGCAGGCTGGCCGCACGCAGGGGCAGCGCGACGTCGTGGCCCAGCCCGCCGCTCGACACCAGCACCACCCGCTCGGTGCGCTCGGGGAACTGGTGCGCGAACTGCATGGCCACGCCGCCGCCGAACGAGTGCCCGACGATCGTCACCCGCTCGACGTCCAGGGCGACCAGGAGGTCGCGCAGGTCGGTCGCGAAGCCGCCCAGCGAGTAGTCACCGCTGCGGGGAGCGTCGCTGGCGCCGTGCCCGAGCAGGTCCGGGGCGATCACGTGCAGGTGCCGGCCCAGCGGCTCGAGCACCGGCAACCAGGTCGCCGAGCTGCCCGCGAGGCCGTGCACGAGCAGGACCGCCCGATCGCGGCCGCGGCCGGTCTCGCGGTAGCCGACCCGCTGGCCGTGCAGCTGGATCTCCTGCGCCGCAAGCAGTTCGCTCGCCATCCGCCACCTCCAGGCTCCCGGCTCGGGGTACCGGGACTCGGTACCGACACTACCGGCGGAGCGACGTCCGACCGTCCGGTGTGGTAGGCGCCTCCGGCGGCACGCGTCACGCCGGGGTGCGGCCCCGTTCCAGGGCCGCGGTGTACCAGGACAGGAACCCCTCGACCGAGGCCTCGACGACCGGCGAGAGCGGCCCGGGCCGGTAGCCGCGCGAGGCGATGCCGGCGTAGTTGTTCTCGCACAGCTCCCAGTCCTGCTCGGAGGTCGCGCGCCAGACCGCGGTGAGCGCGTCCACATCGAGCTCACCGGCCTCGGCGCGCACCAGGAAGCAGACGTCCACATCGGTCGTGCCGGCGTCCACCGGGGACAGCCGGGTCGTCACCGCGTAGTCGCAGTTGGCGTGCGCCCACATGTCGGGCAGGCCCACGATGCGCAGGCTGCCGGCGTCCTCCGCGGTGAGCCCGCCGAGGAACGGGGCCACCGGCCGCCCGTCGAGGGACTCGGTGACGAAGCCGTCGCGCAGCGGCAGCCGGGCGATCCGGTACCAGGCACCGCCCGGGAAGCTGACCTCCTCGCCGGGAAGCCCGCGGCGGGCCCAGCGGGCCCGCGCCTCGGCCAGGGCGGCCTCGTAGCGGGGGTGGGACCGCACGTCCCCGTGCACCCCCAGGTCGAAGTTGGACAGCGTGAACTCCGGGTGGCTGCCGCGGCAGTGGTAGCACTCGCGGTTGTTCTCCACGAGCGTCTTCCAGTTCGCCGCGACCCGGTAGTGCAGGCGCGCCTCGACCCGGGTGCCGGCGAGCCGGTGCGGGGCGAGCTGCGGGCCGAGCGCCGCGGCGAACCCGGCGATGTCCGGCGGGTCCTGGGCCAGGCTGACGAACACGAGGCCCTCGATCTCGCGGACGGCGACCGGGGCCAGCCGGTAGTCGTCCACCGGGAAGTCCGGGCCCATGTGCCGGGCCGCGCGCAGCCGGCCGTCGGTGCCGTACACCCACTGGTGGTACGGGCAGACGAACGCCCGGACGCAGCCGCGGTCGGCACCGGTCAACCGGGAGCCGCGGTGCGCGCACACGTCGTGGTGGGCGTGCAGGGCGCCGTCCTCGCCGCGGACGACGATCACCCGGTCCCGGGCGACGTCACGGGTCAGGTAGGCCCCGGGGCGGTCCAGCTCGCAGGTGTGACCGGCGAACAGCCAGCCGGTCGCCCAGACGTGCTCCAGGTCGGCGGCGAACACGTCCGGGTCGGTGTAGGCGGCCTGGGGCAGCGACCGTCCGGGGCTGCGGGTGAGCACGGCAGTCTCAGACATGGAACGACCTCGCGAACCCGGGGTCGGTCAGGGCCGGCCGGTCGAGCGCGAACTCGCCGATCGGGTGCCGGGTGCGGCCGGTCGTGGCCAGCTCGGCGAGGACGTGGCCGAGCAGCGAGGCGAACTTGAACGCGTGCCCGGCCCCGACCGCGACGGTCACCCGCGGCGCTCCCGGCACCGGCCCCAGCACGAAGTGGTGGTCCGGCGGGAGCGTGTACAGGCAGGTCTTCGTGTACAGCTCGGGCCCGAGCATGCCGGGCACGTGCTCGGCCAGGAACTCCGCCTGACGCTTGCGGCGCACCGGGTCCGGGTCGTAGCTCCGGGTGTCGGCGGTGACCTCGTGGCCGCCCATGTGCTGGCCGAGCTTGGTGGCGACCTCGCCGTACACCGGGAAGCCGTAGAAGTTGTCGGCGCCGTGCCACATGAACACCGGGAAGCGACCCGGCGAGAAGTCGATCAGGTTCGGGGTCGCGTAGTAGGTCACCTGCTCCTGGAGGACGGTCAGCGGCAGCTCGAGCAACCCGTCGAGCACCTCGTTGGTGCGCGCGTCCACGGTGACGACGACGTGCTCGGCGCGGAACACCTCGTCGTCGGTGACGACCTCGACGTGCGACCCGGCCTCGTGCACGTCCCGGACGGGGGTGTGCTCGCGGATCTCCGCGCCGTACCCGCGGGCCAGCGCGATGTGCGTGGCGTTCGCCCGGCGCGCGTCGACGATGCCGGTCCGTCGCTGGTAGACGGCCCGTTCGGTGCCGCGGAGCCGGAACTGCGGCCAGCGCGCGGCCAGCGCGCCGGCGTCGAGCAGCTCGAGGTCGACCCCGTGCCGCGCCGCGACCTCGAGATAGCCGTCGATGTCGCGGCCGCCGGTGGGCAGCCCGCGGCGCGCCTCGACGTCCTCGATCACCAGCCCGCCGGTCTCGGTGACCAGGGTCTGGCCGGACAGGCTCTCGACCTGCCGCCAGGCGTCGTAGGCGGCGGGGGCGAGGCGTGCGTAGGCGTCCTGGTGCTGGACGAGGCGGATGATCCGGCTGTGGTCCTGGCTGGCGCCGTGCTCGTGGCCGAGCGCGTGCTGCTCGAGGCCGAGCACCGAGGAGTACGGCGCGGCGCTGCGGGCCAGCCAGTACAGCGCGGCCGAGCCGAGGCCGCCACAGCCGACGACGACGAACGGGTGGTCGGAGTTCACGGGGGATCACTCCCGAATCCGGTGGGTCGGTCGCCGTCCACTCTGGCCTCTGCCGTGCCGCCGCGGGGCCGTTCGATGATCGCGGCCCGCGATGCTGCGATAAGGATGGTCTTATGATCGATGCATGGACGTCGAGCTGCGCCAGCTGCGGGTGTTCCTCACCGTCGCCTCGGAGCTGCACTTCAGCCGGGCCGCAGCGCGGCTGCACGTCAGCCAGCCGGCGTTGAGCCAGCAGATCCGGACCCTGGAGAAGGCGCTCGGCACGCCGCTGTTCGACCGCACCAGTCGTGCCACCGAGCTGACCCCGGCCGGACGGGTGCTGCTCGACGCCGCACCGCGGGTCCTGTTCGAGGCCGAACGGGCCCGGACCCGGGTCGCGCAGGCCGCCGAGGGCGCGAGCGGGCTGCTGGTCGTCGGCTCGGTCGGGACGGCGCTCGCCTCGATCGCCCCGCGGATCCTGCGCACCGTGCGGGCCCGCTACCCGGACCTGCAGATGCAGGTGTCCCAGCACGACACGGCCGCACAGATGGTCGCGCTGGCCGAGGAACGGCTCGACGTCGGCCTGGTCCGCGCGGCCGCGCCCACCACGGCCGTGACCGTCGAGGAGCTGGTCGCCGAGCCGCTGGTCGCCGTGCTGCCCGGCGACCACCCGCTGGCCCGGCACGACACCGTCGACGCCGGCGACCTCGCCGGCGAGGCGTTCGTGCTGTGGCCGCGGCCGCTGGGGTCGGAGTTCTTCGACATCCTCACCGGCTACTGCCGCGACCACGGGTTCAGTCCCCGCATCGTCGCCGAGGGTGCCGACATCGAGACCCAGCTCAGCCTCGTCGCGGCCGGGATCGGGGTGTCGTTGCAGCCGTCGTACTACGCCAACCTGCGGCCGCCCGGCGTCGAGTTCCGGCCGCTGTCCGGGGACGCGCCCGCCGTGGCGCTGCAGGTGGCGTGGCGCCGCCGGGACCGCTCCGCCGCCGTGCGGCACTTCGTCGAGGCGGCCCGGGTGTGCGCAGCCGGGTAGGCGGCCCGTCGGCACGACCGGGTAGGGCCACGACCGCCCGGAAATCGCGGGTCAGGCCGGCGGCTGCGCCGGCGAGAAGAAATCCGTGAGCGCCTCGGCGAGCGCCTCGGGATGGGTCAGCATGACGGCGTGCCCGGCACCGGGGATCTGGTGTATCCGTGCGTTGGGGACGTGGTCGGCCACGTACCGCGCGCCGGCGTGGTCGAAGTGCTTGGTGTCCGATCCGAGCAGCATCAGCACCGGAGCGGAGATCGCGCCGAGAACGGCCGGATCGGCAGGCGTGGGGCCTTCGTACTCCATCGCCTGCCGTTGGACGTCGAGCACGTTCGGGACGTAACGACCTGTGGCCTCGAAGTAGCCGGCATCCTCGGCCACGGCGATGTCGTCGTCGTTGAAGGGGAAGCCGGCGAACGCGCGAGCCGCGGCCGTCAGCTGACCTTCTGCGGCCAGCTCGCCCATGCGGGCGACGGCCGCGCCGAGAGCCGCTCGCTCCTGCCCGTCCATCAGCCACGGCATCACCGGCCCGACGACGGCCACCGCGTCCACCGCGTCGGGCTGCACCCCCGCGGCCGTGAGTGCCAGTCCGCCGCCGGCGGACCAACCCACCAGTCCGGTCGGTTCTCCGATGCTGTCGACGTAGGCGAGGACGTCGTCGACCAGCCGGCCCCAGCTGAGGTCGGGGTGATCGTCGCTGAGGCCACGGCCCCGCCAGCTCGGCAGGTAGCACGTGAACCGGTCGATGAGATGCGGCAGCAGCGCCTGCCAGTCGATGTCGCCGTCACCGATGATCCCGTGCACGAACACCAGCGGCCGTCCTTGGCCGTGCACGGTCCCTCCGATGGTGACGCCGTCGGTGGCGGTCACGAAGTGGGTGCGTTGGCTGCTCATGTGCGCTCTCCTGCATCTCGTGCGGTCGTGCCCGACCATGACGCGAAGGACGCCGGAGAACGTCACCCCACCCGGTACGTCTCGGCGGGCAGGGGTGGTACTAGAGGTCGCGGCGGGCCACCTGTGCGGCGAGATCCGCGCGTCCACCGACGTCGAGCTTGGCGTAGACGTGGGTCAGGTGCTTCTTGACCGTGTTGACGCTCATGAACAGGCGCTCACCGATGCCGGCGTTGGTGTGGCCTTCGGCGACCAGCAGCACGACGTCGCGTTCGACGGGAGACAGTGACGCCCAGCCGGCCTGCGGGCGCCGACGCTCGCCTCGCCCGCGGCGCGCATAGGCGACCGCGGCGGCCAGCGACAGCTCGCCGCCCGCGTCCCAGCATGCCGCCGCGTCGGTGGGGTTCAGGGCGGCTCGTGCCGTGCTGCGGGCACGGTCGAAGCGGTCGGCCTGGATCGGGAGGCGGGCGAGCCCCGTTTCGGTGTGGAACCGTTGCGACGCGGCGAGCAGGCGAAGCGACCGCTGGGGTTCGCCGAGGGCCACGGCAAGGTCGGCAATCATCTCCAGCGCCGCGGCGGCACCGACGCGGTCGCCGTAGTCGTCGAGCACCTCCAGGCCGTCATGGGCCAGCTCCCACGCCCTTCCGAGGTTCTCGTCCTCCTTCCCGGCCAGTGCCGCGAGGCCGAGCCACGACCGGCCCAACGGGAACGGGAGCCGTGGGTCGGACGACAGTGCGCGGCTGGCCTCCAGATGTGCGCGGGCGTCGTCGTCGTGCTCACCGACGTGGGCGACCACGCCCAGCAGCCACTCACCGACGGCTTCGTCCCAGCGACTGCCACTCCCACGGCCGATCCGCACGAGCTCTGCAGCCGTGGCCCGTGCGGTGTCCAGGTCACCGGATGCACAGGCCGACAACGCGCGCCACGGGCACAACCACATCTCGTGGTTGGACCCCGTCAGGCCTCGTGCCCGCAGCACCGCGTGCGCCTCGGACAGCCAACGCCGGGCCTGACCCTGATTTCCGTGCAGGACCTCGACCGCTCCGAGGCCGGCGAGCCCGATCGCTTCCCACCCGGGACGTACGACCTGCCGGCCGAGCTCGACGGCACGTTCAGCGTGCCGGCGTGACCGGTCGAGCCGCCCCGACCACCCCGCCCACAGCCCGAGAACCGCGTGGGCGGCGGGCAGATGGAAGACGACGTCGTCGGCTTCGCACACCTCGATCGCCCGCTCGAGCAGGCTGCACCCGGCGTCGATCGTTCGACTTCGGAGCAGTGTCCATCCGGTGATCGCCAGGGCGTAGGCGTGGGTCGCCGCATCACCGCACTGCTCGGCATGCCCGACCGCTTCCTCGACGTCGGCGTCCACCTGCGCGCTGGTCGACAGCCCCGCCAGGGCCCCCGTCTGGGCCCGAACGCTCAAGCCGAGCGCGAGCGCACCGTCCACACCAGTGGCGCGTGCCGCCTCGACCGCGTGGCTCGCCGACCGATGGGCGCCGGCATAGTCGCCGCCACCGATGGCCAGCAGCGCCGCGGTGGTCAGCCCCCGCACGCGTTCCTCCTCGGGTACGCCCCGGATCTCGGCTGCGTCGTGCAGGCGTCGATGCACCTCCCCGGACAGGCCGCGCTCGAACCAGAAGCGGACGATGGGCTCGGTGATGTCCACCAGCGCTCGCAGGTCCGCCGACTCCGCCGCCCGGTCCATCGCGGCACGCAGGTCGTCGAGGTCGGCCACGAGCCGCGTCATCCATGGCCCAGGCCGTCCACTGTTGAGACCCGCGTGCGCCCGCCCGGCCAGCCCGACATGGAACTCCAGATGGCGATCACGCACCCGGGCGGGGTCATCGAGCTCGGACAGCCGCTGCCGGGCATACACCCGGATCGACTCCAACAGACGGTAGCGGGCTCTCCCGTGGCGCTCGATGATCTCCAACATCGACTGTTCGACCAGCCCGGCGACCAGATCGAGCACGTCGTCGCCGTCGATGCCGTCCCCGGCCACGACCGCCTCCGCGGCGTCGAGCTCGAACGAACCGGCGAACACCGACAGCCGCGCCAGCGCCAGCCGCTGCGCGGCGTCGAGCAGGTCATAGCTCCAGTCCAGCGACGCCACGAGCGTTCGTTGACGTGCCGGCGCCCCCCGCAGGCCGCCGGTGAGCAGGCCGAAGCGGTCCGACAGCCCGGCCGCGATCTGGCCCGGCGCCAGCACCCGCACCCGCGCCGCCGCGAGCTCGATCGCGAACGGGATCCCGTCCAGGCGGCGGCAGATCTCGGCGACGTCGGCGGCGTTGTCGACGCCGATCCGGAAGTCCGTGCGGACCTGCCGTGCCCGCACCTCGAACAACCGCGCCGCGTCCGCGGCGGCGACCGTGCCGGCGGACCTGGCATCCGGGTCGGGCACCGGCAGCCCGGTGACCTCGAATGTCGCCTCACCCTCGACGACCAGCGGCAGACGGCTGGTGGCCAGCACGTGAAGGTGCGGGCACGCCGACGACAGCTCGCTGACCAGAGTGGCGCACGCGGCCACCAGGTGCTCGCAGTTGTCCAGCACCATCAGCAGATGCCGTGCATGGAGCTGCTCGGCGAGCGTGTCGGTCAGCGCCTGGTCGGGTCGCGCGTGGACGTCCACCGCCCCGCCGACCGCCCCGCCGACCGCTGCGGCGACCGTGGCGGGTTCACTCACCCCTTGCAGGTCCACCCAAGAGACCCCGTCGGAAAACCGCGACACCACGTCCCGGGCGACCTCCAACGCGAGCCGCGTCTTCCCGCAGCCACCCGAACCGGTCAACGTCACCACGCGGGAACCCGCGACCAGGTCGGCGACTTTCGCACGTTCACGACGGCGGCCGACGAACGCCGCGACCCCGGCAGGTAGCCCGTGCATCTCCATGCACTCCAGCGCGAATCAGAAAGCGCGGTGAGCGAGATGCCGACGGAGCAGCCCGATGAGTGGCCATCGACCCCACGCCCTGACCCCGGTCCCCATGGCCGGATCTTCCCACGAACTGCCACGGGGCAGCCGCGCTCTCGAGCCGCATTCCGCGCCGGAAAATCGGACCGGCGCACTCTGATCACAACCGACCGCGGTGACGGCTTTCACCACTTCTTCCTCGTCTCGGCGGTGGTCGGGCGTCGTGGCCCTCGTTGTGGTCGGGCCCGGGCCGGTTCCACCAGGACGTGCAGCCGCCGGTCCCCGTTCACCGCGTGAGTTGCGGACCGGCTCGGTGGTACGCCACGGTCACGGTGATCAGTCCCCGTCCCCTGGAGCCGATGTGACCGCGTCCCGCCCCCCACGTGTCCTGTTCGTCCAGCACCAGGACGACGGTCCCCCCGGGTACGTCGGGGAGCGGATCGCGCAGCGCGGTGGCGAGGTCGAGGTCGTCCGGGCACAGTCGCCGCGCATGCCCGACCCGCGCGGCTACGACCTCGTCGTGCCGCTCGGCTGCTACGCGTCCGCCTACGACGAGTCGCTGCCGTTCCTGCGCCGCGAACAGGACCTGCTCACCGCCGCGGTGGAATCCGGCGTCGCGGTGTTCGGGATCTGTTTCGGCGCGCAGCTGCTGGCGCGGGTCCTGGGCGGCGAGGTCCACCCCTCCCCCGGTGGCCCGGAGATCGGCTGGCTGGAGGTCGAGACCGCACCGCAGGCGGCGGGCACCGTCGAGCCGGGTCCGTGGCTGGTGTGGCACCTCGACGTGATCAGCCCGCCCGCGGACGGCGTCGAGCTGGCGTGGACCGGTGTCGGCACCCAGGCGTTCCGGCACGGCCGCCACCTCGGGGTCCAGTTCCACCCCGAGGCGACCCTGGACAGCGTGCGGTCCTGGGCCGACCACTACCGCGATCTCCTTCTCGACATCGGCCCCGACCCCGACGAGATCGTCGCGACGACCCGGCGGACCGCAGCGGAGACGGCGCGGCGGGCGTACGTGCTGACGGACCGGGTACTCGCCGCGGCGATGCAGGACGCGGGCCGCCCGGCATGAGGTTCCGCGCCGACCGATGAGGTCCGGGCAGGGGGGCAGTCCCTACCTGTGACCGGCGGGGTACGCCGGGGGTCCGCCCGATGGCAGGGCGGACCCCTCCGGCGGATCGTCGACGGTCCCAGGTAGACGACCCGGACCCGAAGGAGCGACGACGATGTCCACCACCACTGTTCTCCCCCGTTCCACCGGCCGTGACCGTGCGCTGCTCCGGGCCGTCGCCGCGGGCCGGTGCACCGTCAACGACGACGCCTGCCACTCGCTGGCGATCGACGGTGTGTGCTTCTGCGACCAGTTCGCCGCGGTGCGCCTGGCCGGTGCCGGTCTCGTCGAGCCGGCGGGCCGGGCCCGAGGCCCGAGACCACTCCGGCTGACCGACACCGGACGGTCGTTGCTGGCCGCCGCGTGAGCCGGGCACCGCCGGGGCGCCCGAATCGCACGATCCGGCCCTCGCCGCGCACGAGCGTGCTGACCGTACGGACCGGGCGCCGGTGAGCGGCACGACTCCGCCCCCGGCAGGTCGACACCGTGCTGATCGACTCGAACCGCCCGATGACCCGCACGAAGCTGCCCTCGGCCGGGCACCATCGCGCTGATCGACTGCGCGCCGCCCCCCGAGTCGCACGAATCCGCCCCCGCCCCGGCAACAGCGTGCTGATCGACGACGCCGGTACCCGCGAGCTGCACGAATTCGCCCTCGCCGCGGCACGATCGTGCTGATCGACCACGCGCCACCCGACGACACGCACGAATCCGCCCCCGTCCGGGCACAATCGCGCTGATCGACTGCGCGCCGCCCGCCGAGTCGCACGAATCCGCCCCCGCCCCGGCAACAACGTGCAGATCGACCACGCGCCGCCCGACGACTCGCACGAATCCGCCGTCGCCCGGGCCGGATCGTGCTGATCGACCGCACACCACCCGACGATCAGCACGAATCCGCCCCCGCGACGGCACGATCGCGCTGATCGACCACGCCGTCGACGGCGAGGCCTGCACCGCGACCCGCCGAGAACCCGCGCGGGTGTGGCGCCGGCGGCTCCGGGCAGGCACGGTCACACCCATGACCCCGGTTGCGTCCACTCCCGACCCGATGTTCACCGCCGACGCCGTCGGCGGCTGGCTGCAGCTGCCCTCCCCCGCGGTCGCCGAGGTCGTCGGCTCGGTCGGCTTCGACGTCGTCTGCGTCGACACCCAGCACGGGCTGATCGGCGACGACACCACCCTGGGCATGCTGCAGGCCCTCACAGCCACGGGGACGCGGTCGCTGGTCCGCGTGCCCGGGCACGGTGCGGAGCCGATCGGCCGGGCCCTCGACCGGGGCGCCGACGGCGTGATCGTCCCGCTGGTCGACACCGCCGAGCAGGCCGCGGCCGCCGTCGCCGCGTGCCGGTACCCGCCGGACGGCCACCGCAGCTTCGGACCCGTCCGGCCGTCCTGGCTGGGCCGCGACCTGCTCGCCGGCGGGCGGTGCGTCGTGATGGTGGAGACGGTCGCGGCCGTCGCGAACCTGGCGGAGATCCTCGCCGTGGACGGCCTCGACGCGGTGTTCATCGGCCCGTCGGATCTCGCCCTGGCGCACGGGTTCCCGCTCAGCGCGCAGGACCCGGACGGACCCCGCGCGGACGAGTACGGCGAGCTGGTCGGCGGGATCACCGGCCGGTGCGCGGCCGCGGGCGTCCCGGTCGGGATCTACTGCAACTCCCCCGCGCACGCCCGGCGGTTCCGCGAGCTCGGCTGCACGTTCACGATGCTGGGCGCCGAGCAGGCGATCCTGCGGGCCGCGCTCGCCGAGCAGCTGGCCCGGGCCCGGGCCGGCTGACGCAAGGACGGTGCCCGGACGGACCCCGCCGGCCGGGTGCGCCTACCGCAGGACGTCGAGGATGGTCTGGGCCGCCAGGGTCGGGGTCAGCCGCCCGTGCCGGACCTCCTCGGTCAGCCCCGGCAGCTTCTCCGCCAGCCCCGGGTCCTGCAGCAGCCGGTCCATCAGCCGGTCCCGGACCATCTGCCACATCCAGTCGACCTGCTGGTCGGCCCGCCGGGTCGCGAGCTCCCCGGCCTTGTCGAGGGCCTCGCGGTGCTCGGTGACCTTCGCCCAGACCTTGTCCAGCCCCATCCCGGTCTGCCCGGAGCAGGACAGCACCGGGGTGCGCCAGTTCGCCGACGGCGGCGTCATCATGTGCAGCGCCCCGGCGAGCTCGCGGGCGGCGGCCCGGGCGTCCCGCTCGTACGGGCCGTCGGCCTTGTTGACGGCGACGACGTCGGCCAGCTCGAGGATCCCCTTCTTGATCCCCTGCAGCGAGTCGCCGGTGCGGGCGATGGTGAGGAACAGGAACGTGTCGACCATCCCGGCGACCGTCGTCTCGGACTGGCCGACGCCGACGGTCTCGACCAGCACGACGTCGTAGCCGGCGGCCTCCATCAACACCATCGTCTCCCGGGTGCGGCGGGCGACCCCGCCGAGCGTCCCGGCCGACGGGGAGGGCCGGACGAAGGCGTCCGGGTCGACGGCCAGCTTCGGCATGCGGGTCTTATCGCCCAGGATCGAGCCGCGGGTCCGGGTGGACGACGGGTCGACGGCCAGCACCGCCACCCGGTGCCCCTGCCCGGTGAGCCGGGTGCCCATCGCCTCGATGAACGTCGACTTCCCCACCCCCGGCACGCCGGAGATGCCCACCCGGACCGCCTGCCCCGCGCGCGGGCTCAGCTCGAGCAGCAGCTCCTGGGCGGCCCGCTGGTGGTCGGGCCGGCTCGACTCGACGAGCGTGATCGCCCGCGCCAGCAGGGTGCGGTCGCCGGCCAGGACACCGCGGGCGAGCTCCACGGGGTCGGGGACGCGCGGGGCCATCAGGACCTCCGGTTCTCGAGGTGCGGACACGGCGGCACCAGCGTGCGACCCTCCCCGCACCAGCTTGCCACTCATGGAGCATTGGTCCCGTCGCACAGGACCAAAGCTCCATGAGTGGAAATGGGGGCGCGATCAGTCCGCGAAGACGCTGCCGGGCTCCGGGGCCGGGTCGCCGTGACCCAGCTCGGCCGACAGCTTCCCGAGCAGGTCGACCGCCGCCTCGGCGATCACCGTGCCGGGCGGGAACACCGCGGCGGCGCCCATCTCCAGCAGCTCGGGCACGTCGGCCGGCGGGATGACACCGCCGACGACGACCATGATGTCCTCGCGCCCCAGCGCGGCGAGCTCGCGGCGCAGCTCCGGGACCAGCGTGAGGTGCCCGGCGGCCAGCGAGCTAGCGCCGATCACGTGCACGTCGGACTCGACGGCCTGCTTCGCGACCTCGGCCGGGGTCTGGAACAGCGGGCCGACGTCGACGTCGAAGCCGATGTCGGCGAACGCCGTCGCGATGACCTTCTGGCCGCGGTCGTGGCCGTCCTGGCCCATCTTCGCGACCAGGATCCGCGGCTGGCGGCCCTCGGCCCCGGCGAACTCGGCGACGAGCTCGCGGGCACGGTCGATCGCCGGGTTCTTCCCGGCCTCCTTCGAGTACACACCGGAGATGATGCGGATCTGGCCGGCGTGGCGCCCGAAGACCTTCTCCAGCGCGTCGGAGATCTCCCCGACCGTGGCCTTGCTGCGGGCCGCGTCGACGGCCAGGGCGAGCAGGTTCTCGTCGAACCCGCGCGCCGTGCCCTCGGCGATCTTCTCCGCGGCGCCGGTGAGCGCGCGCAGCGACGCGTCGACGGCGCGGTCGTCGCGCTCGGCCCGCAGCTTCTGCAGCTTCTCCAGCTGTTCGCGGCGCACGCCGGCGTTGTCGACCTTGAGCACGTCGATCTGCTCGTCGGTGTCGACCACGTACTTGTTGACGCCGATCACCGGCTGGCGGCCGGAGTCGATCCGGGCCTGGGTGCGGGCCGCGGCCTCCTCGACGCGCATCTTGGGGATGCCGGCGTCGATGGCCTGCGCCATGCCGCCGGCCTTCTCGACCTCGTCGATGTGGGCCCAGGCCCGCCGGGCCAGGTCGTAGGTGAGCCGCTCGACGTAGTACGAGCCGCCCCACGGGTCGACGACGCCGGTGGTGCCGGACTCCTGCTGGAGCAGGAGCTGGGTGTTCCGCGCGATCCGCGCCGAGAAGTCGGTGGGCAGCGCGAGCGCCTCGTCGAGGGCGTTCGTGTGCAGCGACTGGGTGTGCCCCTGGGTCGCGGCCATCGCCTCGACGCAGGTGCGGACGACGTTGTTGTAGACGTCCTGCGCGGTCAGCGACCAGCCGGAGGTCTGCGAGTGCGTCCGCAACGACAGCGACTTGGCGTTCTGCGGCTCGAACCGGTTCACGAGCTTCGACCAGAGCAGGCGCGCGGCCCGCATCTTGGCGACCTCCATGAAGAAGTTCATGCCGATCGCCCAGAAGAAGCTCAGCCGCGGGGCGAACGTGTCGATGTCCAGCCCGGCGTCCACCCCGGCCCGCAGGTACTCCACGCCGTCGGCGAGGGTGTAGGCGAGCTCCAGGTCGTTGGTCGCCCCCGCCTCCTGGATGTGGTAGCCGGAGATCGAGATCGAGTTGAACTTCGGCATCTTCGCGCTGGTGAAGCCGAAGATGTCCGAGATGATCTGCATCGACGGCTGCGGCGGGTAGATGTAGGTGTTGCGGACCATGAACTCCTTCAGAATGTCGTTCTGAATGGTCCCGGTCAGCTTCTCCGGCGCGACGCCCTGCTCCTCGGCCGCGACGATGTACAGCGCGAGCACCGGCAGGACGGCCCCGTTCATCGTCATCGACACCGACATCCGGTCCAGCGGGATGCCGTCGAACAGCTGGCGCATGTCCAGGATGGAGTCGATCGCGACACCGGCCATGCCGACGTCGCCCGCCACCCGCGGGTGGTCGGAGTCGTAGCCGCGGTGGGTGGCCAGGTCGAAGGCGATCGACAGGCCCTTCTGCCCGGCGGCCAGGTTGCGCCGGTAGAACGCGTTCGACTCGGCCGCCGTGGAGAAGCCGGCGTACTGCCGGACCGTCCACGGCTGGTTGGTGTACATCGTCGGGTACGGCCCGCGCAGGTACGGCGTCAGGCCCGGGTAGGTGTTCAGGAAGTCGAGGCCGTCGAGATCCTGCGCGGTGTAGAGCGGCTTGACGCCGATGCCCTCGGGGGCGTCCCAGGTGGGCGCGGTGCCGTTCCAGGCGGACGACGGCGCGGTGGCCGCGTCCAGGGGCACCGAGGTGAAGTCGGGAATGGTCACTTCGACCCCTCCAGGGCGGTGTAGACGTCGTCGATGACGGCGAGCGCGTCGCACCCGGCGAACAGGTACCCGTCCACGCCAGGCACCTCCCCCTTCGGCTTGCCCGCCAGCAGGATGCGGGTCGCCCCCGCCGCGCGCAGCGCGGCCGCGGCGTCGGCGGCCCGCTCCTCGTAGAGCGCGTCCGACGAGCACAGCACGACCACCCGCGTCGCGGCACCGCCGAACGCGTCGGCGACCTCCTGCACGGTCTCGGTCGGGCCCGCGTCGACGGCGTCGATCCCGCCGGCGCCGAGCAGGTTGCGGGTGAACCCGGCCCGCGCGGTGTACACGGCGAGCGGTCCGAGCGTCGCGAGGAACACCGTGGGGCGGGTGCCCTCGGCCTGCAGGACGGCGTCGGAGCGGTCCCGGTAGGCCTCGTAGGCCTCGGCCGGCCGGTAGAGCGGCAGCCCGCCGCGCTCGACGGGCGGGAGCGGCTCCCGGGGCACCGGCTTCTCGTGCAGGTCGGGGAACTCGGAGACCCCGGTCAGCGGCGCCTTGCGGCGGGCCACGTCGGTCTCCCGCCGCGCCCGCACCTCGGCCACCTCGCGGTCCACCAGGCCGGAGTCGAGCGCGGCGACCGCGCCGCCGGCGCCCTCGACCGTCTGGAAGAACGCCCACGCGGCCCGTGCGAGGTCGTCGGTGAGGTGCTCGACGTACCAGGAGCCGCCGCCGGGGTCGATCACCCGCGCCAGGTGCGACTCCTCGATCAGCAGGCTCTGGGTGTTGCGCGCGATCCGCCGGGAGAACGGCTCGGAGGCGCCCAGCGCGGCGTCGAACGGCGGCACGGTCACCGCGTCGGCCCCGCCGACGCCCGCGGCGAAGCCGGCGACGGTGCCGCGCAGCATGTTCACCCACGGGTCACGCCGGGTGAACAGGGCCTCGGGGACGACGGCGTGCTGGCGCTGCGGCACGTCGGTGACGCCGCTGGCCTCCAGCACCCGCGCCCAGAGCCGGCGCGCGGCCCGCAGCTTCGCGATCGTCGGGAACTGCTCGGGGGTGGCGGCGTAGCGGAACTCGAGCACCCGCGCCGCGGACGGGGCGTCCATCCCGGCGCCGGTCAGCTCCCGCAGGTAGGCGACCCCGGCGGCGAGCGACCAGCCGAGCTCCTGGGCGTCCGAACCGCCGGCCTCGCGGATCACGCTCGCGTCCACGGTGACCGCGGTGAGCTTCGGGTAGGTCCCGGCGACCCGCTGCGCGAGCTCGACCACGCTCGCCACGTCCGGGCCGGTGCCGGTGCGGGCACGCACCCCGATCGGGTCGAGGCCGAGCGCGCCGAGCAGCGCCGAGTCCAGGACCCCGTGCCGGCCGGCGAGGTCGAGGTAGGCGGCCCCGGCATCGGCGGCGTCGGAGCCGGCGTCCAGGGCGACCCCGGCCAGGTCCAGGTGGACGCCGTCCAGGGCCGTACCGAGGGCGTCGACCGGGATCCCGCCCTCGCCGACCCGCAGCCAGACCGAGCCGACCCCGCATTCCAGGTCGGCCAGGATCGTCTCCCGGACCGAGGCCGGGTCGGTGCCGGTGTGCCGCTGGCGGACCTCCCAGCCGTCGGGCACGTGGCCGTCGGTGAGCGGGCCCCGGGTGAACGGCCACGCCCCGGGCACCCCGGTGTCCGGGAGCCCCTCGACGTCGTCGGCCGTGTACAGCGGGGCCACCCGGATCCCGTCCACCGTGGTCCGGGTGAGGGTCTCCACCCCGGCGCCGAGCGCGGCGTCCTCGCCGATCCGGCCGGACCTGCGCACCACCCCGTCCACGGCGGCGAGCCATTGCTCGCGGGTCACCGGGTCGAACTCTCCTGCGAGTACCAGGTGGTCCGGTTCCACCGGCCCGTCCGTGGCGCCACCGCTACCGCCGCTGTCGGTCATCCGTTCCGCTCTCCTCACCGGCCCCCGGGGCGGCCCTCGTTGCCCGCCCGGCACCGCCGTCGTGACGTCGCCGAGGTCCCGCGGAGTCTAGTGATCGGCTGCCGTTCCGGGCAGGGTCTGTGGCGAGGTGCGCACGGTGTGTGACACGCCGACCGGTGGCGCCCGTGGGCCGCGTCACCGGACTCCGTGAGGTGTGCAGGCACCCCCGTCCGCCCCGCACCTCGCTCCCCCGTTCGCAGCAGCCGCCCACGCCGAACCGGGTGTTTCTCCGAGTCGGACACCTACTCCACGTAACCAACAGCCCCTCTTCCCGGTTATGTCGGCGTAACACGAACGTGTTGCCCCGTCGAAAATCCGGGTACGCCATCGAGCGTTCCGGCCGGTGCGGCTCCCCCGCTCCCCGATCCCCGGCCAGGGCACCGTTGTAAGGAGAGTGACGCCACGTGACGATGTCGCCGTCGCGCGCGGGCGGGCCGGGGCTCGCCCCGGTCCCGGCCGGGCGCCCGGTCCGGTACCCGGACCGGCTGCACCGGTTCTTCGAGGCCACCGTGGCCCGGACCCCGCACGCGGTCGCGGTGCAGGACGGCGCGCTGGAGCTGACCTACGCCGAGCTGGACGCGCGCGCCGCCCAGCTGGCCCGGTACCTGCAGGCCCACGGGGCCGGGCCGGGACGGCGGATCGGCATCCTGCTGCACCGCAGCTGGCGGACCTACGCGGTCCTGCTCGCGGTGCTGAAGACCGGGGCCGCGTTCGTCCCGATCGACCCGGCCGCGCCACCGGACCGGGTCGGCTACATCCGGGACGACGCCGGCCTGGACCTGCTGGTCACGACGTCCGACCTGGCGGCGGACCTGCCACCCGGCGGCCTGGTCCAGCTCGACCTCTGCGTGGACGAGGTGTCCCGGCTGCCCCGGCACCCCCTGGAACCGGTGCCGCCGCACGCCGACCCGCTGGCCTACATCATCTACACCTCCGGGTCGAGCGGCCGGCCCAAGGGCGTCGCCGTCGCGCACCCCAGCATCTGCAACTTCGTGCACGTGATCACCCAGGTGTACGACGTCCGGCCGCACGACCGCGTCTACCAGGGGATGACGATCTCGTTCGACTTCTCGATCGAGGAGATCTGGCCGACGTTCGCCGCCGGGGCGACGCTCGTCGTCGGGCCGACCGACTCCCGGCGGATCGGCGCCGAGCTGGGCGACTTCCTCGCCGGCACCGGGGTCACCGTGCTGTGCTGCGTGCCGACCCTGCTGGCGACCATCCCGCGCGAGCTGCCCGCGCTGCGCACCCTGCTCGTGGGCGGCGAGGCCTGCCCGGCCGGGCTGGTCGAGCGCTGGGCGCGGCCCGGCCGCCGGATGCTCAACACCTACGGCCCCACCGAGGCCACCGTGACCGCGACCTGGGGTGAGCTCGTCCCGGGGCGCCCGGTGACGATCGGCCGGCCGGTCCCGACCTACTCGGTGGTGATCCTCGACGACGCGCTGCGCGAGGTCCCCCGTGGCGAGGTCGGCGAGATCTGCATCGGCGGGCCGGGCGTCGCGCTCGGCTACGTCAACCTGCCGGAGAAGACCGCGGACCGGTTCGTCCGGCACCCGGCCGCTCCGCCGAACGGGGACGGCCGGCTCTACCGCACCGGTGATCTCGGCCGGATCGACGAGCACGGCGAGATCGTCTACCTGGGCCGCGCCGACGACGAGGTCAAGATCCGTGGCCACCGGGTCGACCTGGGCGAGATCGAGTCCGTCGCCCTGGAGCGCGCCGACGTCGAGAGCGCGGTCGCGGCCCTGTCGAAGTCGGACGACGGTGCCGGCGAGGAGCTCGCCGTCTACGTGGTGCCCGCCGGCACAGCAGGCCCGGTCGACCGGTCCGGCCTGCACGAGCTGCTGCGGACCCGGCTGCCCGAGTACATGGTCCCCGGCTACGTCGAGGTCCTCGACCGGCTGCCGATGATGCCCAGCGGCAAGGTCGACCGCCCGAAGCTGCCCGCCCCGTCCGGCCCCCGGATCGTCGTGGCCGGCGGACCCGTGGTGGGACCGGCCACAGGGCTGGAGACGCGGGTGCGGGACGTGCTCGCCGAGGCGCTGGCCCTCGAACCCGGGCAGGTGTCGGTCGAGGCCGACTTCTTCACCGAGCTGGGCGGTCACTCGCTGCTCGCCGCCCGCGTCGTGACGCTGCTGCGGGAGCGCGGTGTGGGGCGCACCCCGGCGGTGCGGGACCTCTACGAGCACGCCACGGTGCGCGGCCTGGCCGGGGCACTGGACCCGGCGGCCGGCGGGAGCTCCGACGCGGTGCCGCCGCCCCCGCGGCCGGCGCCGCTGCGGCACTCCCGCCGCCGCTACAGCCTGGCCGGGTCGGCGCAGGCGGCGGCGCTGTTCGTGCTGATGCTGACCATGACGTTGCCGGCGGCCGCGGTCTACGCCTGGCACGACGGCCGGGTCGCCCCGGACGTGCTGGCCCAGCTCGCCGTCGGCGCCACCGCGATCTTCCTGCTGCTGCGCTGGGTGCTCGCGCCGCTCGCGGTGCGCGCGCTCGGCGCGGAGGTGCGGCCCGGCCGGTACCGGATGTGGGGCCGGGTGCACCTGCGGTTGTGGGCGGCGGACCTGCTGCTGTCGCTGTCCCCGCTGCCGGTGCTGTCCGGCAGCCCGCTCGCGCCGGGTTACCTGCGGCTGCTCGGCGCGCGGGTCGGCCGCGACGTGCATCTCGGCACGTCGGTGCTGTCCCTGCCGCGGATGCTGCAGGTCGGCGACGGCGCCACGATCGGCTACGGCGCCGCGCTGCGGCCGTGGACGGCCGCCGATGGCTGGGTGACGGTCGCCCCGGTCGCGGTCGGCGCCGGTGCCCACGTCGGGGCCAGCGCCGTCGTCGAGCCGGGCGCGGTGATCGGCGCCGACGCCGTCGTCGGGGAGCAGTCGGCGGTCGCCGCCGAGCAGGTGATCCCCCGCGGCGACCAGTGGGCGGGCTCGCCCTGCGTGCCGGACAGCGCCGACCCGGCGGTGGGCGAGCTGACCGAGCGCGGCCCCGCGCCGTCGTGGACCCGGGCCCAGCTGGCGGCCGCGGCCGGCGGGGTCGCCGCCTGCGAGCTGGTCGCGCTGGCGTCGCTGGTGCCGGCGGTGCTGCTGGTGTGGACGTCGCTGCTGGTCTTCGGGGACGGCCCGGCGCTCGCGGTCGCGGTCGCGGCCGGACCGGTGTTCGTGCTGACGGTCTGCGTGCTCGTCGCGGCCGGCCGGTGGGCGGTGGCTCCCCGGACCGGGCCCGGCGTGTTCCCGGCCCGCTCCGCGCTCGGGCTGCGGAAGTGGTTCGGCGACAAGCTCCTCGAGATGAGCCTGGCCTACACCAACTCGCTGTACTCGACCCTGTACACGGTCGGCTGGCTGCGGCTGCTCGGCGCCCGGGTCGGGCGCGGCGCCGAGGTCTCCACCGCCTCGCACATCGACCCGGAGATGCTCACGATCTCCCCCGGCAGCTTCGTCGCGGACATGGCGAGCGTGGGCAGCGCGACCTTCCACAACGGCTGGATGGTGCGGCGCCCCACCCTGGTCGGGCGGCGGGCGTTCGTCGGGAACGCCGCGGTCGTCCCGGCCGGGTCGACGCTCGGCGCCGAGTCGCTGATCGGCGTGGCGACCGTGCCCCCGGCGTCGGGGGTGCCGGACGACACCACGTGGCTCGGTTCGCCGGCGATGAACCTGCCGGTGCGCCAGGACTCCGGGGAGCAGCCGGAGAGCCTGACGTTCCGGCCGTCCCGGCTCCGGGTCGCGGAGCGCCTGGGCATCGAGTTCCTGCGGGCGACCCTGCCCGCCTCGGTGATCTCGGTGTCGCTCTACCTGTTCCTGCAGGCGCTCTCCGACGTCGCCCGGATCTCCCCGGCGTGGGCCGTGGTCCTCGCCGCGCCGGCGCTGGCGTTCGGCACCGCGCTGCTCCTGGTCGTGCTCGTCGCCGCCGTGAAATGGCTGGTCGTCGGCACCTACCGGCCGCGGGTCGAGCCGCTCTGGAGCCGGTTCGTGCGCCGCTCGGAGTTCGTCACCGGGCTGTACGAGGCCGCCGCGGTGCCGGGGCTGCTGATGATGCTGTCCGGGACGCCGATGCTCCCGCCGATGCTGCGGCTGATGGGCGCCCGGGTCGGGCACCGCACCTGCGTGTCCACCACCTACCTGACCGAGTTCGACCTGGTCGAGATCGGCGACGACGCCGTCGTCGGCCGGGACGTGTCGCTGCAGACCCACCTGTTCGAGGACCGGGTCATGAAGATGGCGACGGTCCGCATCGAGCGTGGCGCGAGCGTCGGCGACCGGGCGATCGTGCTCTACGACGCCGCCGTCGGACCCGGGGCGCGGCTCGAACCGCTGTCGCTGGTGATGAAGGGCGAGCACCTTCCCGCCGGCAGCCGGTGGCGGGGCATCACCGCACAGCCGGTGGTGGACGCGCCGGCCCCGGCCGGATCGGAGGACCTCACCCAGCGGCTCGACGCGATCGACCCGGAACGGACGCAGGTCCTGACCCCGGTCGGCCCGGGCGCGGACCCGGGCCGCACGGTGCGGCTCCGCTCGGTGCAGGCGACCCGCTCGTCGCCCCGGCTCCCGGCGCCGTCCGGGGCGGGCCGGCACCGGATCCCCGGCCCGCGCGGCTTCGGCCGGGCCCGGTTCGGGCGCGGTCTGGTGCGGACGCCCGCAGGTCCGCCCGCCCGGCCGGCCGCGAACCGGGGGGACGAGCGGTGAGGCTTCCGGCCCTGCTCGGCCGGTTCCGGGCCGCACCGGCGCGCGGCGACGGCCCGCTCGCGCTGGTCCACCGCGGCCCGGCGACCGTGCCCGGGTGCCCGGAAGCGGTGGCGGCGCTGCTGGCGTCGTCGCGGCACGGGTTCGACGTCCGGTTCGTCGGTCCGCGCGAGCGGCTGCGGCCGACCCCGGCGGTCCTGTCCGCGGCCACGCTGTACGCCCAGCCGGGCGGCGGCACCCTCGAGGACGCGTGGCCGCACGTCCGGCGGCACCGCGGGCCGATCCGCGACCTGGTCGCCGCCGGCGGCCGCTACCTGGGCTTCTGCCTCGGCGGCTACCTCGCCGGTGCCACGCCCGGGTTCGGCCTGCTGCCCGGCGACACCGACCGCTGGATCGACACCCGCGGCGCCACCGTCACCCACGACGGCGACGCCCTGGTCCGCGTCGACTGGTGCGGGGCCGAGCGCACGCTCTACTTCCAGGACGGCCCCCGGTTCCTGCTCGACCCCGGCGCCGCCGGCACCGTCCTGGCCCGTTACCCCGACCACGAGGTCGCCGCCGCCGTGACGCCGTTCGGCGCCGGCCGGGTCGGCGTGGTCGGCCCGCACCCCGAGGCCGGCGCGGACTGGTTCGCCGACGCCGGTCTCCCCCGGGCCGACGCCCGCGACCTCGGCCTCCGACTGATCGACGAGGTGATGGCGTGAACCCACCGCTCCCCGCCCCCCGCCGGCCCCGGCTGCTCGGCGTCGACGCCGCCCGCGGTCTCGGGCTGTTCGGGATCATCGCCGTGCACGCGCTCCTCGAGACCACCGACGACGGCGTGCCCACCGCCGCCTACCTGGTCTTCGGCGGCCGCTCCGCGGCGTTGTTCGCGGTGCTCGCCGGGGTGTCGCTGGCGTTCCTGACCGGCCGTGCCCGGGTGCGGCCCGGCCCCGAGCTGGCCTCGGCTGCGGCGATGCTCGCGACGCGTGCCGGGATGCTGCTGCTCCTGGCCCTGGCGCTGAGCTGGACCGACCCGTCGATCGCCACGCTGATCCTGCCGTACTACGCCGTCGCGTTCGTCCTCGCGATCCCGCTGGTCGCGCTGCCGAACCGGCTGCTCGCGCCGCTGGCCGTGCTGCTCGGCCTCGGCGTCCCGGTGCTGTCGCACCTGGTGCGGCCGTTCCTGCCGGCCCCGGCGCTGGGCAACCCGGGACCGGTGGACCTGCTCACCGACCCGCTCGGGCTGCTGTCCGAGCTGACGGTCACGGGTGCCTACCCGGCGGTGGTGTGGCTGGCCTACCTGGCCGTCGGGATCGGCGTCGGGCGGCTGCGGCTGACCTCGGCACGCACCGCGGCGACCCTGCTCGGCGGCGGCGTCGCGGCCGCGCTGGCCGCGACCGGGATGTCGATGTGGCTGCTCGGACCCGCCGGCGGGTACGCGGCGATCGCGGCGGCGAGCCCGCCCGGCCTGCTGGAATCCGCACCGACGATCGCCGACGTCGTCGCCGGCACCCCGAACGGGGTCACGCCGGCCACCACCTGGTGGTGGCTGGCAACGGTCGCGCCGCACTCCGGGACGCCGTTCGACATCGTGCAGACCACCGGGTCCGCGCTCGCCGTGCTCGGCGCGATGCTGCTGCTCGCCGGGGTCGGTGCGCCGCGCGCCGCGCGGGCGCTGCGCGTCGTGCTGTGGCCGCTGGCCGCGGCGGGGTCGATGACCCTCACCTTCTACGTGGCCTCGATCCTGTTCATGAACTCCCCGTTCGACACGTTCGGGCCGGTGGAGGGCTACCTCTGGCAGGTCGGGTTCGCGCTGGCGGCCGGTGTCGCCTGGCGCCGCGCGGTCGGCCGGGGCCCGCTCGAGACCCTGGTCTCGGCGCCGGCGCACGCGGTCCGGGACCGGATGCGGAGCCGCCACCACCGCCGGCGACACGGGCCGGGTGGCCCCCGCGGACCGGTCGTCCCGGCGCCTCGCAGCCCCGGCGCCGAGCCGGGCTCGGTCCGCAGCCGCTCACGCTGAGTGACGTCGGTCCGCGGCACGGTGGCCGCGCCGGGCACGGAGATCCGGTGGCGCAGACCGCACGCTCCGTGGCGCTGAGCCGACGACCCGGTTGGTCCGTACGGGGACGACTTGGCCGCTCATTGGCGCGAATGCCGCGCCGAACGACACGTTGAGTGATCATACTACGCCATAGGTACGCTGGTCGCGTGACCCGAGTGGACGCCCGGACCGATCACAGGTGTGACGCGCGGGTGGATCCGAGCCCCGGTCCCGCCCGGCGTCCCGTCGCCGCCGGCTCGTGGCCGTCACCGGACCGTGCGGGCGACGGAACGTGACGGTTCCGAGGTGAGCCGTCCCGTCCCGCTCCCGCACCGTCCCGGCCCCGGGCACCCGCCTCCCGGTCCCGCCCGGCCCGGGCCCGGCCCGGATCCCGAGACCGCGCGCATCCCGGTCCTCGCACGGGACCGCCGGCCGTACACCGCGTCGGATGCCGGCCCGCCGGGCCCGCCGGTCGCCGGCGCGCCGCCGGTTGCCGGGCCGCCGCCGGTTGCCGACGAGCGCGTCGCACAGGATCGCCGGGCACCGCACAGGTTCGCCGCGCGCCGCACAAGCCCGGACCTGTGCGACGAGCCCCCAACCTGTGCGGCGCCGGGGCGATCCGGCGCGGAGCCGCCGAGCCCACCCGCATCGCCGGCCCGGCTGCACGGCGTGGACGCCACCCGCGGCCTGGCGCTGTTCGGGATCATCGCCGTGCACGCGCTCGTCATGGCCACCGACGACGGCACCGTCACGCTGACCTACCTGGTCCTCGGCGGTCGCTCCGCGGCGCTGTTCGCGGTGCTCGCCGGCGTGTCGTTCGCGTTCATGACCGGTCGCGCCCGGGTCCGGCCGGGCCCCGGCCTCGCCACGACGGCGGCGATGCTCGCCACCCGCGCCGGTGTCCTGCTGCTGCTGAGCCTGGCGCTGAGCTGGACCGACCCGTCGATCGCGACGCTGATCCTGCCGTACTACGCGGTCGCGTTCCTGCTCGCGATCCCGCTCGTCGCGCTGCCCACCGGGGTGCTGGCCCCGCTGGCCGTCGCGCTGTGCGTGGGCGTGCCGGTCCTCTCGCACCTGGTGCGGCCGTTCCTGCCGGCACCGGACCTGGCGCATCCCTCGCTCGCCGACCTCGTCACCGATCCGCTGGGCGTGCTGTCCGGGCTGGGGCTGACCGGTGCCTATCCGGCGGTGGTGTGGGTGGCCTACCTGGCCGTCGGGCTCACCGTGGGACGGCTGCGGCTGTCGTCACGGCGCACCGCGGCGGCACTGCTGGCCGGCGGGGCGGCCGCCGCGCTCGCCGCGACCGGGGTGTCGATGTGGCTGCTCGGCCCCGGTGGGGGTTACGCGGCGATCGCCGCGGCGGGCCCGCCGGAGGTGCTCCGCACCGCGCCGACGGTCCCCGACGCGGTCACCGCCTACCCCAGCGGCGTCGCCCCGACCACGACGTGGTGGTGGCTGGCGACCGTCGCGCCGCACTCGGCCACCCCGCTCGACGTCGTCCAGACCACCGGGTCGGCGCTGGCCGTGCTCGGGGCGGTGCTGCTGCTCGCCGGGATCACCGCCCGCGGCGCATCGACGGTGCTCGGGCACCTCCTGCGCCCGCTCGCGGCGGCCGGGTCGATGACGCTGACCCTCTACGTCGGCTCGATCCTGTTCATGAACTCCCCGCTGGACGACTTCGGCCCGCTCGAGGGCTACCTGTGGCAGGTGGGCGCCGCCCTCGTGATCGGGGTGGCCTGGCGCCGAGCCGTCGGCCGCGGACCGCTGGAGTCGCTGGTCTCCGCTCCCGCCCACGCGGTCCGGGACCGGCTCCGGCACGGCCACCATCGGGGTGGCGGCACCGGCGCCCGGTGAGTCGTCCGCTCGGCGGCGGGATCCGGTGGCTAGCCTGGGAAACCATGATCGGCCTGGCCTGGCGGTACCGGGCGCCCGCTGCCGTGGTGGTCGTCCTGGCGGTCCTGGGGGGCTGCGCGGCCGGTGTCCCGCAGGAGGACCGGGCGGAGCCGTGGCCGCAGCGCCCGGTGGTCGACGCGAGCGTCGACATGGCGCCGGACCTCTCGTCGGCGACCGGCCGGCAGACCGTGCGGTTCACCCCGGACGCCCCCGTCTGCGAGCTCGTCTTCCGGCTCTGGACCAACCGGCCCACCGTCGTCTCCGGCGGCGGGTCCGCGGAGGTCACCGGGGCGGCGGTCGACGGCGCCCCCGTCGTCCCGCGCAGCCGGCAGGCGGGCGCACCCGACGGTGCCCCCGGGACGCTGGTCGAGCTGCCGCTGCGGGCGTGCGTCGACGCCGGCACCCCGGTCACCGCCGAGCTGGCCTTCCGGATCACCCTCGGTGACGACTCCACGGAGCGGATCGGGCGCTCCCCCGCCGCCGGGACCGCGTGGCTCGGCACCCCGCTCCCGGTGCTGGCGTGGGTCCGCGGCCGCGGCTGGGTCCGCGAACCGGCCGTGCGGATGCCCGGCGAGACGGTCGCCGCCGAGGACTACCGCTTGAGCTCGCTCGCCGTGACCACGGCCGGCGACCAGCAGGTCGTCGGGGTCGGCACCGCCACCGGGACGCACGCCCCGGCGCCCGGGCGGCTCACCCGCACCTTCACCGCCGACGCCGTCCGCGACGTGGCGTTCGCCGTCGGCGCCTACCGGATCGCCGAGAGCACCGTCGGCTCGACCCGGGTGCACGTCGCGGTCCCGGTGCGCGGTCGCGCCGGCGCCCGGAACCCCGAGGAGGAGCTGCGCGGGTCGGCACGGGACTGGGAACGTGCGGTCGCCGAGTACCTGCCGAGGCTGGAGGCCCTGCTCGGGCCCTACCCCTATCCCGACCTGTGGCTGACCGTCGTCCCCACGCTGAGCGACGGCGTCGAGTTCCCCACCCACCTGCAGTTCGGAGACGTCCGCGACGGCTCACGCGGGCCGCTCGCGGCGCACGAGCTCGCGCACATGTGGTTCTACGCGCTGGTGGGCAACGACCAGGCCCGCGATCCGTGGCTGGACGAGTCGTTCGCGACGTGGGCGCAGGCGGTCACCGCCGGGCAGGGCGACTCCTACCGCCTCGACGAACACTCCGTGGCCGAGGACGGCGCCATCGGCGACCCGATGGCGGTCTGGGACCGCCGGGGCGGGTTCGGCGGCTACGTCGACGGGGTCTACGACCAGGGGGCCGCCGTCCTGCTGGAGGGACGCCGGCGGGACGGCGTGGAGCGGTTCGACGCCGCGATGCGCGCGTACGTGGCCGCGCACGCGCACCGGGTGGCGGCGCCGTCCGACGTCGAGCGGGCCTTCGCCGACCTGCCCGGAACCGTCGACCTGCTGCGGGCCCACGGCGCGTTCGCCCGGGACTGAGAAGGGCACCGAGCGACCCGGGTGTCGGTTCCCACGCCGCCCCGTCCCCCATCGATCTTCTACTTGCGGTAGAACTACTACTGGACGTAGAACTTCGCGGAGGGCGGTGCCGGAATGGACGCGCTGGACCTGGCACGCTGGCAGTTCGGGATCACGACGATCTACCACTTCCTGTTCGTGCCGCTGACCATCGGCCTGTCGGTGATCGTGGCGTCGCTGCAGACCGCGTGGTTCCGCACCGGCCGGGACGAGTACCTGCGGGCCACGACGTTCTTCGGCAAGCTCTTCCTGATCAACTTCGCGATGGGCGTCGTCACCGGGATCGTCCAGGAGTTCCAGTTCGGGATGAACTGGAGCGCCTACTCCACCTTCGTCGGTGACGTCTTCGGGGCGCCGCTGGCGATGGAGGCGCTCGTCGCGTTCTTCCTCGAGTCCACCTTCATCGGCCTGTGGATCTTCGGCTGGGACCGGCTGCGCCGCGGCGTCCACCTGGCCTGCATCTGGGCCGCGGCCCTCGGCTCGAACCTGTCGGCGTACTTCATCCTCGCGGCGAACGCCTGGATGCGGAACCCGGTCGGCTACGAGGTCGACCCGGCCACCGGCCGGGCCCGGCTCACCGACATCGGCGCCGTCCTGACCAACCCGCAGGCCTGGTCGACCTACCTGCACGTCGTCACGGCCGCGTTCGTCATCGCCGGCCTGTTCGTGGCCGCGGTGAGCGCCTGGAAGCTGATGCCGCGCACCCGGGCACCGCACGCCGGCGAGCGGGAGCTGTTCCGGAAGAGCCTGCGCGCCGGGTTCCTGGTCACGGCGGTCGCCGGCGTGCTGCTCGTCGCCTCCGGTGACCACCAGGCGAAGCTCGCCGCCACCTACGAGCCGATGAAGCTCGCCTCGGCCGAGGCGCTCTGGCAGACCGAGGAGTCCGCCGGGTTCTCGCTGTTCGCGGTCGGCGACATCCACGGCAGCCGCAACCACATCAACATCCAGATCCCGGGGGTGCTCAGCTTCCTCGCCACCGGCGACCCGTGGGGGCCGGTGCAGGGCATCGAGAACGTCCAGGCCCAGTACGAGGCCCTGTACGGCCCCGGGGACTACCGGCCGAACATCGCCGTCCTGTACTGGTCGTTCCGCCTGATGATGGGGCTCGGGCTGGCCGGGGTGGCGATCGCCGTCGCCGGGCTGTGGCTGACCCGCCGCGGGCGCGTGCCGGACCGCCCGTGGATGTACCGGATCGTCGTCGCGGCCCTGCCCGCCGCCCTGGCCGGCAACATCTGCGGCTGGGTGCTCACCGAGATGGGCCGCCAGCCCTGGACGGTGCGCGGCGAGCTGCTCACCGCGGCCAGCGTCTCGCCCGGCGTGAGCCTCGGCCAGGTGGCGTTCTCGCTCGCCGCGTTCACCGCGCTCTACGGCGTGCTCGCGATCGTCGAGGCCGGGCTGCTGTTCCGGTACGTGCAGGCCGGCCCGAGCGCGCCGCGGCCGGACGAACCCGCGTCCGACGACCGCCCCGACCCGGCCTTCAGCTACTAGGAGCCCGTCATGGACCTGCCCACGATCTGGTTCGTCGCGGTCGCCGTCCTCTGGACCGGCTACCTCGTGCTGGAGGGGTTCGACTTCGGCATCGGCATGCTCCTGCGGGTGCTCGGCCGGTCCGAGGAGGACCGCGAGGTCACGCTCGGGGCCATCGGCCCGGTGTGGGACGGCAACGAGGTCTGGCTCATCACCGCCGTCGGTGCCATGTTCGCCGCCTTCCCCGCCTGGTACGCGGCCACCTTCTCCGGCTTCTACCTGCCGGTGCTGCTCGTGCTGCTGGCGCTGATCGTCCGCGGTGTCGGCCTGGAGTACCGGCACAAGCGCGACGACCCGGCGTGGAAGCTCCGGTGGGACGTCGCCATCGGGGTCGGCTCGCTGGTGCCCGCGTTCGTGTGGGGCACGGTGCTGGCCGGCCTCGTCCGCGGCCTGCCGACGCGGGTGACGGCCCCCGGCCACGGCGGCGGCACGGTCGTCACCGCCTCGCTCGGCGACCTGTTCGGCGGCTACGCGCTGCTCGGCGGCCTGACCACCACGGCCCTGTTCCTGCTGCACGGCGCGGTGTTCCTGGCGTTGAAGACCGACGGCCCGGTCCGGTACCGGGCGCGCCGGTTCGCGGTGCGGGCGGCGCTCCCGGTGCTGCTGGTGACGGCCGCGTTCCTGACCGCCACGCTGGCCCTGCGCGATCCGTCCTGGACCACCCCGGTGGCCTGGGCGTCCGGGCTGGCGCTGGTGATCGCCGGGTTCGCCCTGCTCCTCGGCCGCGAGGGCTGGGCGTTCACCGCCACCGCCACGGCGGTCGGCGGGCTGTCGGTCGTCCTGTTCGGGCAGCTCTTCCCCGAGCTGCTCGTCTCGACGACCGACCCGGCGCACACGCTGACGGTGACGAACGCGGCGTCCGCGCCGTACACGCTCACCGTGATGTCCTGGGTCGCGGGGGTGTTCCTCCCGCTGGTCCTGGTGTACCAGGCCTGGAGCTACTGGGTCTTCCGCAAGCGGCTCGGCGGCGAGCGCGTCGAGCCGGCCGCGGCGGCCGACGCCCCGGCGGACCCGGCACCGCGATGATCCCCGCCTCACCCCCGTCGGACTCATGGAGCTTTGGTCCTGTGCGACGGGACCAAAGCTCCATGAGTCCCACGACCGGGGGGCCGCCGGTCGACCCGCGGCTGTTCCGGGCCGCGAGCGCGGTGCGGACCCAGCTGCTGGTCGCGGCGGCCTGCGGCGTCGCGGCGACCGGGCTGATCCTGGCCCAGGCCTGGCTGGTGTCCCGGGTGGTCGCCGGCGTCACCTCGACCACTGCGGCCGCGCTGCTGCCGCTGGTCGCCGGGGTGGCCGCGGTGGCGCTCGCCCGGGCGCTGCTGTCCTACGGCGCCGAGTGGGCGGCGCTGCGCAGTGCCGCCCGTGCCAAGTCCCAGCTGCGGATGCGGCTGGTCCGCCGGCTGGCCGCCGCACCACCGGACCCGGCCCGCTCCACCGGCGAGCTCGTCACCCTCGCGACCCGCGGCCTCGACGCCCTCGACGACTACTTCGCCCGCTACCTGCCCCAGCTGGTGCTCGCGGTGCTGGTCCCGGTCGCGGTGCTGGTCGTCGTCGCCGACGCCGACTGGATCTCCGCCGTCGTCGTCGGGGTCACGCTGCCGCTGATCCCGCTGTTCATGGCACTGGTCGGGATGCACACCCGGGCCCGCACCGAGTGGCAGTGGCACCTGCTGTCCCGGCTGGGCGGGCACTTCCTCGACGTCGTGCAGGGCCTGCCGACGCTCGCCCTGTTCCGCCGGGCGACCGTGGTGGCCGAGAAGGTCCGCGACACCACCGACGAGCACCGCCACGCCACGATGGGGACGCTGCGGGTGGCGTTCCTCTCGGCGTTCGTGCTCGAGCTGCTCGCCACCCTGGCGGTCGCCCTGGTCGCCGTCGAGGTCGGGCTGCGGCTGCTCTACGGCGGCCTGGACTACCCGACGGCGCTGTTCGTGCTGATCCTGGCCCCGGAGGCGTACCTGCCGCTGCGCGAGGTCGGTGCCCGGTTCCACGCGAGCATGGAGGGCGTCGCCGCCGCCCGGCAGGTGTTCACCGAGCTGGACCGGCCGGTCGGCGGCGCGGCCGGGGGCACGACGCCGCCGCCGGTCCCCGACCCGGCCGGCCGCGCCCTGCTGGTGGACGGGCTGCGGGTCCGCCATCCCGGCGCGTCCGGCGAGGCGCTGTCCGGGTTGTCGCTGGCCGTGCGGCCCGGCGAGTCGGTGCTGCTGCGCGGGCCGTCCGGGTCCGGCAAGTCGACGTTGCTGGGCGTGCTCCTCGGCGTCGTCGCCCCCACCGGCGGGACGGTCCGCATCCCCGACCGGGACGGCGAACCGGCGGACCTCGCCGAGCTCGACCTCGACGCGTGGCGGCGCGGCATCGCCTGGGTCCCCCAGCAGCCGCACCTGTTCGCCGGGTCGGTCGCCGACAACGTCCGGCTCGGTGACCCGGACGCCTCCGACGCCGCCGTGCACGCCGCGGCCCGGCGGTCCGGGCTGGACGCCGTCGTCGCGCGGCTGCCGCGCGGCTGGGACACCCCGCTCGGTGAGGGCGGGGCCCGGCTGTCGTCCGGTGAACGGCAGCGGGTGGCCCTGGCCAGGGCGTTCCTGCGGGACGCCCCGCTGGTGCTGCTCGACGAGCCCACCGCGCACCTCGACCCGGACTCGGCGGCAGCGGTCCGCGCCGCGGCCGCGGACCTGCTGCGCGGGCGGACCGCGCTCGTCGTCGCGCACGACGCCGGGTGGGCCGAGCACACCGACCGCACCGTGCACGTCGTGGACGGCGTGGTGCCCGCCGACCCCGCCACCCGCGAGGAGGCGTTCCGATGAGACCGGCCGGACCCTGGTCGCTCGCCCGCACCGTGCTGCGCCGGCGGGCCCGCGGGATCGCGGCCGGCGCCCTGCTCGGGGCGCTGGCCACCGCCTGCGGGGCCGGGCTGCTGTCGCTGGCCGCGTGGCTGCTGGCCACGGCCGCCGAGCACCCGCCGGTGACGGCGCTGTCGGTCGCGGTCGTCCTCACCCGGGCGCTGGGCGTGGGCCGCGGCGTCGCCCGTTACGCCGAACGCCTGGTCGGGCACGACGCCGCGCTGCGCGCGCTCGCGGACCTCCGCAACCGGGTGTACGCCCGGCTGGCCGCCACCGAGCCCGTCCGCCGGTTCCGGTCGGGCGACCTGGTGTCCCGGCTGGTCAGCGACACCGACTCGGTCCAGGACCTGGTCGTGCGGGGTGTGCTCCCGATGGTCGCCGCCGCGCTGGTGGGCTCCGGTGCGGTGCTGCTGGCGACCGTGCTGCTGGTGCCCGGCGGCGCGCTGCTCGCGGCCGGGCTGCTGCTCGCCGGGCTCGCCGTCCCGGCGCTCGCCGCGGCCCTGTCCCACCGCCCGGCCGCCCGCGCCGCCCGGGCCAGGGCGCGGCTGTCGACCGGGCTGGTCGACCTCCTCGACGGGGCGCCCGACCTGCTGGCCTACGGCGCCACCGGCCGGGCGGTGCGTGCCGTGGAGCGCGCCGACGACGCGCTGACCCGCACCGCGCGCCGGGACGCCGCGCTGCTCGGGCTGGGCGCCGGGTCGGGGGCGCTGCTCGCCGGCCTCACCCTCGCCGGGACGCTGCTGCTCGGCGTCGCCGCGGTCGACGCCGGCACCCTGGACGCGGTCCCGATGGCCGTGCTGGTGCTCACCGCGCTGGCCGCCTTCGAGATCGTCGCGCCGCTGCCGGCCGCCGCCGCGAAGCTCGCCGGCGTCCGCGCCGGGCTGGCCCGCCTGGTGCCGGTGCTGACGGCGGCGCCGTCGGTAGCGCACCGCGACCCCGGCCCCGGTCCGCTGCCCGCCCGGGGCGACCTGCGGATCCGCGGCCTGACCGCGGCCTACCCCGAGCCGGACGGCGGCCCGGGCCGGACGGTGCTCGCCGGCCTCGACCTCGACGTCGCCGAGGGCGAGCACGTCGCCGTGGTCGGCGCGAGCGGCTCGGGCAAGTCGACGCTGGCCGCGGTGCTGTTCCGGTTCCTCGACCCGGTCGCCGGGTCGGTCACGCTCGGCGGCCGGGAGCTGGCCACCCGACCGCCGGACGAGGTGCGGCGGGTCGTGTCCGGGGTCCCGGCCGACCCGCACGTGTTCGACTCGACCGTCCGGGAGAACCTGCGCCTCGCGGCGCCGGACGCCACGGACGCCGACCTGTCGGCGGTGCTGCGCCGGGTCGGGCTGGCCGGGCTCGGTCTCGACGCCGAGGTCGGCGCGCACGGTGCCCGGCTCTCCGGCGGGATGCGCCGCCGGCTGGCGGTGGCCCGCGCCCTGCTGGTCGACCCGGCCGTCCTCGTCCTCGACGAGCCGACCGCGCACCTCGACGCGGACACCCGTGACACCGTGCTGGACGACCTGCTGGCCGCCGCCGCGGGCCGCTCGGTCGTGCTCATCACCCACGACCCGGCCGTCCTCGACCGGGTCGACGCCGTCCACACGCTGCGGGACGGGCGCCTCCACCGCCGAGCCGGGGCGGGTCACCGCGCCGGCACGGGACCGTCCTACGCTGCTCCGAACGCCTGAGGCACGCCGGCCGCGCCGCTCTCAGGTGGATCACAGGAGCTCGCTGCCACGCTGGGCCCCGGCCGTCCGCGACCCGTCGTCGCGGTGGCCGCCGACCGTGTCAGCGACCGTGCCAGAACGTGAGGTCCCCACCCGTGCGAGCGTCACGCCGTCCCTCCCCGAGGACGTCCCCGCGGCGGCTGTTGCCGTCCCCGGCGTCCCGCCCGGTCCCGCGCCGGGTGTCCGCGCTGGCCGTGCTGCTGGCCGGCCTGCTGGCCGTGGTGTCGTGCACCTCGGGCGGGACGGGTGAGGCGCCGCCGTCGGCGCTGGAGGCCTCGGCCCGCGCCGTCGACCTGGAGTCCGGCTGGACCTGGGAGCAGCAGCCCGGCCCGATGGAGCTGGGTGTCACCCACACCCAGAACAGCCTGGACGACACCGAGCCGGCCGCGGCCCGGCAGCGCGGCTCGGAGATCCTGTCCAGCCTGGGCCAGGAGTACCAGAACCACCACCTCATGGGCTTCGGGACGCTCAATCCGGAGCCGTCGCCGGGCCAGTTCGACTGGGGCTCGCTGGACCGCCGGATGCAGCTCACCGAGGAGACCGGCGGCAAGGCCATGCTCACGCTGTGCTGCGGCCCGGACTGGATGAAGGGCGGCCCGCCCGGCGTCACGGACTGGGAGAAGCTGGAACGCCAGATCAAGCCGGAGTTCTTCGACGACTACGCGAACCTCGCCCGGGAGGCCGTGCAGCGCTACCCGCAGGTCGACCGGGTCCTCGTGTGGAACGAGCTCAAGGGCTTCTACCACCAGGACGAGAACCGCTGGGACTACGAGGGCTACACCGACCTGTACAACCAGGTCTACCGGGCGGTGAAGTCGGTCCGGCCGGACATCCAGGTCGGCGGCCCGTACGTGGTCATGAGCAGCGTCCCGCCGGACTCGCCGGACGCCTCGGAGATCCGCGGGCCGTGGGGCGCGCTGGACCGGCGCCCGCTCGACGTCCTCGAGTACTGGCTGGCCCACAACGTCGGCGCGGACTTCATCACCGTCGACGGCTCCACCACCAACCGCGGCCAGCAGGACGCGATCTCCCCGGTCGACGTGGGTGCGCAGAAGTTCGCGGTGATCGACCAGTGGATCCGGGAGCGGACCCCGCTGCCGATCTGGTGGGCGGAGTTCTACGCGAACGTCCCGGCCGATGCCCAGGCCGGCTACGACTCGCCGGCCAGCGCCGTCTCCACGCTGGCCGTCATCGGGGCGATGGCCCGCTCCGGCTCGCAGGGAGCGCTGCTGTGGGGCCCGGAGGGCAGCGACTCGCTGGAGTACTCGTCGCTGTGGAGCCCGGCCACCGAGGAGGACGGCGGCCGGCCGACCCCGCTCACCGACGCGTGGCGCTGGCTGGTGCCGAGGCTGCGGGAGGGCACGGTGGAGATCGGCCGGGCGCAGGGCTCGACGCTCGGCGCGTTCCGGGCCGAGGACGGCTCGATGCTGATGGTGAACCTCAGCGAGGACCCGGTGCCGGTCCCCGGCCAGCAGCCGATCCCCGGCTGGGCCGTCATCCCGGTCGACAGCTCCGGCTGACGCGGGGCGGGCCGGCCCGGGACCACCGGGGCCGGCCCACCCGGCGGGCACCGCAGGAGCGGGGCCGCTGTCAGGTCTTCGGGCCGCCGGCCACGTAGATGACCTGTCCGCTGACGAACGACGACCGCTCGTCGACGAAGAACGACACCATCTGCGCGATGTCCTCGGGTGCACCCGCGCGCTGCACCGGGATCTCCTTGGCCCGCATCGTCTTGAACTCCTCCCAGTCGACGCCGAGCCGCTCCGCGGTCGCCTTGGTCATCTCGGAGGCGATGAAGCCGGGGGCGATGCAGTTCGCGGTGATGCCGAACTTGCCCAGCTCGATGGCCAGGGTCTTGGTGAAGCCCTGCAGCCCGGCCTTGGCCGCGGAGTAGTTCGCCTGGCCGCGGTTGCCCAGCGCCGAGGTGGACGACAGGTTGACCACCCGGCCCCAGTGGGCGTCGACCATGTGCTTCTGCACGGCACGGGTCATCAGGAACGACCCGCGCAGGTGCACGCCCATGACCGCGTCCCAGTCGTCCTCGGTCATCTTGAAGAGCAGGTTGTCCTTGGTGATGCCGGCGTTGTTGACCAGGATCGTCGGGGCGCCGAGCGACTCGGTCACCGCGCCGACCGCGGCCTCGACCGCCGCGGCGTCGGCGACGTCCGCGCCGAACGCCCGCGCCGTGCCACCGGCGCCCTCGATGGCCTCCACGGTCGGCTTCGCCGCCGACTCCTCCAGGTCCAGCACGGCCACCTTGTGCCCGTCGGCCGCCAGCCGGATCGCGGTGGCCGCGCCGATCCCGCGTGCTCCCCCGGTGACGATGGCGGTCCTCTGCTGCTGGGTCATGTCTCTCCTCGCGTCCTCGGTCATCGCCGGTGAAACCGGTGCGGCACCACCGCCGGTGACGAGGGGTCGTCCCAGCACGGCGGCGCCGCCGTGATCGATCGTGTCACCCCGCACCCGCCGATGGGCAGGCATCTGTGCGTGATTGGTCACCCCGGAAGGGTGAGCCCGTCCACTACCGTCGAAGCATCCGTTCCCGACCAGGAAGGTGCTTCTATGGCCGTCGAGCGTTCCGAACCGCCCTACCGGCTCGCCCTGCCCCAACCCACCGAGTCCGTCGAGCAGGACATGGAGTACTGCGTCCTGGACACCGGCGACGGCTGGACGGAGTACCGGTTCCACGACTACGCCGAGCTCTACAAGGTCCCGGGCCTGTACGAGCGGCTGTTCTACGACATCCTGCAGTGCCAGTCCCCGCCGGTCGTGTGCGACCTGCTCGCCGAGCAGCTGGCCGCGGAACGGATCGACCCGGCCGGCATCCGGGTGCTCGACGTCGGCGCCGGCAACGGCATCGTCGGCGAGGAGCTGCGCGCCCGCGGGATCGGCAAGGTCGTCGGCGTCGACATCATCCCGGAGGCCCGGGACGCCGCCGAGCGGGACCGTCCCGGCATCTACGCCGACTACCATGTGATCGACCTCACCGCCCTGGACGGGGACCGGGCCTCGGCCATCGCCTCCGGCGGCTTCGACGCGCTGACCTGCGTCGCCGCGCTCGGCTTCGGGGACATCCCGCCGGAGGCGTTCCGGGCCGCGCTGGACATGGTCGCGGTGGACGGCTTCGTGGCCATCACCCTGCGTGACGATTTCCTGTCCGACGACGACACCAGCGGTTTCGCCGGCCTGATCCGGTCGCTGCTGGAGACCGGGGAGCTCGAGCAGCTGGGCTCCACCGTCTACCGACACCGGCTCGCGACCTCCCGCGACCCGCTGCTGTACCGGGCCGTCGTGGCCCGCAAGCGCCGCCCGCGCTAGGACCGGAGCGCCCGCGTCGGCTGCACCGGCGCCGCCGACGCGGGCGCCTGCGCTTGTTGCGGTGAGGCAAGGCTGGGCTAAGGTCCGGTCGTGCTGAGAAAGCTCCTCCCGCTGCTGGTCCTGACCGGCCTGCTCGCCGCCTGCTCCTCCCCCGCACCGGACACCGGCCCGGCCGGCACCGGGGAGGGCCCCTAT
Source organism: Pseudonocardia sp. C8 (assembly GCF_014267175.1). Classification (NCBI taxonomy): domain Bacteria; kingdom Bacillati; phylum Actinomycetota; class Actinomycetes; order Pseudonocardiales; family Pseudonocardiaceae; genus Pseudonocardia; species Pseudonocardia sp. C8. Next base: position 3,090,435 of record NZ_JACMTR010000002.1, read on the forward strand.
CCGGTCCGCATCGACCACGCCTTCGGGAGCACCGAGATCCCGCGACGCCCGCAGCGCGTCGTCGCGCTGGGCGTCACCGACGTCGACCCGGTCGTGGCGCTCGGCGTCACCCCGGTCGCCGCCGGGTCATACCCCTTCTACGCGCAGACCCACGGCCTCGGCCCGTGGGCCCGCGGCCTCGTGCAGGGCCCGCCCCCGCAGGTCCTGACCGGCGACCCGAAGCCGGAGCAGATCGCGGCGCTCGACCCGGACGTGATCATCGCGGTCAGCGCGGGGATCGACCAGGCGATGTACGACCAGCTCTCGGCGATCGCGCCGGTCGTGGCCCGGCCGGCCGGGACGATCCCCTACGGCGTGCCGCGCAGCGACCAGATGCGCTCCGTCGCGACCGCCCTCGGCGAGCCCCAGCGGGGCGAGGAGCTGGTCCGGAAGGCCGACGCCGCCTTCGCCGACGCGGTCGCGGCGCACCCGGAGTTCCGCGGGAAGACCGGGGCGACCGTGCTGCCGTTCGACGGCAAGTACGGCGCCTACACCCCCGCCGACTCCCGCGGGCAGTTCATGGCCGGCCTCGGCTTCGTCCAGCCGCCGGAGATCGCCCGGCGCGACACCGGCGAGCGGTTCTACGTCGAGGTGGCCGCCGAGCAGGCCGGCCTGCTCGACGGCGACGCCCTGGTCATGCTGGCCGACGAGGGCGCGCGGAGGTCCCAGATCGACACCGACCCGGTGCTGCGGCAGGTCCCGGTCGTCGCGGAGGGCCGGATGATCGTGCCGGACACCGACACCCGCGGCGCGATGACCTACAACAGCGTGCTCTCCGCGCCGTACGCCCTGGAGCGCCTGGTCCCGCAGCTCGCGGCGGCCGTGCGCCGCTGACGGCCTAGGGTCACCGGGTATGAGCGTGATGGAGCGATTCCGACTGGACGGCAAGGTCGCCGTCGTCACCGGGGCCTCGGCCGGGCTGGGCGTGGCGTTCGCCACGGCACTGGCCGAGGCGGGGGCCGACGTGGTGCTCGGTGCCCGCCGCACCGACCGGCTCGCCGACACGGTCGCGCTGGTCGAGGCGGCCGGGCGGCGGGCCGTCGCCGTCGCCACCGACGTGGCCCTGCCCGAGGACTGCCGCGCGCTCGCCCATGCGGCGCTCGGCGAGTTCGGCCGGATCGACGTGCTGGTGAACAACGCGGGGATCGGCACCGCCGTCCCGGCGCTGAAGGAGACCCCCGAGGAGTTCACCCGGGTCATCGACGTCAACCTCAACGGCAGCTACTGGATGGCCCAGGCCTGTGCGACGCACATGGAGCCGGGCTCGAGCATCGTCAACATCTCCAGCGTGCTGGGGCTGACGACGGCGTCGCTGCCGCAGGCGGCCTACTCGGCCTCCAAGGCCGGGATCATCGGGCTCACCCGGGACCTCGCCCAGCAGTGGGCCACCCGCAAGGGGATCCGGGTCAACGCGATCGCGCCCGGATTCTTCGCCTCGGAGATGACCGACCAGTACCAGCCCGGCTACCTCGACCGGATGATCGAGCGGGTCCCGATGGCGCGCAAGGGTGACCCGGAGGAGCTGGCCGCCACGGTCGTCTTCCTCGCGTCACCGGCCGGCGGGTACGTGACCGGGCAGACCTTCGCGGTCGACGGCGGGCTGACGATCACCTGACCGGTCGGGTTCCGGCGCGCCGGAACGGCCGGTCCGTCCTACGCTGCGCTCCGTGCCCGACATCACGACGCTGATCCTCGACGACCACGCGTGGTTCCGGAGACGGTTCGCGGAGCTCGACGAGCTCCAGGCCCGCCCGGACGCCGACCCGCGCGAGCTGAGCCGGGTGTGGCGGCCGCTCGCGGACCGGCTCGACGTGCACGCGATCGCCGAGGAGAAGATCTTCTACCCGCAGCTGCTGAAGCAGGGCGAGAACCCCCAGGACGAGACCCTCGACGCGATCGGCGACCACAACGAGATCCGGGACGGGGTGGCCGAGGCCGAGCGCAACCCCGTCGGGTCCCAGGGCTGGTGGGACGGCGTGTGGTCCGCCCGGCGCGCCAACGACGAGCACATGGCCGAGGAGGAGAACGAGGGCCTCGCCGACTTCCGCCAGCACGCGCCCTCCGGCCTGCGCGAGTCGCTCGGCCGCCAGTTCCAGGAGTTCATGGACACCCATCCCACCCCCGAGGGCCTCGACAACACCGACAAGGACCCGGAGGTCTACGTGCGGACGATCGAGGCCCGGATCGACCCCGCCTCCGCCTCGACGACCGGGCTCGGCATCGGCGACCTGAAGGGACACGACCAGTGACCGTGCACGACCACCTGCTCCGCGCCCAGGCTCCGATCCCGGCCGCAGCCTGGGCGGCGATCGACGACGAGGCCCGCGAGCGGCTCACCCCGCTGCTGGCCGGTCGCCGGCTCACCGACTGGGGCGGCGCGGCCGGCTGGTCGGCTTCGTCGGTGTCGCTGGGCCGGGCGACCCGGCTCGGCGGCCCGCCGCCCGGGGTCGACGCGGCCGGCGCCACGGCCCGGTTGCGCCGGGTCCAGCCGCTGGCCGAGTTCCGGGTGCCGTTCACGGTGTCCCGCGACGAGATCGACGACATCGAGCGCGGCGCCCAGGACCCCGAGCTCGACGACCTCGACCGCGCCGCCCGGCAGGCCGCCTCGATCGAGAACCGGGCGCTGTTCCACGGCTGGCCGGACGCGCAGATCACCGGCATCGCCGAGGCGTCGCCGTACGAGGCACTGTCCCTCGGTGACGACACCGACCGCTACCCGGGCGTCGTCGCGCGGGCGGTGGACGTGCTGCGCCGGGCCGGCATCGAGGGCCCGTTCGCGCTGGCCGTCGCCCCGGAGGGCTTCACCCGGATCGCCGAGACCGCCGAGCACGGCGGCTACCCGCTGTTCGACCACCTGACCCGCATCCTCGGCGGCCGGATCCTGCGGGCACCCGGCCTGGACGGCGCGCTGGTGGTGTCCCAGCGCGGCGGCGACTTCGTGCTCGACGTCGGCCAGGACCTCGCGATCGGCTACTCCTCGCACGACGCGGACACGGTGCACCTCTACCTGGAGGAGTCGTTCACGTTCCGGGTCACCGAGGCGGACGCCGCGGTGGTCGTGCGCTGACGCGCCCGTGAGTGGTTATCGGGGCCAGAGCCCTGATAACCACTCACGAGCGCGCGAGCGCCGTGCGCATGTCCAGCCGCTGCAGGACGCGGTCGGCGGCGTGCGGGTCGACCCCCGGCTCCCGGCGCGCGGCGAGGACCTCGACGCGGGCGGCCGCGAGCGCCGACGCGTGGGCCTCGGCGACCTGCCCACGCACCGTCCGGAGGGCGGCGATCCGCTGTCGTTCCTCCTCCGAGGGCGTCTCCCCGGACAGCACCGACTCCAGGCGGGCGAGCCGCTCGCGCATTGCCGTGCCGACCTCCTCGGGCAGGTCCCGGACCGACCGCTCGAACTCCAGGGTCGCGAGGGCGGCCCGCCGGGCCCGCAGCACGATCTCCCGCTCGGCCCGCGCCTCGGCGCCGGCCTCGTCGTCGACGCCGAGGGCGCGGACCAGCGCCGGCAGCGTGAACCCGGGCACGAGCAGCGTCACGACCAGCACGGACACCGCGATGAGCACGATCTCGGCACGGTGCGGGAACGGGGTCCCGGCCGACGTCGTCGCCGGCAGGGACAGCGCCAGCGCCAGGGTCGCGAGGCCGCGCATGCCGCACCAGGACAGCAGCAGCACCTCGGGCCCGGTCCGCGGTGCGGCAGTGCGGTCGGCGGAGCGCCGCACCACCCGCCAGGCGACGGTCATCCACACGACGCGCACCGCGACGACGACCGAACACACGATCCCGGCGTGCCCGAGCATGCGCGGCAGATCGTCCCCCGCGGCGGTGACGACCTGCCGCAGGTCGAGCCCGATCAACCCGAACGCCAGCCCGGTGACCAGCAGCTCGACCACGTTCCACAGCGAGGTCTGGGTGAGTCGCTCGACGGACTCGTCGGCGTCCGTGCCGGCCCGCAGCTGCAGCGCGAGCACGACGACCGCGACGACCCCGGACGCGTGGACCTCCTCGGCGGCGAGGTAGGTGGCGAACGGCAGCACCAGGGTCAGCGCGCTGCGCCCGGTCGTGTCGGTGACCCGGCCGAGCACGGTGCGGGCCAGCCAGGCCACCGCCAGGCCGATGAGCACGGCTCCAGCGGCCCCCGCGACGAACCGGACGCCGAGCCCGAGCGGGCTGAGCTCGTCGCCGGAGACGGTCGCGAGCACCGCCGCCTGGAAGATCACCAGAGCGGTGGCGTCGTTGAACAGTCCCTCGCTCTGCAGCACCGACACCAGCCGCCGCGGGACCGGCACCTGGCCTGCGACGGCCTCGACGGCCACCGGGTCCGGTGGCGCGACCATCGCCCCGAGCGCGACCGCCGCGGTCACCGCGATGCCCGGGATCAGCAGCCAGACCGCCCCGGCGACGACGGCGGTGGTGGCCAGCACCAGCCCGATCGCGAGCAGGGCGATCGTGCGCCACCGAGCACGGAACAGGGCCCACGACGTCCGCTGCGCGGTCGCGAACAGCAGCGGCGGCAGGAACAGTGGCAGGATGAGCTCGGGCTCGAGGGTGAACGCGTCCGGCAGGCCGGGCAGCAGCGCGACCCCGGCGCCGAACACGACCATCAGGGCCGGCCACGGCAGGCGCAGCCGCTCCCCCACGCCGACCAGCACGACGGCGGCCAGCATCAGGCCGACGACCACCAGCAGCATCCCCACCCGCACCACCCACCCGGCTCGTCGTCCCCGGCACGGGACGGCGGGGCATGCCAGGATCGGGCCGTACCCCGCAAGCCCCGACGAGGAGGTCGTCCACAGTGTCCCGCAATCCGTACGACGAGCTGCCCCCGGTCCCGTCGTTCACCGTGTCCAGCGAGGACGTCACCGACGGCGCAGCGCTCGCCACGCCGCAGCTGTCCGGCATCTTCGGCGCCGGCGGCGAGGACCGCTCCCCGCAGCTGTCCTGGTCCGGCGCGCCGGAGGACACCCAGTCCTATGTGGTCACCTGCTACGACCCGGACGCCCCGACCGTGTCCGGGTTCTGGCACTGGGCGGTGTTCAACCTCCCGGCATCGGTGACGTCGCTGCCCGCCGGGGCCGGTGACGAGACCGGTTCCGGGCTGCCCGAGGGCGCCGTGCAGCTGCCGAACGACGCCGGCCTGGCCCGCTACCTGGGCGCCGCCCCGCCGCCCGGGCACGGCCCGCACCGGTACTACTTCGTGGTGCACGCCGTCGACGTGCCGTCGCTGGACATCCCGGCCACGTCGACGCCGGCGTTCCTGGCGTTCAACCTGTTCGGGCACACCCTCGGGCGCGCGATGCTCGTCGGGACGCACGCGAACCTGAGCTGACCGCCCGCGCCGTGGACGCCGACGCCGTCGCCGAACGGCTCTACCGGATCCCGCCCGACGAGTTCGTCGCCGCGCGGGACGAGGCGGTCGCCGAGGCCCGCGCGGCCGGGGACCGGGATGCCGCCAAGGCGATCGGCGCGTGCAAGCGGCCGACCCGCGCCGCCTGGCTGACGAACCTGCTCGTCGGGGCGGCGCCCGACGAGGTCGAGGGGTTCCTGTCGCTGGCCGGGCCGCTCGCGGACGCCCAGCGCTCGCTCGACGGCCCGGCCCTGCGGCAGGTGTCGGCGCAGCGGAACAAGCTGGTCGGGGCGCTGTCCCGGCGAGCGGCGCAGCTGGGCCGGGAGGCCGGGCAGCGGGTCGACTCCGGCCTGGAACGCGAGGTCCGCGGCGTCCTGGAGTCGGCGCTGGCCGACGACGAGCTGGCCGAGCAGGTGCGGTCCGGCCGGCTGGTGCGGTTCGAGCGGCACAGCGGCTTCGGGACGTTCGGCGCCGGCGAGACCGGCACCGGTACCCGTCCGCGGGGAGCCCGGCGCCCGGGCACCCCGGCACCGGCCGGGTCCACCGGTGCGGACGACGAGCCCACCGGCGCGGCACCGGACGACGAGCCCGCGGACGGCCGCCGCGGGGCGGCCGGCGAGCTCGACGGGAAGCGCCGCGAGGCGGACCGGCGAGCACGGGACCAGCGGGCCGCCGAGCGGCGCGAGCGGGAGCGTGCTGCCGCCGAGCAGCGTGAACGCGAGCGCCGGGAGCGCGAGCTCGCCGCGGCCGAGGACCGGCTGGAACGGGCCCGGCTCGCAGCCCACGACGCGGCCCGGGAGCGCGACGACACCCGGGAACGCGCGGACGCCGCGGCCGAACGCCGCGACGACGCGCACCGCCGGGTCGAGGAGCTGCGCGCGGAGCTCGACCGGGCCCGCTCCGAGGCGACCGACGCGGACCGTGCGCTGCGGTCCGCGGAACGCGAGGCGGGCGACGCCGCCCGGCGCGCCCGCCAGGCCGACGCCGAGGTCACCCGCGCCGAGCGGGCCCTCGAGGACGCCCGGGACACCTGACCCCGCTCATCTCCGCCACGCAGCCCGGCCTGCTCCGGCGGGCTCGACGCGCCGCGCCCTGCAGACGCTCACCGAACCCGGCGACGCTCACCCGATCACGCGAGCACCTCCGGGTTGCGTGAGCGCCTGCAGGGAAGGGGTGTGTGACGCGGCCGAGTCCGGGCGAGCCCGTGGTTCGGGCCCCACCCCTCCCCGCCGAGATGCACGCCCAGCGTTCGACGAAGATCGACAATTCGCGCTCGGCTGCACCTCGGCGATTGTCCCGAGCAGCCGCGGGCCGGAGAGTCGTTCGCTCGGAGCAACGACCGTGGCCGGTCTCACCGCGACGCGCTGCGCGGGCCGGATCTACGCTCGGTCCCGTGATCCGACGGTGACGGCGTACGGGCGCCTGCGGAACGTCCGCTGGTGGCGGTGGTTGCTGCTCGCCGTCCTCACCGCGGGCGCCACCGCCGCGCTGGCCGTCCTCGACGTGCCGTCGCCCGCGCTGTTCGCCGGGCTGTTCGTGGCCACCGCCGTGGCACTCGCCGGGCTCGGACCGGCCCGGGTCGCCCGGCCCGCCACCGCGGGCGGCCAGGCGGTGATCGGCGTCGTCATCGGGTTGCTGGCCCGGCCGGAGACCCTCGCGACGGTGGCCACCCAGTGGATCCCGGTGCTGCTCATCAGCCTCGGGACGCTGCTGGTCAGCATGGCTGCCGGGCTGCTCATGGGCCTGCAGCGCGGGGTCACCCCGCTGACCGGGATGCTCGCGCAGACCGCGGGCGGCGCGTCCGGGCTGGTCGCGATCAGCCGCGAGCTGGGCGGCGACGAGCGCACGGTCGCGGTGATCCAGTACCTGCGGGTCGGCCTGGTGACGGCGACGATGCCGGTGGTCGCCGCGCTCGCCTACGGCGCGCAGCACACCGTCCCGGCGGACCTCGCGCCGCCCGGACCGGGCGCCCCCTGGTGGGCCGGGCTCGCGGTGACCGCGGTGTGCGCCGCGATCGGCATCCCGCTCGGCCGGGTCGCGCGGATCCCCGCGCCCGCGCTGCTGGGCCCGATGGCCGTCGCCCTGGTCCTGAGCCTGACCGGGCTGACCGCCGACGCCGCCGTCCCGGTCCCGGTGGTCGACGTGGCCTACGCGGTCATCGGCTGGCAGGCGGGCCTGCGCTACACCCGCGCGGCCCTCGGCACGGTCGTCCGGCTGCTCCCGCTCGCCACGGCGCTGATCCTGGCCGTGGTCGCCCTGTGCGCCGGGCTGGGGCTGCTGCTGTCGCACTTCACCGGGATGACCCTGCTGGAGGGCTACCTCGCGACGACGCCCGGCGGGGTGTACGCGGTGCTGGCGACCGCGATCTCCTCCGGGGTGGACGTCACCTCGGTGGTCGCCGTGCAGGTGCTGCGGGTGATCCTCATGCTGCTGGTGGCGCCGTGGATCGCCCGGTTCGTGGGACGGCGGCTCGGCGCGGAGCCGGCCAGGTAGGTGCGGCCACGCCCCCCGTACGGCAGGCTGTGCACGATCGATCCGGACGGAAGGAACCGCTGCATGTCCGTGCACCAGCGCGCCGGCACCCCGGCCCGCCCCGAGGACCTCGTCGACGTCGACGCGCTGCTCGCCGCGTACTCCGAGGTGCACCCCGACCCGAAGGTCGACGTCCAGCGGGTCGCGTTCGGCACGTCCGGCCACCGGGGCTCGGCGTTCCTGTCCACCTTCAACGACGACCACATCGCGGCCACGAGCCAGGCCATCGTCGAGTACCGGGCCGCGCAGGGCACCGACGGGCCGCTGTTCCTGGGCCGGGACTCGCACGCGCTGTCCGAGCCGGCCTGGCTGACCGCGGCCGAGGTGTTCGCCGCGAACGGAGTCGAGCTCATGATCGACTCCCGGGACGGGCTGACCCCCACCCCGGCGATCTCGCACGCCATCCTGGTCACCAACGCCGGGCGCAGCGCCCACCTGGCCGACGGCGTCGTCGTCACCCCGTCGCACAACCCGCCCGCCGACGGCGGGTTCAAGTACAACCCGCCGGACGGCGGCCCGGCCGGCACCGAGGCGACGTCGTGGATCGCGGACCGGGCCAACGAGCTGCTGGAGGCGGGGCTGAAGGGCGTGCGGCGCCGGTCGTTCGACACGGCCGCCGCCGGGCGCTACGACTACCTCGGCGAGTACGTGGCCCAGCTCGACCAGGTGCTGGACATGGCGGCGATCCGCGACGCGGGCGTCACGATCGGCGCGGACCCGCTCGGCGGCGCGTCGGTCGACTACTGGGGCGCGATCGCGGAGCGCTACGGCCTCGACCTGACCGTGGTGAACCCGGCCGTCGACCCGGCGTTCGCGTTCATGACCCTGGACTGGGACGGCAAGATCCGGATGGACTGCTCGTCGCCGTACGCGATGGCGTCGCTGCGGGAACGGATGGCGAGCGACCCCTCTCCCTTCCGGATCGCCACCGGCAACGACGCCGACGCCGACCGGCACGGCATCGTCACCGCCGACGGCGGCCTGATGAACCCGAACCACTACCTCGCCGTCGCGATCGGCTACCTCTACGCCCACCGTCCGGGCTGGCCGGCCACGGCCGGCGTCGGGAAGACCGCCGTCAGCTCGTCGATGATCGACCTGGTGGCCGCGGACCTCGGCCGGACGCTGGTCGAGGTGCCGGTCGGGTTCAAGTGGTTCGTGCCCGGCCTGCGGTCCGGCGAGATCGGGTTCGGCGGCGAGGAGAGCGCGGGGGCGTCGTTCCTGCGCCGCGACGGCGCGCCGTGGAGCACCGACAAGGACGGGCTGCTGCTCGCCCTGCTCGCCTCCGAGATCACCGCGGTCACCGGGCGCACGCCCACCGAGCACTACCGGGAGCTCACCGCACGGTTCGGCGCCCCCGCCTACGCCCGCACCGACGTCGCCTGCTCGCGCGACGACAAGGCCGCCCTGTCCAAGCTCGACGCGTCGGCGGTGACGGCGACCGAGCTGGCCGGCGACCCGATCACGGCGAAGCTGACCCGGGCGCCGGGCAACGACGCCCCGATCGGCGGCCTCAAGGTCGTCACCGAGGCGGGCTGGTTCGCGGCCCGGCCGTCCGGCACCGAGGACGTCTACAAGGTCTACGCCGAGAGCTTCCGCGGCGGCGAGCACCTGGCCCTCATCCAGGCGGAGGCACGTGACGTGGTCGCCGCCGCGCTGCGTTCCTGAATCCCCCGTTCCCGAGAGAGGACCCTGCTCCGTGAGCACGAAGCACGACCTGGGTTTCGGCATCGACATCGGCGGCTCCGGCATCAAGGGGGCCCCGGTCGACCTGCAGAAGGGCAAGCTGGCCGAGGACCGCGTGCGGATCCCGACCCCGCAGCCGTCGACGCCGGAGGCGGTCGCGGAGACCGTGCGGCAGATCCTCGACGAGTTCGGCTGGACCGGCCCGTTCGGCTGCACGTTCCCCGCCGTCGTCCAGCACGGCGTGACCCGCACCGCGGCGAATGTCGACCCCTCCTGGATCGACCGCGACGCCGCCGGAGTGCTGCGCAAGGTCACCGGGCGGGACGCGCTGCTCGTCAACGACGCGGACGCCGCCGGGGTCGCCGAGGTCGAGTTCGGCGCCGCCGGGCGACGCTCCGGGGTGGTGCTGCTGGCGACCCTCGGCACGGGCATCGGGTCCGCCCTGATCGTGGACGGCCACCTCGTGCCGAACACCGAGCTCGGTCACCTCGAGCTGGACGGCCACGACGCCGAGACCCGCGCCGCGGACTCCGCCCGGGAACGCGAGGACCTCGGCTGGCCGGAGTGGGGCGAGCGCCTGACCCGCTACTTCACCCACGTCGAGAACCTGCTGTGGCCGGACCTGATCGTGGTCGGCGGCGGGGTCAGCAAGAAGTTCGCCAAGTGGTCGCCGTACGTGAAGACCCGCACGCGGATGATCCCCGCGACGCTGCTGAACGAGGCGGGGATCATCGGCGCGGCGCTTCTCGCGCACCGGGGTGAGCGCCGGTAGGCGGCTCTCAGGTGATCGGCGGCCCGTAGGTCATCCGGACGACGCCGTTCTCGTACGCCTCGGTCTCCACCAGCCGCAGCGGGATCCGCTGGCCCTCGGTGAACAGCTTCAGCCCGGAGCCCAGCGCGATCGGGTAGACGAACAGGTTCAGCGTGTCGACCAGGCCGTCGGCGAGCATCGCCCGGACCAGGGTCGCGCTGCCGCTGACGTAGATGCCGCCGTCGGTGTCGTCCTTGAGCTGCTGGATCCGCTTCGGGTCGTACGGCCCCAGTACCGTCGAGTTCTCCCACTCCAGCGGATCGGCCAGTGTGGACGTCACGACGTGCTTGGGCGCCCCGTTGAAGAACGCTCCCCCGGACTCGACGTCGTGCCCGCGGGCCGACCACGCCGGGTAGAACCCCTCGTAGGTGGTGCGGCCCAGCAGGATCGCCTGGTCGCAGAGCTTGCCGATGGCCTCACCCATACCCTCGGTGAAGCCGAACTCCGCGGTCCAGGTCGGCTCCTCGATGACGCCGTCGAGGCTCATGAACTCGTGGACGTCGATCGTGCCCATGGTGTCTCCTCTGTTCTTCCGGGGTGGAGGTCTACGGTTCCGACCGCCCGGGTACGCGGAAATCATCGGCCGCCCGCTCGGGCCCGGGCCGGTTCAGGCGAGGCCGGCCACCGTCGCGGCGGCGCCCCGCGCGTACAGCGACTCCAGCGCGTGCCGGTACGCGCCGGCGAACCGCTCGTCCTCGGCGAGGTCGCCGAACACCGGCCGGTGGCGCAGGAACGCCAGCGGCTCGGTGCGCTCGCGCCGGGCCAGCGGGGTGAGCTCGGCGGCGAGCCGGTCCTGCTGCGGGACGGGCTCGCCCTGCTCGTCGGTGCCCTCGGCGTACCGGCACCACCCGGCGACGACGGCGGCCGCCCGGTCCACCGGCCCGCCCGCGGCCAGCTGCTCCCGCACCACCGGCAACAGGAAGATCGAGATCCGGTCGGAGCTGCCGTAGTTGATCCGCATCAGGGTGTCGGCGACGCCCGGGTTGGCGAACCGCTCCAGCAGCGTGTCCTTGTACGCGTCGAGGTCGATACCGGGCACCGGGCGCAGCGTCGGCGTGGCCTCGTCGTCCATGTAGCCGCGCAGGAACGCCGCGAACGCTGGGTCCCGGGCGACCTCGTGCACGTAGCGGTGCCCGGCGAGGTAACCGAGGTAGCCCAGCGCCTGGTGGGTGGCGTTGAGCAGGCGCAGCTTCATGAACTCGTAGGGCACGACGTCGTCGACGAGCTGGACCCCGACCCGCTCGAACTCCGGGCGGCCCGCGGCGAAGTCGTCCTCGAGCACCCACTGGGAGAACGGCTCGCAGACGACCGGCCAGCCGTCGCGCAGGCCGAACCGCTCGGCCAGCGCCTCCCGGTCGGCGTCCGCCGTGGCCGGGGTGATCCGGTCCACCATGGAGTTCGGGAAGGTGACGTTCGCGGCGACCCAGGGGCCGAGCTCGGGGTCGCGCAGCTGGGCGACCCCGGTGACCACCCGGCGGGCCACGTCGCCGTTGCCCTGCATGTTGTCGCAGCTCATGATCGTCAGCGGTCCCGTGCCCCGGTCGCGGCGCCGGGCCAGGCCCTCGACGACCAGCCCGAACGCGCCGGTCGGGCGGTCCGCGGCGAGGTCGGCCCGGATCCCGGGGAACTCCGGGTCGAACTCGCCGGTCTTCTGGTCGATCGCGTAGCCGCCCTCGGTGATCGTGAGCGAGACGATCCGGGTGTCCGGGTGCGCGATCCGCTCGATCACCGCCTCCGGGTCGTCGGGCGCGTACAGGTAGTCCACGAGGGACCCGACCACACGCGGCGCCAGTGACCCGTCGGCCTCCTTGCGGACCAGTGTGTACAGCCCGTCCTGGGCGCGCAGGACGTCGCGCATCCGGTCGTCCGAGGCGAGCACGCCGACGCCGCAGATGCCCCAGTCCCGGGCCTCGCCCGCCGTGAGCAGCGCGTCGACGTACATCGCCAGGTGGGCCCGGTGGAACCCGCCGACTCCGATGTGGACGATCCCGGTCCGGACGCCGGACCGGTCGTAGCCGGGGACGTCCACCCCCGGCACGCCCTCGCTCCAGATCGTGGCCTCGTCCAGCGAGCGCATGGTTCCCACTTCCCGGGTTCGGCTCCGTCGGCGCGGACAACGCGACCGACCCTACCGCGCCGGAGGTCCCCCGTGCCGACCTCGGCCGCAAGCTGAACGGCGCGCCGGTCAGTAATCGCAAGCATGCCTGTGCACTGGGGTTTTCCGGAACGATCCTTGCGATCAGCGCAAGTCCGCCCTTAAGGTCCCCGCCATGACCGCTCCCCCTCCGGCCCCGCCCGGCGACGACGCCGTCGCCGCCCGGGTGCGCGAGCTGCTGGACCGGGACGGGTGGACCCAGCGCCGGTTCGCCGCGGCCATCGGGCTCGACGAGACGAAGCTGTCGAAGTCGCTCGCCGGCCGCCGCCGGTTCGCCGCGGGCGAGCTGGTCGCGATCGCCGACGTCACCGGCGAGACGGTGAACCGGCTGCTGCACGGCCGCGACGACGCGCGCACCCACACCGCCGTGCCGGGCGGCTCGGCCGCGCCGCGCAGCACGGCCGCGCCGCAGGGGTCCCGCGAGACACGGCGCCGGATCCTCGAGGCGGCCTGGGTCCTGATCGCCGACCGCGGATACCACCGGGTGCGGACCTCGGACGTCGCCCGGGCCTGCGGGACCAGCCCGGCCACCATCCACTACCACTTCCCGAGCCGGTCGGCCCTGCTCGACGAGGCGTTGCGGCACAACGTGAAGCTCGCCTTCGACCGGCAGGTCGCCGAGCTCGGGGAGATCGCCGACCCGCACGTGCGGCTGCTGCGGCTGATCGACCTGCAGCTGCCGGAGGGCGAGCTGCTGCGCCGCGAGTGGTCGATCTGGATCCAGGTCTGGGCCGAGTCGGCGATCGACCCCACCCGGCGCGGGCTGTACTGGGACTCCTACGACCGCTGGTACCGCAGCGTGGCCATGACCCTGGCCGACGGCGCCCGGACCGGCGTGTTCGTCCCCGGGGCCGAGGCGCTCGCCCGCCCGCTCACCGCGCTCGTCGACGGCCTCGGCATCCAGGTCATGGCCGGGACGCCCGGCGCCGCCTGCGCCGAGATGCGCGCGGTGCTGCACGACTACATCGACCGGGCCGTGCTCGGCGGTCCGGGAACCACCACCGACCGGACGGAGACCGGATGAACCGTGACGTCATCATCACCTGCGCGGTGACCGGAGCCGGGGACACCCCGGGCCGGAGCCCGCACGTGCCCGTCACCCCGGCGGCGATCGCTGCCGACGCGATCGCCGCGGCCCGCGCGGGCGCCGCCGTCGTGCACATCCACGTGCGCGACCCCGAGACCGGCGACCCGTCCCGGGCCGTCGAGCTCTACCGCGACACGGTCACCCGCATCCGGGACGCGGGCGTCGACGTCGTGCTGAACCTGACCGCCGGCATGGGCGGCGACCTGGTGATCGATGCCGAGGACCCGCTGAAGCCGGTCGACGGCACCGACCTGGTCAACGCCCTCGAGCGGCTCCCGCACGTCGAGGAGCTGCTCCCGGACATCTGCACGCTCGACTGCGGCTCGCTGAACTTCGGCGAGGGCAACCAGCTCTACGTGTCCACACCGGACATGTTGCGGACCGGGGCGAAGCGCGTGCAGGAGCTCGGCGTGAAGCCCGAGCTGGAGATCTTCGACACCGGCCAGCTGTGGTTCGCGTCCACGATGGTCGACGAGGGCCTGATCGACGCCCCGCCGCTGTTCCAGCTGTGCATGGGCATCCCGTACGGCGCCCCGGCAGACCCCGGCGTGCTGGCCGCGATGGTGAACCTGCTGCCCGCGGGCGCCAACTTCGCGTCGTTCGCGATCGGCCGCGACCAGCTGCCGTGGGTGGCGCAGTCGATGCTGCTCGGCGGGCACGTCCGGGTCGGGCTGGAGGACAACCTCTACCTCTCCCGCGGGGTGAAGGCCACCAACGAGCAGCTGACCGAGCGCGCGGTGCAGATCGTGCAGGATCTCGGCGGCACGGTCGCGACGCCGGACCGCGCGCGCGAGATCCTCGGGCTGGCGGAGCGGGCCGATGGCTGAGCGCGGCGGGACCGGCGCGCCGGCGGGCCTCCCGCCGGTGTCCTCGATCGGCACGGTGGCGTGCATCGGCGCCGGGGTCATCGGGGCCGGATGGGCGGCGTACTACCTGGCCCGCGGGCTGCGGGTGCGGGCCTGGGACCCGGCTCCCGACGCCGCGGAGAGGCTGCGCCGGGTGGTCGACGCGGCCTGGCCCGCGCTCACCGAGCTCGGCCTCGCCGACGGCGCGGACCGCGACGCCCTGACCGTGCACCCGACCGTCGCCGAGGCCGTCGCGGGCGCCGGGTTCGTCCAGGAGAGCGCCCCGGAGGACCTGGCGCTCAAGCGGTCGCTGCTCGCCGAGCTGGCCGCCGAGACCGGGCCGGACGTCGTGGTCGCGTCGTCGACCTCGGGGTTCCCGATGACCGACATGGCCACCGATGCCGGCGACGGTTCCCGGCTGGTGGTCGGGCACCCGTTCAACCCGCCGTACCTGATCCCGCTGGTCGAGGTCGTCGGCGGGGAGCGGAGCGCGCCGTGGGCGGTGGCCCGGGCCGCGGAGTTCTACCGCCACGCCGGCAAGTCGGTGATCGAGATGGAGCGGGAGCTGCCCGGGTTCATCGCGAACCGGCTGCAGGAGGCGATCTGGCGCGAGGCGCTGCACATGGTCGCCGCCGGCGAGGCCACCCCCGAGGAGATCGACCGCTCGATCACCGACGGGCCCGGCCTGCGCTGGCCGGTGCACGGTCCGTGCCTGACCTTCCACCTCGCGGGCGGCGAGGGCGGGATGGCGCACATGCTGGACCACTTCGGACCGTCGTTGAAGGCACCGTGGACCCGGCTGGACGCGCCCGAGCTGACGCCCGCCCTGCGCGACGACATGGTCGCCGGGGCCGAGGTCAGCGCCGGCGGCCGGCCGATGGCCGAGCTCGTCGCCGAGCGGGACCGGGCGGTGATCGCCGTCCGGCGTGCGGTCGAGGCGGCGCGCGCGGCAGGGCGCCCGTGACCCCGCTGCGGCACCACGACGTCGTCCGCCCGGAGTGGATCGACTACAACGGGCACCTCTCCGAGCCCTACTACGTGCTGGTGTTCGGGGACGCGACGACCACCCTCATGGACCACGCCGGGATGGGTGAGCGCTACCGGTCGGAGACCGGGTGCTCGCTGTACACGGTCGAGGCGCACGTGCGCTACCTGCACGAGGTCGGCCCGGACGCCGCGCTCGAGGTGCGCACCCGGGTGCTGGGCCGGGACGCCAAGCGGCTGCGGCTCTGGCACGAGCTCCACGCCGAGGGCCGGCTCGTGGCCACCGAGGAGCTCATGTGCCTGCACGTCGGCCCGGACGGCACCCGGCCTTTCCCGGACGGCGTCGCCGGAACGCTCGACGCGCTGGCCGCCAGCACGTCCGGCCCGGCCCCCGACCACGCCGGCCGGGCGATCCGCGACCTGGGTCCGGGACGGTGATGCGCCGGCCCCCGAGCTGAGTCCCGTTCGCGGTCCCGGTCCTGGCCGGGGCCCTGCTCCGAGGAGACACCTTTCATGATGAGCCCGACAGCGACGTCGTTCTCACGGCGCCGCCTGCTCGGCGGAGCGGCCGGCCTGGCCGCCGCGGCGTTCCTCACCGGCTGCGGCGGCCCCGCCGCGGCCCGGGACGCCGGCCCGCCGCGCCGCGGCGGAGTCCTGCGCGTCGGGGTGACCGGGGGCGGCGCCTCCGACACCCTCGACCCGCACAGCCCGGCGACCAACCCGGACATCGCCCGCACCCTCAGCCTGTACGAACCGCTGCTGCACTGGGACGACGCCTACACCCTGCAGCCCGCCGTCGCCGAGGCCGTCCGCCCGGAACCGGGTGCCCGCGCCTGGACCGCGACCATCCGGGCCGGGATCACCTTCCACGACGGCCGCCCGGTCACCCCGGACGACGTCGTCGCGACCTTCGCCCGGATCACCGACCCGGACGACCCCAAGTCCGGGGCCTCGCAGTTCGGGATCCTCGACCGGGTCGTCGTGGCCGGCGACCGGCAGGTCCGCTTCGAGCTGACCGAGCCGTCTCCGGTGTTCGACCAGTACCTGGCCGAGTACTCGTGCGGCATCGTGCCCGCGGACTTCGACGTGTCCCGCCCGGTCGGCACCGGCGCGTTCCGGTTCGAGTCGTTCACCGCGGGCCAGCAGAGCGCGTTCGTCCGCCACGACGGCTACTGGCGGCCCGGCCAGCCCCACCTCGACCGGCTCGAGCTGATCAACTTCGCCGAGGACGACGCCCGCATCAACGCGCTGCTCTCCGGCCAGGTCGACGCGATCGACCAGGTCCCGCTGTCGCTCACCGAGGTCGTCGGGTCCTACGAGTCGGTGCGGCTGCTCACCTCGGAGACCGGGTCGTGGCTGCCGTTCACCATGCGGGTCGACGTCGCGCCGTTCGACGACGTCCGCGTCCGCCAGGCGCTGCGGCTGATCGCCGGCCGCGACGAGATGCTGAACCAGGTGCTGTCCGGCCTGGGTGCCCGCGCGGTCGACCTCTACGCCCGCTACGACCCCCAGTACCTGGCCCCGCAGCGCGAGCAGGACCTCGAACGGGCCCGCGACCTGCTGTCGGCGGCCGGGCGGCCGAACCTCGCGCTCGAGCTGGTCACCTCCCCGATCCAGGCCGGCACGGTCGAGGCCGCCCAGGTGTTCGCCACCCAGGCGCGTGCGGCCGGCGTCGAGATCGGCCTGCGCCGGGTCGACACCTCGACCTTCTTCTCCGACCAGTACCTGCAGTGGGAGTTCGCGCAGAGCTTCTGGAACACCCGCAACTACCTCCCGCAGGCGTCGTCGTCCTCGATGCCGGACTCGCCGTTCAACGAGACGCACTGGGAGGACGCCGAGTACCAGGCCGTCGTCCGCCGGGCCCGCTCCGAGCTGGACCCGGCCGTGCGGGCCCGGCTGGTCCGGCAGGCCCAGCAGATCGAGTTCGACCGGGGCGGCTACCTCATCTGGGGCTTCCCGGACCGGGTCGACGCCCACCAGGCCTACGTCGGCGGGCTCGTCCCCAACCGGACCGGGCTGTCGCTGTCCGGCTACGAGTTCCGGAAGGCGTGGGTGAACGCATGAACCTGCTCACCAAGCTCATCCTCCGGCGCCTCGCGGTGTCGGTGCTGGTCCTGCTCGTCGTCTCGCTGCTGATCTTCGCCGCGACGCTGCTGCTCCCCGGCGACCCGGCCCGCGCCATCCTCGGCCAGCAGGCCACCCCGGAACGCGTCGCCGCGCTCACCGAGCAGCTGGGCCTCGACCGTCCGGCCTGGGAGCGCTACCTGTCCTGGCTCGGCGGCGTCCTCACCGGCGACCTCGGATACTCCGCCGCCACCCAGGGCCCGGTGGCGGAACTGCTCGGCGGACGGGTCACCGCGTCCGCACTGCTGCTCGTCCTCACCGCGGTGATCTCGACACCGGTCGCGCTCGCCCTGGGGACCTGGGCCGCGGTACGCCGGGCCACCCGGACCGACTCGGCGCTGTCCGGGGCCAGCCTGGTGCTGGCCGCGCTGCCCGAGTTCGTGATCGGTGTGCTGCTCGTGGTGCTGTTCGCGACCTCGGTGGTCCGGATCCTGCCCTCGGTGACGATCGCCCGGCCCGGTGAGCCGGTGTGGGCGCGGCCCGAGCAGCTGGTGCTGCCGGTGCTCACGCTCGCCCTGGTCGTCGTCCCCTACGTCATCCGGATGACCCGGGCGACGCTGTCCGAGTCGCTCGACGCCGGCTTCGTCGAGATGGCCCGGCTCAAGGGCCTGCCCGAGCGGACCGTGCTGTTCCGGCACGCCGTGCCGCACACGATCGGGCCGGTCGCCCAGGTCATCGCGCTGCAGCTGGCGTGGCTGGCCGGGGGCGTCGTCGTCGTGGAGTTCCTGTTCCGCTACCCCGGCATCGGGCAGGCGCTGATCGACGCCGTCGCCAACCGGGACGTCCAGGTGGTGCAGGCGATCACGCTGATCATCGCGGCGTTCTACGTGCTGGTGAACCTGGCCGCGGACGTCGCGGGGATCCTCGCCGACCCGCGGATCCGTCACTCGGGAGGGATGTCCGCATGAGCGCACCCACCGTGCCCTCGGGGCTGCTGACGCGGACCTTCCGCCGGCGCCAGGCCCGGATCGGCGCCGTACTGACCCTGGTCGTCGTCGCGGTCGCGCTGCTCGGGCCGGTGCTCGGCCCGGCGCTGACCGGCTACGGCGTCGACGACTTCGCCGGCCGCCCGTTCCGGGCCGACGGCCTCGCCGGCACCGACGACCTGGGCCGCGACGTGCTCACCCGGTTCCTCGCCGGCGGCGGCCCGGTGCTGCTGTACGCGCTGGCCGCGACCGCCATCGGCATCGTCGGCGGCGCGGTTGCCGGGATGCTCGCCGGGTACTCGGGCGGCCGCCTCGACACGCTGATCATGCGGGGCGGGGACGTGCTGCTGTCGTTCCCGCAGCTCGTGCTCGCGTTGCTGGCGGTGGCCGTGCTCGGCTCGTCCGGCTGGCTGCTGGTGCTGGTCATCGGCATCACCCACATCCCCCGGGTCGCCCGGGTCGCCCGGCAGGCGACCCTCGCCGTCGCGACCCAGGACTACGTGCTCGCGGCCCGGATGTACGGCGTGCCGCGGCGGCGGATCCTCGCCACCGAGGTGCTGCCGAACATCACCGGACCGCTGATGGTGGAGCTCGGGCTGCGGCTGACGTACTCGATCGGCTACGTGGCCTCGCTGTCGTTCCTCGGCCTCGGCGTGCAGCCGCCGGCCGCGGACTGGGGCCTGCAGATCAACGAGAACCGGATCGCGCTGATCGTCGCGCCGTGGGGCGTGCTGCTGCCGGTGCTCGCGATCGCGGTGCTCACCGTCGGTACGAACATGATCACGGACGCGCTGGCGAAGGAGTCCGCGGACACCACCGGAGAGGCGGCGTCATGAGCGACACGATCGAGTGCACCGGGCTGCGGGTGGCGACCACCGGCGGCCGGGAGGTGCTGCACGGGGTGGACTACGCCGTCGCGCCCGGCGAGATCCTCGCCCTGGTCGGCGAGTCCGGATCGGGGAAGACGACGGCCGCGCTGGCCGCGCTCGGCCACTTCCGGACCGGGCTGGCGTGCACCGGAGGGACGATCACCTTCCGCGGGCACACCGAGTCCCACGACGACCTGCTGGCGCTGCCCCCGGCGACACTGCGCGGGATCCGCGGCCGGCTGGTCTCCTACGTCCCGCAGGATCCGGCGCTGTCACTGAACCCGCTGCTGCGCATCGGCACCCAGGTGTCCGAGGTGCTGGCCGCGCACGGCCACGAGGGGGTGGCCGAGGAGCGCGTCCGGGAGGTGCTGGCCGACGTCGGCCTGCCCACCGACGACGCGTTCCTGCGCCGCTACCCGCACCAGCTCTCCGGCGGGCAGCAGCAGCGGGTCGGGATCGCGGCCGCGTTCGCGAACCGGCCCGACGTCGTCGTCCTCGACGAGCCGACCACCGGGCTGGACGTCACCACCCAGGACCTGGTGCTGGAGACCGTGCGCCGGCTGGTCACCCGGTCCCGGACCGCGGCGCTCTACATCACCCACGACCTCGCGGTCGTCGCCGGGCTCGCGGACCGGGTCGCCGTGATGCAGGCCGGCGAGGTCGTGGAGACCGGGAGCGTGCAGCAGGTGCTGACCGCACCGGAGCACCCCTACACCCGGGCGCTGATCGCCGCCGTCCCCGACCTCGACAAGGCCGTCGAGCGGGGGCCGGCCCCGCCCGGCGACGGCACGCCGCTGCTGCGGGTGACCGGGGCCGGGAAGCGGTACGGGTCGAGGACGGTGCTCGACGGCGTCGACCTCGAGCTGTGGCCGGGCGAGTGCCTGATGCTGCTCGGCGAGTCCGGTTCCGGCAAGACCACGCTGGCCCGCGGCCTGTCCGGGCTGCTCGGCCTGGACACCGGCACGCTCACGCTCAAGGGCGAGGAGCTCGCCACACCGCGCAGCTACGCCCAGCTGCGCAGCGTGCAGTACGTGTTCCAGAGCCCGTTCGCCTCGCTCAACCCGCGCCGCACGATCGGCAGCTCCCTGGAGGTGCCGTTGCGGCACCTCACCGACGCCGGGCCGGAGGCGCGCCGCGCGCGGGTGCTCGACATGCTCGGCCAGGTGCGGCTCGACGAATCGTTCGCCGGGCGCTACCCCGGCGGGCTCTCCGGCGGGGAACGCCAGCGGGCCGCCATCGCCCGGGCCCTCGTCACCGCCCCCGACGTGCTGGTCTGCGACGAGGTGACCTCGGCGCTGGACGTGTCGGTGCAGGCGTCGATCATCGAGCTGCTGGCGCTGGTGCGCCGCGAGCTCGGCACGGCGATGCTGTTCGTGACGCACAACATCGCGCTGGCCCGCGAGGTCGCCGACCGGATCGCGGTGCTGCAGGGCGGGCGGATCGTCGAGCAGGGCACCGTCTCCGAGGTGCTCGCGAACCCGCAGCACGACTACACCCGCCAGCTGCTGGAGCACACGCCGTCCATGGCGGCGGTGCGGTGAGCGGGGACCCGCGGGGGACGGTGGCGCCGGGGTTCGGCGCGGTCGCCGACGCGTTCGCCGCCGTCCTCGCGGACACCCGGGGCGGGGCCGCGTTCTCCGTGGTCCGGGGCGGTGTGCCGCTGGTGGAGCTGCACGGCGGGCTCGCCGACCCGGACACCGGGCGACCGTGGGACGCGGACACCGTCGCGGTGCTGTTCTCCGGCACGAAGGGCCTGGCCGCGGCCGCCGCGGCGGACGTGCTCGACCCCGACCTGCCGGTCGCCCGGTACTGGCCGGAGTTCGCCGCGGCCGGCAAGGACACGGTGACGGTCGCGCAGGTGCTCGCGCACACCGCCGGGCTGCCCTACCTCGACCCGGATCCCGCACCCGGGTCCCCGGTGGACGACCGGGCCTCGGCGGCCGTGCTGGCCCGCCAGGCCCCGCTGTGGGAGCCCGGCAGCCGGGTCGCCTACCACGCCCTGACCTGGGGTCACCTGGTCGCCGAGCTGCTGGTCCGGGCCACCGGGCGGGACCCCCGCCGGGTCGTCGAGGACGTCGTCGCCCGGGTTCCCGGCGCCCGCGTGCACCTGGGCTCGGCACCCCTGCCGGCCCGGATCGTCCGCGCGCCCGGCTACCGGATCTCCACCTTCCTGCAGGACGATCCCGGACGCCGCCGGATCGTCGAGCGCATGTACCGGGCGCTGCTCGACGACACCGACACGGTCAACTCCCCGGCCTGGTACCGGTCGGGCGCGCTGGCCGGTGCCGGGGTGGCCGGTGCCCCGGCGGTCGCCCGGTTCTACGCGGCGCTGGCCGACCCGGCGCGCTCCCCCGTCGCCGCTGCGGCGCTCGAGCGGGCCACCCGCCCGCACGCGGCCGGGCTCGACGCGATCAACGACCGGCCGCTGCGGTTCGGGCTGGGCTTCGAGCTGGCCGACCCGATCGGCACCTACGGCCCGGAACCGGTCGCGTTCGGGCACAGCGGCGCCGGCGGCGGGCGGCACGGGACGTGGCCGGAGCGCGGGATCGGGTTCTCGTTCGTCACCAACGAGATGCGCGCCGAGGACGTCGACGACCGCGCGTCGACTCTCCTCGGCGCGCTGCACGCGTGCCTCGCGGGCACGCGCGTCCCTAGCTGGTGAGGGACGCGGCGAGAAGCTCGACCGTGGCATCGATCCGCTCCGCGTCACCGGTGCTGAGGAAGTCCACGATGAGGCCGGTGAGCGCCGCCAGCATCAACGAAGCCATCAGCTCGGCTTCGTGACGGTCGCGGCCTTCGGAGACGAGCCATGTGGCGAAGTAGTCGGTCCAGTACGCCTGCAGATCCCGGCGCCTGGTTTCGGAGATCGCCGCCGTGTCGGCGGTCAGCATCGCCTCCATGTTCAGCCGCGGGAACGCGAACCGTTCCGGCTTCTCCCGCCACCAGCTCCACAGCGCTCTCAACGCCTCTGCGACGGTCAGTGCGGGGTGCTCGTCCCGCAGCTCGGTCAACATGTCCAACGTGGATGCGCGTGCGCGGCTCAGCGCCGCATCGATGAGCCCGTCCTTCGAACCGAACTGGTAGGAGATCGTGTTCGTGCTGACCCCGAGATAGGCAGCCAGCTTCCGCATCGAGAGCCCCGCGAGCCCGTGCTCGGCGAGGAAGGCGACGGCACAGTCGAGGACCTCGTCGGCACGGTCGGGATGAGCAGGCCGGCCCATGCACGCCCCTTCTTCCGTTGACGACCGATGGTAGCTGCACACCCCGGATCGGCCGGACGGTCACCTCTTGACCCCGCTTGGAACGATCGTTACGTTCGCTTGTAACGGTTGTCACGTATACGCCCGTCGGCCCGCGCCCACGTGGGGCGACGCCGTGCCCCGCCCCACCGGCCACGGAGTCTCCGCCCGGTGATGACCGGCAGGAGGAGCAGTACCAGTGATCGAGATTCAGGAACTCAGCAGGGTGTTCGGACTCGGCGACGACGCAGCTCGACGCGCACTGGCCACCGAGAACCCGGTCGGCACCGTACGCGCCGCCGGAGGTCACCTCGCCGTGCACGACGTGGACCTCACCATCGAGCGTGGCGAGCTGTTCGTGGTCATGGGGCTCTCGGGTTCGGGCAAGTCGACCCTGATCCGGATGCTCAACGGCCTCGTCCGGCCCACGACCGGCAGAGTCCGGATCGACGGCCAGGACCTGCTCACGTTGCGCGGGGCGGCGCTGCAGACGATGCGCAACCGAACGGTGAGCATGGTCTTCCAGAACTTCGGACTGCTGCCGCACAAGTCGGTCCGCGACAACGCCGGCTACGGGCTGTCGGTGCGCGGAGTCAACCGGCGCGAACGACGTGAGCGTGCGGACTGGGCGCTGGCAGAGGTCGGGCTCGCCGACTGGGGCGACCGATTTCCCGGCGAGCTTTCGGGCGGGATGCAACAGCGCGTCGGACTGGCTCGGGCGCTGGCCACGGACGCCGAGGTCCTGCTCATGGACGAGCCCTACAGCGCACTCGACCCCCTGATCCGCACCGAGATGCAGGACCTGCTGCTACGTCTGCAATCCGAGCTCCACCGGACGATCGTGTTCGTCACCCACGACCTCAACGAAGCGGTGAAACTGGGTGACCGGGTCATGGTGATGCGTGACGGGCGGTCGGCCCAGCTCGGGACGGCACTGGACATCATCAACGCCCCGGCAGACGGCTACATCCGTGACTTCACCGCCGGCATCGACCGGACGCGGGCACTCACCGCCGAGATGATCCTGCGCGAGCCGCTGCTGAGCGCCCGGGTCGTCGAGCACCCGGAGGACGTCCTGGTCAGGCTGGAGAACGCCGAGGCGAACGGTGTGTTCGTCCTCGACGACGATGGTGTCCTGCTGGGGATCGCCCGTGACGACACCCTCGCGCATGCCGTTCGGCACCGCGCGACCACCCTGCACCCGGCCCTCGTCGACGACTACGAGACCGTGGCTCGGGACCGCCCGTTGACCGAGCTGTGCCGGCGAGTGGGGCAGTGGCCGGTCCCGCTCGCGGTCGTCGACGACCAGTACCGCCTCCTCGGTGTCGTCCCGCGGGCCGCACTCCTCGCCGCACTCGCCACGCCAGTCCCCGACATCGATGGTCGCGGGGGGTCCTCCGACGACCCGTGCGTGGCCCAGGAGGAGGCCGTCCGTGCCTGAGATCGATCTCGGATCCTTCGCAGCCGCTCTCGTCGACTGGATGCAGGACAGCCTCCAACCGCTGTTCGACACCGTGTCGAGCCTTGTATCGGCGCTGGTCGAGGTGGTCACCGCAGCGCTGGCAGGTCCCCCGGCGCTGGTCACGATCGCCGTTCTGGTGGCCCTCGCAGTTGCCACCCGTCGCCCTGCGTTCATCGGATACGCGGTCCTGTCGCTGCTGCTGATCAATGCGATGGGGTTGTGGACCGACGCCATGCACACACTCGCTCTCGTTCTCGTCGCCGCCGTCGTCGCGCTGATGATCGGCATACCCCTGGGGATCGTGACCGCATACAGCCGGACCGTCGCGTTCGTCGTGCGCCCGATGCTCGACCTTGCGCAGACGATGCCGGTCTTCGTCTACCTGATTCCTGCGGTGTTCCTGTTCGGCATCGGCGCGACACCAGGTGTGGTCGCCACCATCGTTTTCGCGGTCGCTCCGGCGGTTCGACTCACCGAGTTGGGCATTCGTGAAGTCGATCCCTCGGTGGTCGAGGCGGCCGTCTCCTTCGGTGCCGGTCGATGGCAGATCCTGACCGAGGTGCACCTGCCCCTCGCGATGCGATCGATCATGACCGGGGTCAACCAGGTGATCATGATGTCGCTCTCCATGGTCGTCATCGCCGGGATGGTCGGCGCCGACGGTCTCGGCGAGCTCGTCGTCCAGGCGGTGTCGTCGCTGGATGTCGCCGGCGGCTTCCAGAGCGGCCTCGCCGTCGTCCTCCTCGCGATTTACCTGGACCGGCTCTCCGGATCGGTCGCAACCTCACCTGGCGGTCGCCCCCGCGGCACCGTCGCCGGACTGCTCGGTCGCCGGGGCCCCACCACGACGCCGGACAAGCCCGGCACGACCTCGCCCGCTCCGGCCTGACCGCTTCCCCTGACGTTGAAAGGCATTCCCATGACATGTCGTGCTTGGACCAGATCCGTCGCCCTCGCGCTCACCACCGTCCTTGCCGTTGTCCTCTCCGCGTGCGGGACAACGTCCTCGGCCGGCTCGACGGACAAGGAGATCACCCTCGGCCTGTTGAGCTGGGAGGAATCGACTGCAGTCGGCAACGTCTGGGCCGTGCTACTGGAGAGCCGTGGCTATCAGGTCACCCTGCAGCAGGTCGACGCCGGCCCGGCGTTCGATGCAACGGCCCGGAGCCAGATCGACGTCCTGCTCGAAATGTGGCCGAACTACCATGCCGAGTACATGAAGAAGTACGAGGGAAAGATTGCCTCCCTCGGCCAGTGGTACGAGCCGACAGACATCAACCTCACCGTTCCCGACTATGTCACGAATGTGAACTCCATCGCCGACCTCCGAGGCAAGGAGAGCGAGTTCGGTGATCGGATCGTCGGTATCGAGGCCGGCTCGACGACGATGAAGCTGCTTGCCGAGGATGTCGCGCCCGCATACGGCCTGACCGGCTACGATCTCGTCCAGAGCAGCACTCCCGCGATGCTCGCCGAGCTCCGGAAGGCCGTGGCCGAGCAACGACCGATCGTCGTGTCGCTGTGGAAGCCCCACTGGGCCTACGCCGAGCTGCCCCTGAAGTCGCTGGCCGACCCTCAGAAGAAGTTCGGCGGCGCCGGAACCATCGACACGGTCGCCGCCGTAGATTTCGCGAGGGAGAATCCTGACGTCGCCGAGATGTTCGGACGGTTCTCGCTCGACGAACAGCAACTGGCCGACCTCATGCTCTCACTGGAGAGGGCCGGCAAGGGCAATGAACGCGCCGGAGCCCAGGCCTGGATCGACGCCAACCGGCAGCTGACAGATCGGTGGCTCGGCGCCGGACGGTGAGGCGGTCGACTCGCGATCGCCGACCCCGCATCAGCATCCTCAACGTGAAGATCGGAGAGCCATGCCCGAGAACCGTCCGCGTTCGGACCAGATGAGCCTCGGCATCGTCCTGTCGCCGACGACCGCGCACATCGCCGGCTGGCGGAGTCCCGACGCGGTGTCGAACGCCGGCGCGACGTTCGAATTCTTCCGGGAATCCGCGGCGACTGCCGAGCGGTCCGCATTCGACTTCGTCTTCCTCGCCGATGAGCTCTGCCCGCCCGACGCACCCGCAGAGGTCCTCAGCCTCGATCCGGTCATCTACCGGTACGAACCGATCACGCTCGCCTCGGCGCTGTCGGTCTGCACGACGACGATCGGGATCGTGGTGACACAGACCACGACCTACAACGAGCCGTACCACCTGGCTCGGAAGCTTGCATCCATCGACAACCTCAGCAACGGCCGCATCGGATGGAATCTCGTGACCTCGTACGTCGAGGCGGAGGCACGGAACTTCAGCCATGGCGAGCATGCCGAGTACACCGACCGGTACGCCCGGGCGGCCGAGTTCTTCGAGGTCGCCGCGGGCCTCTGGGACAGCTGGGACGACGACGCCTTCGTACTGGACAAGAGCACGGGCAGGTACTTCGACCCGACCAAGATGCACCCGCTCAACCACAAGGGGGACTACTTCTCCGTCGCCGGACCACTGAACGTGATCCGCTCCCCCCAGGGCAGACCGGTCCTCGTCCAGGCCGGGGCGTCCGAGCCCGGGCTCGATCTCGCAGCGCGATTCGCCGAGACCGCGTTCACGGCCCAGCAGAATCTCGCCTCGGGCCAGGCCTACTACCGTGATCTCAAGCAGCGCATGCGGTCCTACGGGCGGCCTGACGACGCGCTTCGAGTCATCGCAGGCGTGTTCCCCGTCATCGGCGGGACCATCGCGGAGGCGGAGGCGAGGTACCGGGACCTCCAAGAGCTCATTCTGCCGGAAATCGGGCTGACCCGGCTGTCCCAACTCCTGGGCTTCGATGTGACCGAGATGTCGCTCGACGAACCCCTGCCGAACGAGATCCCCGAGACGAACAGCTACCAGAGCCGGCAGCGTCTCATCATCGAGATGGCCAGGCGGGACCGGCTGACTCTACGGGAACTCTACTTGCGGGTCGTGACGTCCTACGGGCACCGAACCGTTCTCGGCACCCCGGAGACGGTAGCCGACACGCTCGAGGAGTGGTTCGAGGCGCGAGCCGCCGACGGCTTCATGGTGATGGCACCGGTCATGCCGTCCGGGCTCGCCGAGTTCACCTCGGCAGTCGTCCCGGAACTCCGTCGCAGGGGGCTGTTCCGCGACGACTACTCCGGTGCGACCCTCCGGTCCCACCTCGGCCTCAGCCGACCCGAGCGCGGCGCACCGCTCGCCCAGCCATGAGTCCCGGCTCACTCGACCGGGCACGGCACCATCACGACGCTGCACGGTCGGCGCGACGGCCGGCATCCGGAGGAGCCTCGGTGGTCGACCTCGACCCCCTGACCGGTGAACCCGAACAGCTCCGCAGCGCATACAGCTGCTTTCCCAGCGGTGTGACCGCCGTCTGCGCCTTGTCCGGGGGCCGGCCCAGGGGAATCGCTGCCAGCTCGTTCACCCCTGTCTCCCTGAACCCGCCGTTGGTCTCGGTGTGCGTGCAGAACACGTCAACGACGTGGCCACGGCTCCGCACGCTGCCCCGGTTGGGGGTGAGTGTGCTCGGTGCAGGCCAGGACACCACCGCGACCCGGCTCGCAGCGAAGCATGGTGACCGGTTCGCAGACGTTCCATGGCAGGCAACCCCAGATGGTGGAGTGCTCGTGCACCAGGCGGTGCTCTGGCTCGACTGCTCGGTTCACTCGGAGGTCTCGGCCGGCGACCACATCGTGGCCCTGCTCCAGGTACACGGCTTGCGTTCCCACCCGGATCGGGTCCCGCTCGTGTTCCACGGCAGCCGGTTCCGCCAGCTGGTCGAGGTCTGATGTGGCGGGCGGCACGGGGCGCGGCCGGAGCGCGGGCTCGGGTTCTCGTTCGTCACCAACGAGATGCCCGCCACCGGTCGAACCGCTCCCGCCCGGCCGGGCGAAGGACGCTCGGCTCGGTTCGTCCGTGCCCGGAACGACCCCGCCGACATGCGGCCCAGCGCGAATGTCGATCTCTGCCGGACGCTCGGCTGCATCTCGGCGGGTCGGACGCGACCGTTCGACGGCGCGGCGGGGCGCGGTCAGGCGAAGCTCAGCACCTCGGCGGAGTCCAGGCGGGGCAGGCGCTGCTGCCAGGCGTCGCCGGCCGGGTGCCCGAGGTTGACCACGAGCAGCACGGTGTGCCGCCCGCCGGGGAAGAACTCGCGCGTCACGGCGTCGGCGTCGAACCCGGCCATCGGGCCGGTGGCCAGGCCGTGCGCCCGGGCGGCGAGCAGGAAGTAGCCGGCCTGCAGGCTCCCGTTGAACCGGGCCATGCCGGCGCGGCCGTCCCGGCCCTGCTCCTCGAGGCTCTCCCGGAACCCGGGCTTGATCGGGAACGTCACCGGGACGTGCTCGTGGAAGTCCAGGTCCGCGGCCAGCAGCGCGACGGCCGGCGCGGCCTCGGACTTCGGCCGGTTGCCCTCGGCGAGCAGCGGCAGCAGCCGGTCCTTGCCCTCGCCGGTGCGCACGTAGGTCACGCGCAGCGGCTGGGTGTTGGCCGCGGTCGGCGGCCACTGGGCCAGCTCCCAGACCGAGCGGAGCGTCTCGTCGGTGACGGGCTCGTCGGTGAACGTGTTCGCGGTGCGGGCCTCGGTGAACAGCGCGGCGCGGCCGGCGGCGTCGAGACGCGGCAGGCGCACGGGGGAAGCGGTCTGTGCGGTCACGTGATGCTGGAGCGTTCAACCACCCCGGGTGGATTCCCGGCACAGACGTGCCGTTGATCACCCTGCTGCCGGTCACCCGGTGGCGCAGACGCCCCAGCGCAGCACCTCGGCCTCCCCCGGCACGAGCTCGACCAGGTCGGCGCCGGAGTTGAGCGCGTCCGGCGGGCAGGTCATCGGCTCGACGGCGACCGCCCGCGACACGACGACCGCACCGTCCGGACCCTGGCGCGGGAACTCCCCCGGGGTGAACACCTGCACCCAGCCGAACGCCGGCTCGGCCCACAGCTCGGTGCCGCCGCCGTCCGGGGCGGCGACCCGGTGCCGGACGAGGTCGTCGCCGTCACCGGGGACGCAGCCGCCGAACGCGCCGTCCAGCTCCAGACCGCCCAGCGGGGTCGACGCGAACGGTCGCTCCAGCGGCACCGCGGGCCCGTCCGGGAGCTGGTCGCGCAGCGGCAGCACGGTGCGGGCGGCGAGGGTCAGCTCCAGCTCGTCGGTGGGGACGTCACCGACCCGCAGGTACGGGTGGAACCCCAGCCCGAACGGGACCGGTGCGGCGCCGAGGTTCTCCACGACCGTCTCCACCGCGAGGCCGCCCGCGCCGACCGTGTAGGTGATCGTCACGCGGACCGGCTGCGGCCAGCCCGGCTGCACCGGGGCGACCGCGGTCAGCGTCACGTGGTCGCCGCCGCGGCCGGTGAGCGTCCACGGCACGTGGCGCAGCAGGCCGTGGATGGCGTTGCCGGCGTCCGGCTCGGAGAGCGCGAGCCGGTGCGTGGTGCCGCGGTGGCGCCAGCGGCCACCGCGGACCCGGTTCGGCCACGGCGCGAGCACCGCGCCGGAGCCCTTCGGGGGCCGGGCCGTGGGCGGGTGCGGTTCCAGGCGCACCCGGCCGCCCTGGGCGAAGCCGGCGAGACCGCCGCCGACCTCGTCGACGTCGGCCCGGGCATCCCCGCTGACGATCACGAACCGCTCACCGCAGGCGTCCATACGCGCAGTCTGCTGCAGCCGGGCCCGCTCACCCCGCCAGGGGGGTCGCCCGGGCGGCCTCGGCGTCCAGGACGGCGTCGACCGGGGTGGGCGGGCCCAGCTCGGTGACCGTGAAGTCGACCCCGGTGCCGCGGGCCAGGCCGACCACGTGCTCGTGATGGGTGAACAGCAGGACCTGCTGGGTGGCCGCCAGCTCGGCGAGCACACTGATCGCGGCCGGGGCCCGCTCGTCGTCGAAGGTCATCAGCACGTCGTCGAGCACCACCGGAACCGGCGGCAGCCCGGCCGCGGCCCGGTCGGCCTGCAGCTGCTCGATCCCGGCCAGCCGCAGCGCCAGGTGCACCTGGTCCGCGGTGCCCTCGGACAGCTTCCGCGGCGGCAGCTCCTCGCCGTCACCGCGGACCGCGACCAGGCTCCTGGCTCCGGCTGCCGACCGCCCGTCCACCTCGGACGGCGGCCGGAGCGCCACGAACCGGCCACCGGTCAGCCGCTCCAGCAGCGTCCCGGCCCGGACCAGCAGCGGGGACGCGTGGCTGCGCTCGTAGGCCTCCAGCTCCCGGCGCAGGATCTCCCGCTGCAGGTGCAGCACCAGGTAGCGCTCGGCCGCCTCGGCGACGCCGGCCAGCTCCTCCTGGGCACGGGCGTGCAGCTCGGCGGCGCCCTCGGTCTCCTCCAGCTCGCGGCGCCGGGCCCGCAGCCCGCCGAGCTGCTCGCGGATCGCGTCCTGCTCGGCGCCCAGCTCCCGCTCGCGCGCCTCGGCGCGCGCAAGGGCCTCGGCCAGCGCACCCGGCTCGGTGTCCGGTGCGGCGGCGACGAGCTCGTCGGCGTCCAGGTCGGGGGCGGCCGCCGCGAGCAGGCGGGACTGCTCGGCGATCCGGGCGTCCAGGTCGGCAACGGTGGCGCCGCGCTCGGCCGCGGCCTCCAGCCCGCCCGGTTCCATCGCCTCGGTCAGCGCCAGCTCGACGGCGAGCCGGTCCAGCACCGCGCCGGCCGCGGCGACGTCCCGGGCCGCGCGGGCCGCGGCGTCCTCCGCGGCCGCAATGCCGTCGTCGAGGTGCCCGGCCGACACCGCGGCCTTGGTCACCTCGCGGACCCGGTCGGCCAGCTCCCCGAGCCGGTCGGCGGACGCGGTGCCGGTCGGCGCCTTCGGCAGGTGCCGCTCGACCAGCGCGGTCACGGCCCGCCGGTGCGCGTTCACGGCCCGTTCGAGGCGCCGCGCCTCGGCGTCGTCCTGGCGGGCGGTCGCCCCGGCCTGCTGGGCGTCGGCGACGGTGTCGCGGCGGGTGTCCCATCCGGACGGTTCCAGATCGGTGGGCAGCCCGGCGCCGCGCAGCGCGAACCGCCAGCGCGAGCGCGCCAGGTCCCGCTCGTGCCGCGCGGCGTCGGCCGCCCCGCCGGCCCGCTCGGCCTCGCTGCGCAGCCGGGCCAGCAGCACCCGGCGGTCGCGGGCGTGCTCGGCCTCGGTGGCGAGGTCGGCGGCGGCGACCAGCAGCACGTCCAGCGGCGCCCCGTCCCGCGGACGCCCGGCCGCGGCCAGCGCGGCCGCGAGCGCACGTTCCTGCTCGTCGGCCTGGTCACGCAGCCGGGCCAGCCGCTCGTCGGCCCGGGCGACCTCGTCCTGCGCGCGGGCGGCGTCGGTGAGGGCGGTGACGACCGCGTCGGCGTCGTCCGCGTCCGGGACGGCGACGCCGTGCGAGCGCCACAGCGTCGCCCAGGCCGCCCCGGCCTCCGCGGCCCGGGACCGGGCCTCCTCGACCGCGGACGTCGCACCGCCCGACCGGGCCACCGCCTCCTCCAGCTCGGCCTCGCGGTGCGCGAGCTCGGCGACCCGGTCCGCGGAGGCGATCATGTCGTCGGCGACCCGGTCGGCGGCGGCGACGGCGGCCGCGACCCGCGCGGCGGCGTCCCCGAACCCCGCGGCGGCGTGTCCCGGCCCGGCAGGAGCGGCTTCCGGTCCGGCAGCGGCCTCCCGTGACCCGGCGGCGGCATCCCCCGGCCGCACGGCCGCGTCACCGGCTCGCGCGGCGAGCAGCTCCGCCACTGCGGCGTCCCGCTCGGCGCGGGCGGCGGCCAGGGCGTCCGGGCCGACCGGGCGGCCGCGGCCCGCGACCCCGTCCCGGGCCGACCGGGCCCGGTGCTCGCGCTCGGCGGCGTCGGCGGCCGCGCGCTCGGCGGCGCGGAGATCCTGCTCGGCGGCGCGCAGCGCGGTCCGCAGCGCACGCACCTCGCGCACCGGGGGCGCCAGCACGGCCCCGTCGCCGCCCGGGTCGCGGCCCGGGTCACCCGCGCCGCGGTAGCCGGCCGCGGCCAGCGCCTCGGAGCGGCGGGCCAGCGCCGCGTCCCGCTCGACGACGGCCGCCCGGCACAGCGCCGCCGCCGACCCCTCGGCCTCGATCGCACGGCGGACCTCGGCGACCCGGCCGACCCGCTCGGCGTCGAGCCCGCCCGGCACGTCGGCGGCCTCCCGGACCTCGGCGAGCGCCTCGGCGTGCAGCCGCTCGGCCCGCTCGGCCTCGACCTCCGCGTCGTGCAACCGGCGGGCGATCTCGTCGAGGTCGCGGGCCCGGTCGGTGGGCAGGTGGACGGCGGCGAGCCGCTCGTCGGCGCTGCGCCCGTCCTCGGCGACGAGCTCGGCGAGCGCGGACTCGGCACGCCGGTGCAGCTCGGCGGCGTCGGCCCGCAGCCGGGCGGCCCGCTCCGCGTCGGCCCGGCGGGCCTGCGCTGCGGACTCCAGCTCCCGGATCCGGGTGGCGTCGGCCAGCAGGTCCTCGTCGAGGTCGAGCTCGGCGCGGCGGGCGCGCAGCTCGTCGGCGCGGGCCCGGTGCTCGTCACGCTGCTGCTCAGCGGCCGCCCGGTCGGCGGTCGCGCGGGTGTACTCGGCCAGCGACCCGGCGTCGAGCGCGGCGCCGGTGGCGCACAGCGCCGCCCGCTCGGCCCGCAGGGTGGCCAGCTCGTGGGCCGGTTCCTGGGCCCGGACGGCCTGCCGGGCGCGGTCGGCGTCCTCGGCGGCGGTGCGCCGGGTCCGGGTGAGCTCGGCGGCCCGCCGTTCCAGGCGGCCGATCTCGTCGGCGAGCGCGGTCACCTCACCGGCCCGCGCGGTGCGGTCGGCGGCGGCCTGCTCGGCGTCGGTGAACCGGGCGAACGCGGCCCGCACCTCGACCGACTTGCTGCCCCGGTGCTCCTTGTAGAGCGCGTCGGCCTCGGCGTCGAGGGCGGCGATCAGGGCGCGGGCGTCGCGGCCGCTGCGGGCGGTGAACACCAGCTCGGCGAGGTCGCCGCCGCCGGCGCAGAGGGTGCGGCCGCCGGCGCGGAGCTGCTCGTGGCCGAGCCCGAACCCCTCGCGCCACCGCCGTCGGGCCTCGGCCCCGCCGGTCCCCCACGGGGCCTCGACGGCCCGCCCGTCGTCGTCGTGCAGCCCGCGGGTGGTCCGGCGCAGGGTCCGCGGGCCGTCCGGGCCCTCGACCGAGGCGGCGACGGCGAGCCGGGCCGGGCTGAACGCGTAGGCGTGCTGCGCCGGCCGCGGCATCCCCCAGAGCAGGTCGGACAGCGCGTCGAGCAGGGTCGACTTCCCGGCCTCGTTCGGCCCGGAGACGATCGTCAGGCCCGGGCCGAGTGCCAGCGACCGGTCCTCGTAGCTGCCGTAGCGTTCCAGGACGAGCGAGCGCAGGCGCCCGTTCACGAGCCCTCCCCCGCCATCCGGGCCAGCAGCTGCTGCTCGGCCTGCCGGGCCAGCGCGGCCAGGCGCTCGTCGTCGCGCAGGTCCAGCAGGCCGGCCTCGCGCAGCCGACGCCCGAGCTCGCGGTCCAGGGGCGCGGCGAGCTCGCGGATCCGGCCGGGGTCGGCGGCGAGCCCGGCGGCGGCCGCCGAGACCGCGGCGCTCAGCTCGGGGTCGACGGCGAGCGCGTCGGACGGCGGGCGGGTCCGGTTGCGGATCTTCTCCAGCACCGCACCCGCGTTCGCGGCGGCCAGCTCCAGCTCGGTGCGAACCCGTTCCGTGTCGGTCAGCCCGGCCGCGGCCGGCCCCGCGCCGTGCAGCGTGACCTGCGCGACGACCGTGCGCGGCGCCGCCTGCCCGCACCGCTCCCGCACGGCGGCGGCGACGGCGTCGAACACCTCGTCGGCGTCGGCGAGCCCGGCGATGTCGACCTCGACCAGCTCCCAGCGGGCGACGTCGAGCTCGAGCGGGGTCAGCGCGGCCTGCCCGCCGGGCTCGACGTCGACCAGCAGCGCGCCCTTGGGGCCGCGCTCCTGGGGGTGGCGGCCCTGCAGGTTCCCGGAGAACGCGGCGGTGTGCTGGCCGTCGCACACCACCCGCTGCTCGTGCACGTGCCCGAGCGCGAAGTACTCGTAGCCGCAGCCGGACAGGTCCTCCGGGCGGCAGGGGGCGTAGGTGTCGTGCCGGTCGTCGCCCTGCACCGAGGTGTGGAGCATGCCGACGTTGACCAGCCCGGGGACCCGGTCCGGGTAGGCGGGCACCAGGTTCTCGCAGACGGCGCGGCGGGCGAAGCCCTGGCCGTGCACGGCCAGACCCAGGTCGTCGACGACCCGGGTCTCCGGGGCGTCCACGGACAGCCGGTGGGTGTTCGGGGGCAGCCGCAGCGAGCGGGTGATCTCGGACTGGGCGTCGTGGTTGCCGTTGATGAGGAAGACCGGGATGCCCTCGTCGTGCAGCCGGGCGAGCTGGCGGACGAAGAAGGCGCCGGTGGCGTAGTCCTTCCAGTCGCCGTCGTAGACGTCCCCGGCCAGCAGCAGCGCGTCCGCGCCCCGGTCGACGACCGCGTCGACCAGGTTCTCGCAGGCCCGCCGGGTCGCGGCGCGCAGCGATCCGGCCAGCTCGGAGTCGCCGAGCCGGGACAGCCCGCGCAGCGGGCTGTCCAGGTGCAGATCGGCGGCGTGCACCAGGCGCAAGTGGGGGCTCCGTGGGTCGGGGTCCGGGGAGGGCCCGAGTCTAGGAGAGGGCACCGACGACATCGCGCAGGCCGGACCCGCGGGTCACCCGTCGTCGGGGCGGCCGTCCTCCTGGTAGACGTCCGGGATGCCGTCCCGGTCGGTGTCCCGGGTCTCGATCTCGGCGATCCGCCGGTAGTGCGCGTTGCGGAACCGCAGCAGGACCGTCGCCAGCAGCGCCGCCGTCAGGGACCCGACCAGCACGCCGACCTTCACGTGGTCGTCCTGGGGGGTGCCGGCGCCGAACGCCAGCTCCCCCACCAGCAGCGAGACGGTGAACCCGATCCCGGCCAGCTGGGCGATGCCGAGCAGGTCCCACCAGCTCACCTCGTCCGACAGCTGGGCGCGGGTGAACCGCTGCACCAGCCAGGTCGAGCCCAGCACGCCGATCGCCTTGCCCAGCACGAGGCCCGCGATGATGCCCAGCGTCACCGAGTCGGCGAGGGTCTCGGCCAGGCCGCCGGCGTCGACGACCGAGACCCCGGCGGCGAAGAACGCGAAGATCGGCACCGCGACGCCGGTGGACACCGGTCGCCAGCGGTGCTCGAAGTGCTCGGCCATCGACACGCCGTGCACCGTGTGCCTGCCCAGCACGGGCACCGTGAAGCCGAGCAGCACCCCGGCCACGGTCGCGTGCACGCCGGACTCGTGCACCAGGAACCAGGTCACCGCGCCGAGCGGGAGCAGCAGCCACCAGGACCGGACGCCGCGCTGCACGGCGAGCCCGAACAGCGCCAGCGGGACCAGCGCGCCCAGCAGCGCCGGCAGGGACAGCTCGTCGGTGTAGAAGACCGCGATGACCGTGATCGCCAGCAGGTCGTCGACCACGGCCAGGGTGAGGAGGAACATCCGCAGCGCCGACGGCAGGCTGGTCCCGATCACCGCCAGCACGGCCACCGCGAACGCGATGTCGGTGGCCGTCGGGATGGCCCAGCCGACCAGCGTCTCCGGCCGGGACGCGTTGATCGCCACGTAGATCAGCGCCGGGGCGATCATCCCGCCGACGGCGGCGACGACCGGGAGCAGCGCCGTGCGCGGGTCCCGCAGGTCACCGGCGACGAACTCGCGTTTCAGCTCCAGCCCGACCACGAAGAAGAAGATCGCGAGCAGCCCGTCCGCGGCCCAGGTGGCAAGCGACAGGTCCAGGTGCAGGGCGCTCGGCCCGACCGTGAACCGGGCCAGGTCGAAGTAGGTCTCCCGCCACGGGGAGTTCGCGTACAGCAGCGCCAGCGCGGCCGCGACGACGAGGACCATGCCGCCGACCGTCTCGGTGCGCAGGATGTCGCCGACGACGCGCGCCTCGGGCCACGATCCGCGGGCGAGGAGGCGACGGCGGGGCGGGTTCGGGGAGGTGCTCACGGATCTCCGGAAGGGTCGGGCGGGCAGGTGTCATCGCTCGCCGACCAGACTTCCCGGCACACCGGGGCGGATCTTATCGGCCGGCCCCGGTGTGCGTCACCCGCGGGCGAGATCCGTCACGGGCGGGGGCCGAGCGCCGCGGCCGCGGCGGCGAGCTCCCGGATCCGGTCGACGTCACCGGCCGCGACCGTGTCGGCCGGGGTGAGCCAGGAGCCCCCCACACAGGCGACGTTCGGCAGCGCCAGGTAGTCCGGCGCGGTGTCCACGGTGATCCCGCCGGTCGGGCAGAACCGCAGGTCCGGCAGCGGCCCCGCGACCGACTTCAGGAACGGGCGCCCCCCGGCGGCCTCCGCCGGGAAGAACTTCAGGGCGCGGTGCCCGCGCTCCGCGACGGCCATCATCTCCGAGATCGACGACGTGCCGGGCAGGAAGTCGAGCCCGGAGTCCTCCATCGCGTCCAGCAGCCGCGGCGTGGCGCCGGGGCTGACCAGGAACCGGGCGCCGGCCGCCACGGAGGCCTTCACGTCCTCCGGGGTGCGGACGGTTCCGGTCCCGACGACGGCGTCCGGCACCTCGGCGGCGATCCGGCGGACCGCCTCGGCGGCGGCCGGGGTCCGCAGGGTCACCTCGATGACCGGCAGGCCGCCGTCGACCAGCGCCCGGGCCACCGGCACCGCGCTCCCGGCGTCGGGCAGGACGACGACCGGGACGACCGGGGCCAGGTCCAGCAGGTTCGTGCTCATGCGTCTCTCTCCACTCCGGCGACGGTGGCGCCCCGGTCGGCCGGGCCGACCGCCGCGCGGAACGCCGTGAACAGTTCCCGGCCGGTGCCGAAGGTCGGCCCGGACGGCGTGTCGGGTACGGCCGGCTCGCGGGCGTCGAGCTCGTCGGCGTCCACCAGCACCGACAGTGTGCCCGTGAGGGTGTCGAGCCGGATCGGGTCGCCGTCGCGCACCTTGCCCAGCGGACCGCCCCGGGCGGCCTCCGGCGTGACGTGCAGGGCCGCCGGGACCTTGCCGGACGCGCCGGACATCCGGCCGTCGGTGACCACGGCCACCTGGTGCCCGCGGTCCTGCAGGACCCCGAGCACCGGGGTGAGCTTGTGCAGCTCGGGCATCCCGTTGGCGCGCGGGCCCTGGTTGCGGACGACGGCGACGAAGTCCCGCCCGTCCAGCTCGCCGGCCCGGTAGGCGGCCAGCAGGTCGTCCTGGTCCTCGACGACGACGGCGGGTGCCTCGACGTAACGGTGGGCCGGCTCGACGGCGGAGGTCTTCACGACCGCCCGGCCGAGGTTGCCGTGCAGCACCCGCAGTCCGCCGTCCGGCGCGAACGGATCGGCCACCCCGCGCAGCACGGACTTGTCCAGGCTCTCGGCGGGGCCCTCGCGCCAGACCAGCTCGCCGTCGTCGAGGAAGGGCTCGCGGGTGTAGCGGGCCAGCCCGGGGCCGTCCACCGTGCGGACGTCGTCGTGCAGCAGGCCGGCCCCGCGCAGCTCCCGGATGAGTACCTGCAGGCCGCCCGCGGCCCGGAAGTGGTTCACGTCGGCACTGCCGTTCGGGTAGATCCGCGCGAGCAGCGGCACGACCGCCGACAGGTCGGAGAAGTCGTCCCAGGTGATCTCGACGCCCGCGGCGGCGGCCATCGCGACCAGGTGCATCGTGTGGTTGGTGGAGCCTCCGGTGGCGAGCAGCGCGACGATCCCGTTGAGCACCGCCTTCTCGTCGACGATCTCGCCCATCGCCAGGGCGGGGTCGCCGGCCGCGGCCAGCGCACGGCGGGCGGTCTCGGCGGTCAGCGCGTCCCGCAGCGGGGTGCCCGGGTTGACGAAGGTCGAGCCCGGCAGGTGCAGGCCCATGATCTCCATGAGCAGCTGGTTGGAGTTCGCGGTGCCGAAGAACGTGCAGGTCCCGGGGCCGTGGTAGCTCTGCGACTCGGCCTCGAGGAGCTCCTCGCGGCCGATCTCGCCCGCGGCGAACCGCTGGCGCACGGCCGCCTTCTGCTTGTTCGGCAGCCCGGAGGTCATCGGACCGGCCGGGGCGAGCAGCACCGGCAGGTGGCCGAACGAGAGCGCGCCCATCACCAGACCGGGGACGATCTTGTCGCAGACCCCGAGCAGCACGGCGGCGTCGAACATGTCGTGCGAGAGCGCCACCGCGGTCGACATCGCGATGACGTCCCGGGAGAACAGCGACAGCTCCATGCCGGCGCGGCCCTGCGTGATCCCGTCGCACATGGCGGGGACGCCGCCGGCGACCTGGGCGACGCCGCCCGCGTCCCGGGCCGCCTGCTTGATCAGCGCCGGGTAGGTCTCGAACGGCTGGTGCGCCGAGAGCATGTCGTTGTAGGCGGTGACGATGGCCAGGTTCCGGGCGGGCGACGCGGTGAGCGTCAGCTTGTCCGGCCCGCAGGCGGCGACGCCGTGCGCGAGGTTGGCGCAGCCCAGGCTCTCCCGGTGCGGCCCGGCGGCCGGGCCCCGGTCGGCGGCCGAGCGGATGCGCTCCAGGTAGGCGGCCCGGGTGGTGGCCGAGCGGGCGGTCACCCGCGCGGTGACCTCGGCGAGGACGGGGTGGATCTCCGGCGGGGTGGGCTCGGTGGTGGTCGTCACGGTACGTCGGGCTCCAGGTGGTGGGGGATGGCGAACCGTTCGATACGCACGCTACCGGTCGACTTAGGTATTTACAAGACGTTACTGTGACCGGATCGGTGTTTTGCCAGCTCAAAGCCCTGTGGTTCACTGGATGAATGCGAGGACGGACCCCGACCAGCGCGCCCGCGACCGCCGGGGAGATCTTCCGGCTGGTCCGGGAGGGCCTGGCCGCGACCCGGACCGAGATCGGCCGGGCGACCGGCCTGTCGCGGACCGCCGTCGCCGCCCGCGTCGACCGGTTGCTGGCCGACGGTCTGGTCACCGAGGTCGTCGGCGCCGCCGCCACCGGCGGCCGTCCCGCCGCGCGCCTGGAGTTCAACGCGGCCGGTGGCACCGTGCTCGCGCTGTCGATCGGTGTCAGCCGGTCCAAGGCCGCGGTCTGCGACCTCACCGGCGCCGTCCTGGCCGAGGCCGTGATCGACCGGCCCGCCACGGTCGGCCCGGAGCAGCTGCTCGCCGAGGCCGTCGGCACCCTGGAGAAGCTGCTGCTCGAGGCGGGCGGGGACGACTCCGGCATCCGCGGCATCGGCCTGTCGGTCCCCGGCACCGTCGACCCGGTCCGCGGCTGGTCGGTGGGCGTGCCGACGCTGCCGGGCTGGGAGCGCGTCCCGCTGCCGCCGATGCTGACCGAGCGCTTCCCGGTGCCGGTCCGGGTGGACAACGACGTGAACGTCATGGCGCTCGCCGAGCACGCCGCGCACCCGGACGTCGACGACCTGCTCATGGTGAAGATCGGTTCCGGGGTCGGGGCCGGGCTGGTGTCGGGCGGCGTCCTGCAGCGCGGCGCGTGGGGCGCCGCCGGGGAGATCGGGCACATCCCCGTGCACGACGGTCCGGGTATCGGCTGCGGGTGCGGCAACGTCGACTGCCTGGAGGTGCTGGCCTCGGGCCGGGCGCTGGTGCGGGACCTGTCGGCCGGGCGGCCGGACGGCGAGGTGACCTCGATCCCCGACGTCGTCGGGCTGGTGAAGCGGGGCGACCCGGACGCGGTCCGGCTGGTCCGGATCGCCGGGCGCCGGCTGGGCGAGGTCCTGGCCGCCGCGGTCAACCTGGTCAACCCGGCGCTGGTCGCGATCGGCGGCGACCTGGTGGGCGCGTTCGACCCGCTGGTCGCGGGCGTCCGGGAGGCGATCTACCGGCGGTCGATGGCGACGGCGACCCAGAACCTG
The DNA here is from genome assembly GCF_014267175.1 of Pseudonocardia sp. C8. Lineage (NCBI taxonomy): Bacteria > Bacillati > Actinomycetota > Actinomycetes > Pseudonocardiales > Pseudonocardiaceae > Pseudonocardia > Pseudonocardia sp. C8. The sequence continues at coordinate 3,130,321 of NZ_JACMTR010000002.1, forward strand.
CGCATCGAGCCGGGGCTGCTCACCGGCCGCAGCGGCGTCATCGGGTGCGCGATCCTGGTTCTCGACGAGGTGCTCTCCCCCGCGACCGTCGACGCGGCGCTGTCGGCCTGAGTCACGCCGCCCCCGGCGTGCGCAGCATGTCGAACCGCATCGCCCGCGAGACCGTGAACCCCATCGACCGGTAGAGCCGGACGGCGTTCTCGTTGGCCGCCGACACGTGCAGCACCGGGCGCTCGCCGCGGGCGACGATCCCGGCGACGACCGCCTCCACCAGCCGCCGGGCCAGGCCCTTGCCGCGGAGCTCCGGGTCGGTGCACACGGCGCTGATCTCGGTCGCCACCTCCCCCGCCGGCCCGAGCCGCATGCGCTCGCCGGCCATCGCGACCAGCCGGCCGTCGTGCCGGAACCCGACGAAGCGACCGAGCTCGGCGGTGCGCGCCATCCACGGGCCGGGCCGGGTGGCCGCGGCCAGCTCCGCCATCTCGGCCCGGTCCGCGGACCCCAGCTCGACGGCGTCGGGGTCGGGCCCGCCCGGCACGCCGGCCCCGTCCATCTGGATCGCCGGGAACGGCCACCGCAGCACCCACCCGTCCGGCAGCACCGGCGGCCCGTCCCCGGCCCGCACCAGCACGACGTCGCGGTCGGGTCCGCACAGGGCGGCGAGATCGGCCCAGTCGGCGGGCCCGGGGTCGAGCGGCAGCCCGGCGAACGGCGAGACTTCCGGGGCGAATCGGGCCGCGCCGCCACGGACCGCGCCGAACCCGCCCAACGCGCCGTGCAGGGTGGCGGGGACCGGGTTGCGCAGGGCGGCGTCGAGGGCGGACACCCCGCGATCGTGCCCCGGCGACGGGAAGCCGCCGCCACGGGGTCCTCTACCGTGATCGGCATGACCGTCGCCGCCGCCGACGCCTTCACCGCCCGCCACGGCGCCGCCCCGTCCGGGGTGTGGTTCGCCCCCGGCCGGGTCAACCTGATCGGCGAGCACACCGACTACAACGACGGCTTCGTGCTGCCCTTCGCGCTGCCGCACCGGGCCGTGGTGGCCGCGGCGCCCGCGTCCGGCCCGGTCAGCCGGGTCCGGTCGGCCCAGGAGCCGTCGGTGGCGGAGTTCACCGCGGCGTCGGTCGTCCCGGGCGACGTCGACGGCTGGGCCGCGTACGTGGCCGGGACGTGCTGGGCGTTCCGCGAGGCCGGGTACCCGGTCGGCGAGGTCGAGCTGGAGCTGGACTCGGACGTGCCGGTGGGGGCGGGGCTGTCGTCGTCGGCGGCGGTGGAGTGCGCGGTCGGGGTGGCGCTGGCCGGGCTGGCCGGGGTCGAGGTCGACCCGACCGAGCTGGCCCGGATCGCCCGGCGTGCGGAGAACGAGTTCGTCGGCGCGCCGACCGGCGGGATGGACCAGATGGCGGCGGTGCACGGCCGGGCCGGCCGGCTGGTGTTCCTCGACACGCGCGACGACACCGTCGAGCTGGTGCCGTTCGACCTGCCCGCGCACGGGTGCACGCTGCTGGTGATCGACACCCGGGCGCCGCACGCGCACGCCGGCGGCGAGTACGGCGCGCGCCGCCGGGACTGCGAGGAGGCGGCCGCCGCGCTCGGCGTGCCCGCGCTGCGGGACGCCTCCCTCGCCGACGTCGAGCGGCTGGCCGACGACCGGGTGCGGCGCCGCGCGCGGCACGTGGTCTCCGAGAACGAGCGGGTCCTGGAGGTCGTGCGGCGGCTGCGGGACGCGGTGGACCCGCGGGCGATCGGCCCGCTGCTCGACGCCTCGCACACCTCCATGCGGGACGACTTCGAGATCACCGTCCCGCACGTGGACGTGGCCGTGGCCGCCGCCCGCGACGGTGGCGCGCTCGGGGCCCGGATGACCGGCGGCGGGTTCGGCGGCTGCGTGATCGCGCTGGTGCCGGCGACCGCGACGGCCGCGGTGAGCGCATCGGTGGAGCGGGCCTTCGCCGACCGCGGCTGGACGGCGCCGGTGGTCTTCCCGGGCACACCGAGTGACGGGGCCGGCCGGCTCGCCTGAGGTTCCGCACTTGAAAGACGGATCGGAATCGGTACAGTACGGAACCGGCCCGGTCTCGCACCGAGCCGCCTGGCACCTCAGGTTCCGTTCGATCAAGGAGACGGCTCGTGCCGCATCCCCTTCCCGTCATGGACCCCGCCGACATCGTCGTGTTCGGCGGCACCGGCGACCTCGCCATGCGCAAGCTGCTGCCCGCGCTGTACCTGCGCGACCGGGACGGCCAGCTCGCCGAGGGCACCCGGATCGTCGCGGTCTCGCGCTCCGGCCTGGACGACGCCGACTACCGCGACAAGGTCGACTCCGAGCTGCGCCGGGTCGTCCCGCGCTGGGCCGGGGCCGACGTCCTCGCCGACGACGCGGCACACACCCGGTTCCTGCAGCGCCTCGACCACGTCACGCTCGACGTGTTCGACGACGACTGGTCGGCCCTGTCGGGCCTGCTGGGGCGGGCGGCCGAGGACGGAGCGCGGACCCGGGTGCTCTACCTCGCCTCGGCCCCGCAGCTGTTCGGCCGGATCTGCGTCGGCAGCGCCCGGGCCGGGATCGTCGACGAGCGCACCCGCGTCGTCCTGGAGAAGCCGCTGGGCCACGACCTGGCCTCGGCCCGGGAGATCAACGACGAGGTCGGCTCGGTGTTCGCCGAGGAGCAGATCTACCGGATCGACCACTACCTCGGTAAGGAGACGGTGCAGAACCTGCTGGTCCTGCGCTTCGGCAACTCCCTGTTCGAGCCGCTGTGGAACGCCTCGCAGATCGACCACGTGCAGATCACCGTCTCCGAGTCGATCGGCTGCGGCAACCGTGCCGACTACTACGACGGCAGCGGCGCCCTGCGCGACATGGTCCAGAACCACCTGCTGCAGCTGCTGTGCCTGGTCGCGATGGAACCTCCCGCCAAGATCGACGGCGAGGGCGTGCGCGACGAGAAGCTGAAGGTGCTCCAGTCGCTCAAGCCGCTCGACGGGCCGGACGTCATCCGCGACACCGTCCGCGGCCAGTACACCGAGGGCCTCGTCGACGGCGCCGCCGTCCCCGGCTACGCCACCGAGCTGGCCGAGGCCCGGGCCGGCACCCCGCGCGAGCGCGAGCGGCCGAGCACCGAGACGTTCGTGGCGCTGCGGGCCGAGGTCGCCAACTGGCGCTGGGCCGGCGTGCCGTTCTACCTGCGGACGGGCAAGCGGCTGGCCACGCACGCGTCGGAGATCGTCGTGCAGTTCAAGCCGGTCCCGCACTCGATCTTCCCGGCGTTCGGGGAGGAGATCCCCGCGAACCGGCTCGTGCTGCGGCTGCAGCCCGACGAGGGCGTCCGCCTGCACATGACCGCCAAGCAGCCCGGCCCCGGCGGGATCCGGCCCATCCCCGCGCCGCTGGACCTGTCGTTCGCCCGCACGTTCGGCGACCGCCTGCCGGACGCCTACGAGCGGCTGCTGATGGACGTGCTGCGGGGCAACCCGACCCTCTTCATGCGCCGCGACGAGATCGAGGCCGCCTGGACCTGGGCGGAGCCGATCCTGCGGACCTGGGAGGCCACCGACCAGCGGCCGCGGCCGTACGCGGCGGGCAGCACCGGCCCGGCCGCGGCCACCGCGCTGATCGAGCGCGACGGCCGGGCCTGGCACGAGGACTACTAGGCGGGACCGGCGGCGTCCCGGGCGTCAGTAGGACCGCGGCAGTCCCAGCACGTGCTGCGCCACGTAGTTGAGCACCATCTCCTGGCTGATCGGGGCCAGGCGCATCAGCCGCGCCTCCCGGAAGTAGCGCTCGACGTGGTACTCGCGGGCGTAGCCCATGCCGCCGTGGGTCTGGACCGCCCGGTCGGCGGCCTCGAACCCGGCGTCGGCGCACAGCCACTTCGCCATGTTCGCCTCCTTCCCGCACGGCAGGCCGCGGTCGTATCGCCACGCGGCCTGCCGTGCCATGAGCTCGGCGGCGTCCAGCCGCGTCGCGGCCTCGGCCAGCGGGAAGGCGATGCCCTGGTTCTGCCCGATCGGCCGGTCGAACACCACCCGCTCGCCCGCGTACCGCACGGCCCGGCGCAGCGCGGCGCGCCCGATCCCGAGCGCCTCGTGCGCCAGCAGGATCCGCTCGGGGTTGAGGCCGTCGAGCAGGTACCGGAAACCCTGGCCCTCCTCCCCGACCCGGGCCGAGGCGGGTACCCGGTAGCCGTCGAGCACGACCTCGTAGGAGGCCACGGCGTTGCGCCCCATCTTCGGGATCGGCCGCAGGACGAGCCGGTCCGGGTCGACGTCGACCAGGAACAGGGTCATGCCGTCGGTGGGCCGCTCGACCTCCTCGCGCGGTGTGGTCCGGGTGATCAGGACCATCTTCTGCGACCGCCCGGCCTTGGTGGTCCACACCTTCCGCCCGTCGAGCACGTACCCGTCGCCGTCCCGGCGGGCCCGGGTGGTGATCCGGGTGGTGTCGGTGCCGGCGTCCGGCTCGGTCACGCCGAAGCAGACGTGCAGCGATCCGTCCGCCGCCCCGGGCAGCACCGCCCGGCGCATCTCCTCGCTGCCGTGCTTCACGATCGTGTTCAGCCCGAAGATCGTCAGGTGCATGGTGCTGCACCCGTTCATCGCCGCACCGGAGGCGGCGACCTCCTCGAGCAGCAGCGAGGCCTCCAGCACGCCGAGCCCGCCGCCGCCGTACTCCTCGGGGACGGCGATGCCGAGCCAGCCGGCGTCGGCGAAGGCGTCGTAGAACGCGTCCGGGAACTCGCAGCGCTCGTCGCGCTCGGCCCAGTACTCGTCCGGGAAGCGCCCGGCCAGCTCGCGGACGGCCCGGCGGATGTCCTGCTGCTCGTCGGTGAGCTCGAAGTCCATGTCGTTCCTCTCCCCGTGAGTGGTTCGGAGGGCCGGGGCCCTCCGAACCACTCACGAGCGGCAGCGGTCCGTCGAGTACAGGTGCGAGTCGGGGAAGTGCCGGGCGGCGAGCGCCTCCCCGACGATGATCACGGCGGTGCGTTCGATCCCGGCCTCCCGGACGGCCTTGGGCATGCCGTCGAGGGTGCCGCGCAGCACGACCTCGTGCGCCCGGGAGGCGTGCGCGACGACCGCGGCCGGGCAGTCGCCGCCGTAGGCCGGGGCCAGCGCGTCGACGACCTCGTCGATCCGGTGCACGGCCAGGTGCAGCACGACCGTGCCGCCCGCCTTCCCCAGCGCCGCGAGGTCCTCGGCCGGTGGCATGGGGGTGGCGCGGGCGGCGATCCGGGTGAGGGTGACGGTCTGCGCCACGGTCGGGACGGTCAGCTCCCGGCCCAGCGCGGCCGCGGCCGCGGCGTAGGCGGGGACGCCGGGGCACACGTCGTACGGGACGCCCTCGGCCTCGAGCCGGCGCATCTGCTCGGCCATCGCCGAGAACACCGACGGGTCCCCGGACGCCAGCCGCGCAACGTCCAGGCCGTGCCGGTGCGCCCGGACCATCTCGTCGAGGATCTCGTCGAGGGTCATCAGGGCGGTGTCGACCGTCCGGGCGCCGGGCGGGCAGATCTCCAGCATCTCCGGCGGGACGAGGCTGCCGGCGTACAGGCACACCGGCGAGGCCGCGATGAGGTCGCGGGCGCGCAGCGTCAGCAGGTCGACCGCGCCCGGGCCGGCCCCGATGAAGTGCACCGTCACGAGTCGTTCCCCTTCTCCCAGTTCCAGATCGTCACCGGCATCGACGGCCGCCAGCCGTGGAAGCCGCCCACCGGCTCGGCCCGCGCCACCTGCACGCGCACGAGCGTGCCCCCGTGCGCGGCGTGCGCGGCGGCCAGCACCGCCTCGGTCTGCACGGTGACCGCGTTCGCGACGAGCCGCCCGCCCGGGCGCAGCGCGTCCCGGCACCGGTCGAGCACCCCGGCCCCGGTGAGCCCGCCGCCCACGAAGACCGCGTCCGGTTCCGGCAGGCCGTCGAGGGCGCCGGGGGCGCGGCCGGTGACGACCTGCAGGCCCGGGACACCCAGCGCGGCCGCGTTGGCCGCGACCCGGTCGGCGCGCTCGGCACGGGACTCGACGGCGACCGCGCGGCACGCCGGGTGCGCGCGCATCCACTCGATCCCGATCGAACCGGAGCCGGCGCCGACGTCCCACAGCAGCTCACCGGGCCGCGGCGCGAGGTGGGCGAGGGTGACGGCCCGGACCTCCCGCTTGGTGAGCTGGCCGTCGTGGTCGTAGGCGGTGTCGGGCAGCCCGGGGGTCTCGCCGAGCGGGCGCACGCCGTCGTCGGGGACGCACTCGACGGCGACGACGTTCAGCGGGTCGGCCTCCCCCCGCCAGCCGGCGGCGGTCCCGGCCACGACCCGCTCGTCCGGGGCGCCGAGCCGTTCCAGGACGGTCAGCGACGACCCGCCCCACCCGGCGCCGGTGAGCAGTCGCGCGATCTCGGCGGGCGACCCGGCCCCGGCCGACAGCACGACCAGCCGGGTGCCCGGGGCGAGCACCCGGCGCAGCGCGTCGAGGGGGCGGCCGACCAGCGACAGCACCCGCACGTGCTCCGAACCCCATCCCAGCCGGGCGCAGGCCAGCGCCACCGACGACGGGTGCACCAGTACCCGGAGCCGCTCCGGCCCGGCGACCCGGGCCAGGGTCGCACCGATCCCGAAGAACATGGGGTCGCCGGAGGCGAGCACCGCGACGCGCCGCCCTGCGAGCTCGTCGAGGATCCCGGGCAGGGCCGGGACCAGCGGCGACGGCCACGGCCGCCGCTCCCCCGGCACCTCGCCGCCGGGCAGCAGGTCCAGCTGGCGGGGGCCGCCGAGCAGCACCTCGGCCTCGCGCAGGGCCTCGCGGGACGGGCCGGGGAGCCCGGCCCAGCCGTCCGCCCCGATCCCCACCACGGATACCGGCGCGTCACCCATCGGTCTTGTCCGTCACTCCCGCGCTGTCGAAGGTCGCGACGTCGGTCATCGCCCGCGCGGCCCCCTGCAGCACCGGCAGTGCGAGCAGCGCCCCGGTGCCCTCACCCAGGCGCATGTCCAGCTCCAGCAGCGGCGCGAGCCCCAGATGCTCCAGGACGACGTGCCCGCCGGGTTCGGCCGAGCGGTGCCCGGCCAGGCAGTACCCGGGCACGTCGGGGGCGAGCGCCGCAGCCACCAGCGCGGCGGACCCGGCGATGACGCCGTCGAGGAGCACCGGGGTGCGCAGCGCGGCCGCGCCGAGCACGAACCCGGCCAGCCCGGCGTGCTCGAACCCGCCGATCGCGGCGAGCACGCCGAGCGGGTCGGCCGGGTCCGGCCGGTGCCGCTCCAGCGCGCCGCGGACGACCTCGGTCTTGCGGGCCAGCGTCGCGTCGTCGATGCCGGTACCGCGGCCGGTCACCGCGGCCGGGTCGGCACCGGTGAAGGCGCAGATCAGGGCGGCCGCGGGGGTGGTGTTGGCGATGCCCATGTCGCCGGTGACCAGGCACCGGTTCCCGGCGGCGACCAGGTCCCGGGCGACCTCGATGCCGTGCTCGACGGCCTGCCGGGCCTGCTCGCGGGTCATCGCGGGGCCGCAGGCCAGGTCGGCGGTGCCGGGCGCCACCTTGCGCGGCAGCAACCCGGGCACCGGCTCCAGATCGGCCGCCACCCCGACGTCGACGACCTGCACCTCGGCCCCGAGCTGGCGGGCGAACGCGTTCACCACGGCGCCGCCGGCGACGAAGTTGGCCACCATCTGCCCGGTGACCTCCTGCGGCCACGGGGTGACGCCCTGGGCGTGCACGCCGTGGTCGCCGGCGAACACCGCGACGGCCGCGGGGGCGGGCACCGGCGGCGTCTCCGACCCGGCGATCCCGGCGAGCGTGACGGCGACGTCCTCCACCCGGCCGAGCGCGCCGCGCGGCTTGGTCATCCGGTCGAGCCGGTCCCGGGCGGCGGCGCGGGCGGCCCCGTCCACCGGCCCGATCGCGTCCACCGTGGACTCCAGCAGGGCGGTGGGCGGAGCGCCGGGCAGCCCGCGGGCGCCCCAGGTCTCCTGGTGCACGGCCCAGTCGAGCGGGCGGCGCCGGGCCCAGCCGTGGTCCTCCAGCTCCGGACGGTCCGGGAACGCGTCGACGTGCCCGACGCACAGGTAGGCGACGACCTCGACGTGCGCCGGGAGGCCGAGCAGCTCACGCAGGGTGTCGAGGCCGTCGTCGCCGAAGAAGCTGACCCACCCGACGCCGAGGCCTTCGGCCCGGGCGGCCAGCCACAGGTTCTGCACGGCGAGGGCCGCCGAGTAGGGACCCATCTCGGGCCGGTCGTGCCGGCCGAGGGTGTGCCGGCCGCCGCGGGTCGGGTCGGCGGTGACGACCACGTTCAGCGGTGTCTCCCGGATGGCCTCGATCCGGATGGCGCGCAACGCCTCGGCCCGCGCCGCGGGCAGCGACGCGGCGTACCGGGCCCGCTGCGCGTCGACCAGCGCGTGCACCCGGTCCCGGGTCGCCGGGTCGCGGACGAGCACGAAGTCCCACGGCTGGGAGAACCCGACGCTCGGCGCGGCGTGCGCGGCCTCCAGGATCCGGGTGAGCACGTCGTCGTCGACCGGGTCGGCCCGGAACCCGGTCCGGACGTCCCGGCGGGAGTGCAGCACGTCGTAGAAGTCCTGCACAGCTGCCTCCCGATGATCGTGACGACGGACGAGCCGACCACACGCCTGAGCGGATGGTCAACCGACCGGCCCGACTCGGTCGGGCACCTCACATACTGGTCGCATGAACTGTCCCTGCGGCACCGGACGGCCCGAGGACGCCTGCTGCGGCCCGGTCCTCGCCGGCCGCCCGGCCCCGACCGCGGAGGCGCTGATGCGCAGCCGCTACACCGCGTTCGTCCACGGCGACACCGCGCACCTGATGGCGTCGTGGCACCCGTCGACCCGGCCGCGCCGGCTGCGGCTGGAGCCGGGCTCGACGTGGACCGGGCTGGAGATCGTCGACCGCGCCGGCGGGTCGATGTTCGACCGCGACGGCGTGGTCGAGTTCCGGGCCCACCGGGTCGACGGGGTGCTGCACGAGCGGAGCCGGTTCGTGCGCGAGGAGGGGCACTGGTTCTACGTCGACGGGGACGTCCGTTCGTAACAGGCTGTCGCCGACCGGCGACCCCGGTGCGAGTCGCCATCGGGGGCAAGCCGGATCGACCACGGTGCGTCGGTCAGCCGGCGCCCGGGCCGGCGTCTCCCCCGACGGGCCGCTCCGCCGGCGTCCGCCGCGCGCGGCCGAGCAGCCAGGTCACCACGGCCGCCGAGACCATGCAGATTCCCACCACCCACAGCCCGAGCCGGTTGCTGCCGGTCGCGTCGGACAGCGAGCCGGTGACGTAGGGCGCGACGAACCCGGACAGGTTCCCCAGCGAGTTGATCAGACCGATGCCGGCCGCCGCCGCGGCACCGGTCAGGTACGCCGTGGGCAGGGACCAGAAGCCGGGGAGCGCGGCCAGCACGCCACAGGCGCAGATCGTGACGGCGACGATCGCGAGCCACGGGTTCGCCAGGTACAGCGCCACCGGGATGGCCAGGCCCCCGACGAGCGCCGGCACGGCCACCCGCACCGTCGGGTTCGTCGCCCTCCGGGTCCAGAGGATCATGGCGATCAGCCCGATCCCGAACGGGATCGCGTTGATCAGTCCCTGCTGGACGGTGGTGAACTGGGTGCCGTACTGCGCGGAGAACCCCTTGATGATCGTCGGCAGGAAGAAGCCGAGCGCGTAGAGGCCGTAGACGACCCCGAAGTACACCCAGGACAGTGCCAGCACCCGGGGGCTCTTCAGCGCCCCGAGCACCGACTTCGGCCCGGCCCCGGACACCTCCCGGCCCTCGGCGGCGAGCACGCGTTCCAGGGCGTCCCGCTCCGCCTGCGGCATCCACGACGCCGTGCCCGGCCGGTCGGTGAGGAAGAACCACACGACGACGGCCAGCAGGACCGCCGGGATACCCTCCAGCAGGAACATCACCCGCCAGCCGGCGAGCCCGAACAGCCCGTCGCCGTGCTGGATGATCAGCGAGGAGACGACGGCGCCGAGCGCCGTGGAGATCGGCACCGCGGTCATGAACCACGCCGTCATCCGGGCCCGCTGCGCGGCCGGGAACCAATACGTGAGGTACAGGATGATGCCCGGGAAGAAGCCGGCCTCGGCCACACCCAGCAGGAAACGCAGCACGATCAGTACCGCGGCGTTCGGTGTGAACGCCATGACCGTCGCCACGACACCCCAGCTCACCAGGATCCGCGCGATCCACCGGCGGGCACCGAAGCGGTGCAACAGCAGGTTGCTGGGCACCTCGAGCAGCAGGTATCCGATGAAGAACACCCCGGCGGCGATACCGAAGAGCGTGGCCGACAGGCCCAGCTCCTCGTTCATCCCGTTCGGCCCGGCGAACCCGATGTTCACCCGGTCCAGGTAGTTCACGAAGTACAGCACGATCAGCAGGGGGATGAGCCGGCGGCCCGCGCGGCGCACGCCGGAGCGGACCAGCTCATCGTCGGTCCCGACAGCGGCGTCGGAGGTCATGGACGTTCCTCTCTGCAGACCTGTGGCCGGGGCCGAGGATGCCCCGGGGATCGAATGCTCGCCCGCCGGAGGGGTGCAGGTCCAGCACGGCCGGTCGGCCCGCTACCCGATGCCCGCTTCCTGGAGCGCCCGGCGAAGGATCGGTGCGAACGGATGGCTCTCGAGCCCCAGTCCACGTGAGACGTCCCTCGGCGCAACGACCCGTCGGTGACCGATCTCGAACCGGGGGGCCCACGGGCCGACCTCGACCTCGGCCCGCCAGATCGACCGTACGAGGACCAGGCCCAGCTCGCGTCCGGCGATGCACTCTCCGACGGAGAAGCCGAGCAGCCGGGCCCGCAGCACCGTCGAGCATGCCTCCTCGTGGACCTCGCGCCGCAGGGTCTGCTCCCACGACTCGTCGCCTTCGGGCCGGCCGGCCGGCAACTCCCAGTGATCACCGTCCTGGCTGATCAACACGATGTCTCCGCCGCCGGTCACGCAGACGCCCGCGGCACCGTGCCGGACCCCGGGCGGCGGATCCGTCGTCGGGGGATGCCACGACACGAGCAGATCCTGCCCGGAAGCGCGGACAGGGATTCGCCGGCCGTCGGTGGCGATCATCGCGACAGATGCATCACGGCCTGGCCGGTCGCCCGGAACCCCAAGCGCCCGTAGAACGGCGCAAGGCTGCGGGGACAGAAGAGCGTCACCGTGGGGATGTCCGCCAACTGTTCGAGCAGGCGGTGGACGAGCGCAGTCCCGATCCCGGCTCCCCGCAGCCGGGGCGTGACCACGACGTCCTCGACGTACGCGCGCAGCACGCCGTCGCTCACCGCCCGCGCGAAACCCACCAGCTCGTCGTCGTGCCATGCACCGACGGCCGGTCCCCCGCCGACGAGTGCGCGGCCGATCTGATGGTCCGTCCGGTCCGGCCACCAGCCCGGGGCGCGGTACAGGGCACGGACGGCCTGCGCCGGTATCGGACGCTCTGCGTGTGTCAGGACGTCGGACATCGTGGACACAGCGGCCGATTCTGGCAGGCGCGGCAGCCAGGGCCCATCACCTCACCGTGGCCACTGCCCGGTGCGCCGACGAGCAGCTGACCGCCGGGAACCGAACGCGTTTCCTGCGCGCGAGCGCGCGCCGCGCGTGTGTGCATCTCCGCGTGACGAACCGGGCCACCGCACGGCACCGCAGGGAGCTGCTCGCCCGGAGGGGCGGAGACGGTCGTCAACGCCCAGCCAGAGCTGGTCGGCGCCACCGCGGCAGCGGTTCGGCTCGCGGATCGGGTCAGCCGGGAGGCCGCCGCGGGATGACGCGGCGCCCCGGTCGGTGGCGGCCGCGGCCACTACTCCGGCGCTGTGAGCGTCCGGGCCGGGCCGCGGATCCTCGGTCGATCCGTGCCCCTCCCGCCTCCGCCCCGGGCGTTCGATGGGGCGACGCCCGTCTCGGGGCACCAGCCGGGTCGGGGTGGCCGCTGAGGCGACCGGTCGGTCAGAACGGCGGTGGCTCGTCGTCCGGTTTCGGTTTCGGTTTCGGCTGTGGCGGTGGTGGCAGGGGCGGGTCCGTCGCCGGGCGCCGCAGCAGCGGTGTGTCGTGCTTCCGCAGGTCCCGGTCGGTCTCGGCGGCGCTCTGCTCGCCCGGCTCCTCGCGCGGCTCCGCGTCAGGGTCGGGGTCGGGCAGGTCGGGGCGGACGGGTTCGCCGCGGGTGCGGTAGGTGCGCCCCAACGGGCTCCTCCAGCAGAACCGGCCGGGTTCGGGTTGGGTCAGGGTCCAGCCGCGGTCCTTGTCGGCGTGGTGGCGCCCGCAGCAGGGTCCGATGTTGGCCGGCACGGTGGGTCCGCCGTGGTCGTGGTCGGTGGTGTGGTCGAGTTCGGAGCGTCGTGCCGGGCGGGTGCAGCCGGGGCCGACACAGGTGCGGTCCCGGACCTGGACGTGGGTGGCCAGGGGTCCGCGGGCGAACCGGGCGGTGGGGTCGGCGTCGAGCCGGGCGCGCCGGGTGTCGCGGTCGGCCCAGGCGCGGGCGATCTCGGCCAGCAGCGGGTGCCAGCCGGCCAGCTGGGGGTCGGCGGCGTAGCGGTCGAGCTCGTCGAGGCTGATGTGGAGCTCGACGACTCCGCCGCGCACCGGCGGCGGTGTGCCCGGTGCACCTGGCGTCCTCGGTGTCTGCGGCGCGCCCGGTGGTTTCGGGCCGTTCCGGTCGTTCGGGGCGCGGGTGCGGGGGCGGCGGCGCAACGGCCCGGCCAGCAGCAGGTAGCCGTCCGGGTCCACTACCGACAGAACCGGATCCCGATGGCCTCCACCGCGAATGTTCACTCGGAAGGAGCAACACCTGACCTGCAAGCAGGTACCGCGGCGGCCGGGGAAGCGGAGAGGCCGCGCGAGCTGCACCGAGGCAGGCAGGGTGTGTGAGCATCACCCGCGTGACGAACCGGGCCGCCGCGCCGCGCCGCAGGGAGCGGCTGTTCAGGATCGCGCTGCTGGTCAAGGGCGTCGACGGGGCCGCGGAACTGATCACCGCCGGCGTGCTGCTGGCGGTCTCCGGGGCGGCCGTGCACCGGCTGGTGGCCGTCGTGCTCGCCCGCGACCTGCTCGGTCCACCGGACGGAACCCTGGCCCGCCACCTCGTGGCCGGGACCGACGAGTTCGCCTCCGGGAACCGGACGTTCGCCGTCGTGTACCTCGCGGTGCACGGCCTCATCAAGCTCGTGCTCGTACTCGCGCTGCTGCGCCACTGGCGGCCGGCGTACCCGGTGGCGACGGTCGCGCTGGGCGTGTTCGTCGGCTACGAGCTCACCCACGCCGCGTACACCGGATCGGTCCTACTGCTGTTCCTGGCCGCGCTGGACATCGCGGTCATCGTGCTGGTCGCCCTCGAGTACCGGGCCCTCCGACGGGACCCGACCACGACGTGAGTCCGGCCGTGCCGCCGAACCACGCAGCGCCTCCGGGAGGACCGCGCCGTACAGCCGCCACCCCGAGGCCGTCGCCCTCCAGTGCAGCTCCTCCCACGGGTCCGGGTCGATCCGCTCGAACAGGGCCCAGAGCTCCTCCTGGACCCGCAGGGCCTCACGCACGGCGCGACCGACCCGGACGAGCACCCGGGCAAGAACGTTGTCATCCCTGGTCATGGCCTCGATGCTCGCCGCTCGACCACCCCACCGGAACGGGCAGGAACGTCACGGCCCGTCAAGATCCTGCCTCGCTTGTCGGTCCGCAGGACCCGCGGCTAGCGTGCCGGGACGTGGATCACTCCCCGCTCGGTGACGAGCCCGCCCCCGGCCCCCTCGACGGCGTGCTGGTCGCCGACTTCTCGCGGGTCCTGGCCGGCCCGTACGCGACGATGATGCTGGCCGACCTCGGCGCGACCGTGATCAAGGTGGAGGGCCCCGGCGGCGACGACACCCGGACCTGGAAGCCGCCGGCCGTCCACGACCCCGACCACGGCGACATCGCGACCTACTACCTGTCGATCAACCGGAACAAGCGGTCGGTCGTGCTGGACCTGACCGACGCCGAGGATCTGGAGCTCGCCCGCCGGCTGGCCCACCGGGCGGACGTCCTCGTGGAGAACATGAAACCGGGCGGGATGGCGAGGTTCGGCCTCGACCACGCCGCCGTGGCCCGGGACAACCCGTCGGTCGTGTACTGCTCGATCTCCGGGTTCGGCAGCCGCGGCGGCGCCCACCTGCCCGGCTACGACCTGCTCGTCCAGGCGGTCTCCGGGCTGATGAGCCTCACCGGCGAGGCGGACGGGCCGCCGTACCGGGCGGGTGTGGCGGTGTTCGACGTCCTCACCGGACTGCACGCCGCACTGGCGGTGTGCGCGGCGCTGCGGCACCGCGAGCGGACCGGCGAGGGCCAGCTGCTGGAGACCAACCTGCTGTCGGTCGCGATGTCCACACTGGTCAACCAGACCGAGGCCTACGTCGCCGCGGGGGCCGTGCCGCACCGGATGGGCAACGAGCACCCCAGCGTGTTCCCCTACCAGCCGATGCCGACCGCGGACGGCGACCTGATCGTCATTGCGGCCAACGACGGCCAGTTCCGCCGGCTCGCGACCGTGCTCGGCGATCCGGCGATGGCCGAGGACCCCCGGTTCGCCACCATGTCCGACCGCATCGCCCACCGCACCGAGATCGAGGAACGGCTGCGCGCCCGGCTGGCGACCCGCACCGCGCAGGAGTGGTACACCGCGATCACCGAGGCCGGCGTCCCCTGCGGGCCGATCAACACCGTCGACCGGGGCGTCGCGCTGGCCGAGGAGCTGGGCCTGGAGCCGGTCGTCCGGGCCCCCGACGCGGCGGCGGTCCCGACGGTCCGCAACCCGGTCACGTACTCGGCGACCCCGCCGTCCTACCGGCGCTCGCCGCCCGCCATGGGCGCCGACTCCGGCGAGATCCGGGCCTGGCTCGAGAAATAGATAGCGCAACTCTCCACATATCGGATAGTGTGAGTATCCGAACGAGGAGAGGAGTCACCATGGCGCAGTACACCCGGACGACCAACGAACCGGCCGACGGCGAGATCGTCGTCTTCCTGATCGGGATGCGTCTCAACCGGCCGTGGCGGGTCGACGCCTGGGTTCCGGTGTTCACCGCGATGCCGAAGATGCTGGCCGAGCTCTCGAAGGATCCCGGCTCCGGCCTGCTCGGCCACCGGCTGGTCCTCGGCGCCGGCGGACCGATGGTGATCCAGTACTGGCGCGACCGCGAGTCGCTCTACGCCTACGCGAACGACACCGGCCGGCTGCACCGCCCGGCGTGGGCCGCGTTCAACCGGCGGGCGCGCCGGGTGCCCGGGGCGGTCGGGATCTGGCACGAGACGTTCGTCGCGGGCGAGTTCGAGAGCATCTACGGCGACATGCCGCCCGCCGGGCTCGCGAAGGCGCTCGGGGTGCGGCAGATCGACGCGGCCACCGAGGGCGGACGGCGGCGCCTCGCCACCCGGCGCGCCACAGCCTGACCCCTCCGCCCCCGCCCCGGCAGGCCCCGCAGCACGGACGCTCACGAAACCCCGGGAACGCTCACCCGATCTCGCGAGCGTTGCCGGGTTCCGTGAGCGCCGGCAGTGACCGGCGGCGGCCGGCCGGGGCCGGCCGTCCGGTCAGGCCGTGGGCGGTGCCGTGTGCGCCGCCACCACCGGCGGCTCGTGCGGGAACGGCGAGACCGCGACCGCGCTGAGCTGCCCGCTGCACCCCTGCGCCAGCGAGGACGACCCGCGGTCGCGGGTGACGGCGTTCGGGTTGCCGTGCACGCAGAGCCCGTCGTCGCCGTACCCGGGTCGTTCCGGGTCCGGGCGCGGGTCCCACCAGGCCCCGGTGGGCAGCTGCACCACGCCCGGGCGGATGTCCTCGGACAGCCGGGCCGCGGCCAGGCAGGCCCCGCGGTCGTTGTGGATCCGGACGACCTGGCCGTCGGCCACGCCGATCCGGTCGGCGTCGTCCGGGTGGATCCGGACGACCTCGCGACCGGAGCGTTTCGCCCCGGCCGAGTGCGCCCCGAAGTCCAGCTGCGAGTGCAGCCGGGTCGCCGGCTGGTTGGCGACCAGCCAGAACGGGTGCCGCTCGTCGGGGGCCTCGGTGGGCTCCAGCCAGGCCGGGTGGCCGGGGTGGTCGGCGAGACCGTGGCCCGCGATCGTCGCCGAGGCCACCTGGACCTTGCCGGACGGGGTCGGCAGCGGGTGCGCCTGCGGGTCGGCGCGGAACCGGGCGAGTACGCCGCCGTCGTCGGGGCGCTGGGGCAGCTCCAGCTCGCCGCGCGCCCAGAACTCCTCGAAGTCGGGGGCGGCCAGGCCGCGGTCGGCGAGCGCCTTGCGGGTGCGGTCGTACATGTGGACGAGCCACTCCTGCGCCGTGCGGCCCTCGGTGAACGCCTCCCCGTGCCCGAGCCGGTGGGCCAGCTCGGACAGGACGTCGTAGTCGTCGCGCGACTCGCCGTGCCGCGGCACCAGCTGCTTCATCGCGACCACGAGCGGGTCCGAACTGGACGCGCCGATGTCGTCCCGTTCCAGAGTGGTCGTCGACGGGATGACGACGTCGGCGTGCCGCGCCGTCGCCGTCCACATCGGATCGTGCACGACGAAGGTGTCCAGTTCGGCCACCGCCCGACGCAGCCTGCGCAGGTCCTGGTGGTGGTGGAAGGGGTTGCCGCCGGCCCACCAGGCCAGCCGCACGTGCGGGTAGGTGCGCTCGGCCCCGTCGTAGACGTAGGTCCCGCCCGGGTTCAGCAGCATGTCCGCGACCCGGGCCACCGGGATGACGGAGTCGACCGGGTTCTGCGCCCGGGAGAACGTCGGCACCGGCACCGCGGTGCGGGCCCGGCCGTAGTGCCCGAGCGAGCCGAGGCCGTAGTTGAATCCCCCGCCGGGCAGCCCGATCTGGCCGAGGACGGCGGCCAGTGCGGCCCCGCCCCACACCGGCTGCTCGCCGTGCTCGGCCCGCTGCAGGGACTGCGCGAGGGTGATCAGGGTGCGGCCGTAGGCGATCCGCCAGGCGAGCTCGCGGATCACCGTGGCGTCGATGCCGGTGACGGCAGCCGCCCAGTCGGCGTCCTTCACCGGGTCGGCGAACAGGTAGGAGCGCAGCTGCTCCCAGCCGTCGCAGTGCGAGGTGAGGAAGTCGGCGTCGTGCCGGCCGTCGGCGACGACGGTGTGCATCAGCCCGAGCATCAACGCCACGTCGGTGCCGGGGCGGATCGGCAGCCAGGTGGCGTCGACCTCCTCCGGCAGGTCCGGGCGCAGCGGGCTGACCAGCACGAACACCGCACCGCGGTCGCGCGCCGCCCGCATCGCACCGCGCTCGACGTGTCGGCTGACCCCGCCGGCGGCGATCGCGGAGTTCTTCAGCGCCATCCCGCCGAACGCCAGCACGGTGTCGGTGTGCGCGGCCACCTGGTCCCAGCTGACCGCGTACCGGGTGACCGCGTCGAAACTGCCCAGCACCTGCGGCAGGATCACCTCGGCCGCGCCACCGGAGTAGGTGTTGACCGAGCGCGTGTATCCCCCGGTCACGGCCAGGAAGCGGTGCAGCTGGCCCTGCGCGTGGTGGAACCGGCCGGCCGAGGCCCACCCGTAGGACCCGCCGTAGACGGCCGCGTCGCCGTGGGCGGTCCGGACCCGGTGGGTCTCCTCGGCGAGCCGGTCCAGCAGGGCGTCCCAGGACACCGTGCGGTAGCCGTCGCGGCCGCGGGCCGGGTCCCGGCCCGGGCCGCGCTCCCACCAGCCGCGCCGCACCGCCGGGGCGGCCACCCGGGCCGGGTGCGCGACCGCGGCCGGGACGTTGTCCAGCACCGGCGACGGGTCGGGATCACCCGGGTGCGGGCGGACCCGGAGCCGGCTGCCGTCGAAACGGGCGCGGAACACACCCCAGTGCGCGCTGTGGGTCTTCTCGATCTCGGTCACCGCTGCCCACGCTAGGCCGCGCCCGGCCGCATGCGGAAGGCTTCGAGGGGGAAGGTCTCGGCCATGACGACCTCCGCGGAGCTACTCGAAGACCACTTCGGCCGCGTCGACGAGCTCGTGCACGACGTGCTCGACGGCCTCACCGCACCGGACCTCGTGCGCCGGCCGGAGGGCGACGGCGGCCGGGGCAACCCGATCGGCTGGCTGGTCTGGCACCTGCTGCGGGTCCAGGACGACCACGTCGCCGAGGCGTTCGGCACCGGCCAGGTCTGGACCGACGACGGGTGGGCCGACCGGTTCGGCCTCGACCTCGATCCCGCCGACACCGGCTTCGGCCACTCGCCGGAGCAGGTGGACGCCGTCCGGACCACGCCCGCGCTGCTGACCGGGTACGGCGAGGCCGTGCACGCCCGCACCACCGGCCACCTGCGCAACCTCACCGACGACGACCTGTCCCGGGTGCTCCCCCCGACCTACGGCGAGGGGGTCACGCTCGGCGAGCGGCTGGTCAGCGTGCTCGGCGACGACCTGCAGCACGCCGGCCAGGCGGCCTACCTGCGCGGCCTGTTCGGCCGCTGAGCGCGACTCAGCGGCCACGCTCCTCCAGCCACCGCACGGCGAACGCGCAGATGTCGGCCGCGTCGACGACCAGCGTGTCCGCCTCCCCGACCGGGCCCCGGCGACCGCCGCCACCGGCCACGAAGTCGGTGACGATCCGGTCGAAGTGGTCGTCACGGAACGCGGCTGTCACCGGGACGCTCGTGTCGAACTCCTCGACCGTGTGCCACACCGTCGCGCCGGGCGCGGCCAGCGGCACCTCGTACCGGGTGACCCGCTTGCCCGGCAGGTCGGCGAGGTGCTCGGCGTGGTGCAGCAGCGTCATCGTGTCCCACGGCGCGCCGACCATCGCGACCTTCCCACCGGCCGCGACGAGCCGCGCCAGCGGGGAGCCGGTGCCGTAGCCGTAGTCCAGCGGGTGGTCGCGGACGAAGTGTTCCGCATCCGCGCCGAGCGCCGCGATCGAGGCGCCCGGCGAGCCACTGCGCCGCGCGCCGGGCCGGGTGCGCAGGAACTCCGGGAACGCGCCGTTGTCCCGGATCGCCCGGGAGGCCGCCGGGTCGAAGGGCGGCACGTGCGGGCGCAGGCCGTCCGGGACCCGGCCGTCGTCGAGGAACTCCAGGTAGGGCGCCTGCCAGTCGGTGTAGGCCAGCACGGTCCCGCCCGGTGCGACGGCGTCGAGCAGCGCGTCGATCAGCGTGTCCGGCCCGTCGAGCAGCGGGCCGAGCGAGCGGATCCCCGCATGCGCGAGCACCGCCTGCCCGGCGCCGAGCCCGAGTGCGCGCAGGTCCTCGGCCAGGTCGGCGCGGGTGTGCGGCCACGGCGGGGCGGGCATGGGACCGGACGCTAGCGACCTCCGAGCGGGCTGTCACCGGGGTTCCCCCGGCGGGCGCCTACGCTGGTCCGGATGTCCTCCGCACCCACCTCCGTCCCCGACCTGACCGCGCTGGCCGTGCTCGTCGCGGTCGCCCGCACCGGCAGCCTGGCGACCGCCGCGGGCGAGCTCGGCCTGTCCGTGCAGGCCGCCAACGCCCGCATCCGGGCGGTGGAGCAGCAGGTCGGCGCGCCCGTCCTGGAGCGCGGCGCGCGCGGGCGGCGGTCCAGCCGGCTGACCCCGCGCGGGGCGCTGCTGGCCGGGTGGGCCGGCCCGGTGCTCGCCGCCGCCCACGACCTCGACGCCGCGGTCGCCGCGCTGCGGCCGCCCCGCGGCGAGGACCCGGTCGTCGTGGTGGCGGCCGGGCCGACGGCAGCGGAGGGCCTGCTCCCGGCCTGGCTGGTCGAGCTGCGTGACGGGCCCGGCGGGCAGGTGACCCTGCTCGCCACCGACGACCCGGCCACCGCGGTCCGGGACGGCGACGCGGCCGTCGGCATCGTCGAGACCGCCGGGCCGCTGGACAAGCTGCACGCGACGACCGTCGTCACCGACACGCTGGTCGTCGTGGTCCCGCCGGGTCACCCGTGGGCAGGCGGCGCCGGGGTGGACGCCGCCGAGCTCGCCGGCAGCGCCCTGGTCACCCGGGGCCGGGGTGCCGGGTCCCGGCCGGCGCTGGAGGCGGCGCTCGCCGCGGCGGCGCCGGACGTGCCGGTCGCGGCCCCGGCCCGCGAGCTCGCCACCGACGCCGCCGTCCGGGCCGCCGTGCGCGGCGGCGCCGGGCCGGCCGTGCTCCCGCGCCGGGTGGTCACCGCCGACCTCGCCGCCGGCGCCCTGGTCGAGGTGCCGGTGCGCGGCGCCGAGCTCACCCTCGAGTTCCGTGCCGTCTGGCAGGAGGGCACCTCACTGCAGGGCACGGCCCGCGACCTGCTGCGGATCGCCACCGGCGGCCGGATCCGCTGACCCCGCCCGGCGGGCGGCCGGCCATCCGAGGGCCGCGGCGACGAGGCACGCCACCGCACCCAGTGCGAGCCCGCCGCGCCCCCCGAGGTGCTCGGCCACCCAGCCCGCGATCGGACCGCCGATCGGTGTCGACCCGAGGAAGGCGACCGACCACAGCGCCATCACCCGGCCGCGCAGGTGCGGGGCGGCGGCGAGCTGCAGGGTGCTGTTGCCGCCGGACATGAACGCGACGCTCGCCGTCCCGACCAGGCCCATCGCGATCAGCGCGACCCACAGCGCCGGCGCGGCCGCGGCGAGGCCCAGCGCCGCGCCGAACAGGAGCGCGGTCCCCACCAGGGACCGCAGCCCGGTCCGGCCCCGGCCCGCGACGACCAGCCCGCCGAGCACCGCGCCGGCCCCCATCGCGCCGGTGAGGTAGCCGTAGGTGGCGGCGTCGCCGCCGAAGGTCTCCGACGCCACGACCGGCAGCACGACCGGGAACTCGTAGGCCAGGCAGCCGATGAGCGCCATCATCAGCAGCGGCACCCGCAGCTCGGGTTTGCCGCGGACGTGGGCGAGACCCTCCCGCAGCTGGCCGGGTGCGCGCGGCGCGGGCTCGGCCGCGGTGAGCGCGGAGACGTCGAGGCGCAGCAGCGAGGACACGACCGCGACGAAGCTCGCCGCGTTGAGCGCGAAGCACATCCCGGTCCCGCCGGCGACGATCACCAGCCCGGCGACGGCCGGGCCGACCGCGCGGGCCGCGTTGGTGAGCACCGAGTTGAGGGTGACGGCGTTGCGCAGGTCCCCGGGGCCCACCAGCTCGTGCACGAACGTCTGGCGGGCCGGGTTCTCGAACGCCTTGTTCAGCCCGAGCACGGCGGCCAGGACGTAGACGTGCCACAGCGCGACGGTCCCGGTGAGGGTGAGGACGGCGAGCGCCAGCGCCTGCAGGCCCATCAGCGACTGCAGGCCGATCATGAGCCGCCGCCGGTCGAGCCGGTCCACCCAGACCCCGGCGTACGGGCCGAGCAGCAGGGTGGGCAGGGTCTGGACCGCGATCACGGTGCCGAGCACGGCCGCGGACCCGCTCAGCTCGTAGACCAGCCAGGACTGCGCCACCGACTGCATCCAGGTGCCGACCATCGAGATCGACTGGCCGCCGAACCACAGCCGGTAGTTCCGGCCGGAGAGGGCGGCGAAGGTCCGCCCGGAGAGGTCCCGGACCGCGGTCCGGGCGCTCACCGCGGGTCCCGCAGCGAGGTCGCGAGCGCGTCCAGGGCGGGCAGCGCGGCGCGCAGGCCGTCGACGTGGTGTTCGGGCAGGCCGTCGACGTGCCGGGCCAGCAGCCGGGCGCGCTCCTCGCGCTGGCGCCCGTGCTCGGCGGTGCCGGCCTCGGTGGCGGCGACCCGCACGGCGCGCCGGTCGGCGGGGTCGGCGTCGCGCACGAGCAGCCCGGCGGCCTCGAGCTTCCCGGTGAGCCGGGACAGCATCGTCGGGTTCAGCCCCTCGATCGTCGCGAGCTCCCCCATCCCGATCGGCCCGCGCACGACCACCGTCCCGAGCACGGAGACCTGGGTGCGGGTGAGCTCCGACCCGCGGGAGTGCCGGTCGAGCCCGCGCGCGATCCGGGCCAGGTCCACGCGCAGCCGGGTGAGCTCGTCGGGGTCGAGTCCGCTCATCGCCCTCCATTCAGTTGCCTATCGGCAAGCATATACCCGGTGTCGGGAGTCCCCCACCCCGCGTCGGTCTAGGATCCCGCGCCGGGGAAAGGGGTGGGACGCCGATGGACGAGCGCGACCGGGAGCACCTGCGACGCTGCGTCGAGCTGGCCGAGGAGGCCCTCGACGCGGGCGACGAGCCGTTCGGCTCGGTGCTGGTCGACCCGTCCGGCGTGGTGCGGGCCGAGGACCGCAACCGGGTCGCCGGCGGCGACCGGACCCGGCACCCGGAGTTCGCGCTGGCCCGCCGGGCGACCGAGCTGCTGACACCCGCCGAGCGTGCCGGCGCCACCGTCTACACCTCGGGCGAGCACTGCCCGATGTGCGCCGCCGCGCACGCGTGGGTGGGGCTGGGCCGGATCGTGTACGCGAGCTCGACCGCGCAGCTCACCGCCTGGCTGCGGGAGCTCGGGGCGCCGCCGGGCCCGGTACGGCCGCTGCCGGTCCCCGAGGTGGCACCGGGGGTGCGGGTCGAGGGGCCCGACCCGGACCTCGCGCCGCGGGTCCGGGCCCTGCACGAACGGTTCCACCGCGGGAGCTGACGGGCGGAACACGAGAGAGGTCCGGGGCGCGACCGCCCCCGATGCAGCCGCGTCCCGGACCTGGGACGACGGACCGGGAGGCTCCCCAGCACCCGGCCCGTACCGGGGTCCGTACGTTCCTCGTGATACCCGACCCCGCCCGGTGCGAACCACCTCGCGAGCCGGATTCACCCGGCCGGCGGCCAGGACGGACGTCACTGGGCCGGGCAGGTGAACCACCCGCTCACGCGGCGACCGGGAAACGCAGCACGGCGCCGAGGCCGTCGGTGAGGGTCACATCGTCGCCGGGCCGGACGAGCAGCACCGCGCCGTCGGTCGCGGCGACGGCCCGCACCAGCACGTCCGCGGCCGGGCCGGAGCGGGTCGGTCCCCCGGCGAGCACGTCGGCGGAGCGTTCCGCGACGGTCGTCGGGTCGTCACCCACGAGCAGCTCGGTGCCCGGGACCGCGGCGGGGTCGACGAGCAGCGTCTCCACGGCACGCGCCCGGACCGCGTCCACCACCGGCGACAGGCCGGTGACCGCGAGGCCGTCCGTGCGACCGGAGGCGGTCGCGAAGCTCTCCACCGTCTCGGCGCGCCGACGCTCCCGCACCTCGTCGGCCGCGGCCCGGACGGTGTCGTCGACCTGGTCGGGGACCGCTCCCCCGGTGTGCTCGATCTCGGCCATGATCTCCGCCGAGGCCGGCGCGAGCTCGTCCCGCAGCCGGGCCCTTGCCGGGGCGTCACCGGCCACCACCAGCAGGTCGGCGTGCCCGGCGCGCACGAGCGCGTCGACCCGCTCGGCGACGGCCCGGGCGTTGCGCCGCCAGGTCTCCTCCACCCGGGCGTCGGCGTTACCGGCGACGGGGTCGGGCATGTGCGCCTTGTGCACCGGGCCCCCGGGGTCGACCTCGGCGGAGTCGACGGTCTCCACGACGCCGTCGACACCCCGGATCTCGCCGCCGGTGTTGTCGACGGCGGCGACCACGGTCCGCACCTCGTCGACGCCCGCACGGACCACGGCGAGCAGGTCGGGCACCGACCCCCACCGCGCGGAGCCCCGCTCGGGCGGGACCTCGGTGAACCGGTCGAGCAGGACCGCCTCCGTGTCGGCGACGAGCACCCGGCCCGCGGTGCCGTCCGGCACGTCGGCACCGGTGACGGCCCGGTCCAGCACGGCCAGCGTCGCGTCGTCCGCACCGGAGTCCGCGAGCCGCTCCCGCAGGTCCCGCCACCGGAGCCGGTACTGCTCGGTGGCGTCGGCCGTGTCGTGGGTGGCGTCCATGACGACGGTCGCGAACGGCCCGTCGCGGTCGTTGAGGGGTCGGATCCAGTCGGTACGCATCGCCGGGGGTCTTCCCGGCACGCGCGCGGACAAACCCGGCGACCTCACCCGGGCGGAGGTACCGCCGATCGCGTCGTCGACCGCCGGGCGCGGCGCCGTACCCGTCCGGCCACCGGGCGTTGGTCCACGGGCCGGCGGCGCGGACCATCGACGACGTGCTCTACATCGGACCCGGTGACGTCCCCGGCTCGGACGACCACGAGGGGTTCGTCAGCGGCCGCACCCCGGACGGCCGGGACACCGGCATCTGGACCGACGTGCTCGACGACCACCTCGACGGCCCGGCCTACACCGGCTTCCGCGCGGCGTGCGAGTGCGGCTGGCGCGACGACGAGCTCCACGCCCCGGACGCCGACGGCCACCGCGCCGCGCTGCACGGGTTCGTCGACCGCCACTTCGCCGCGATCGCCGGGTACCGTCCCGATCCGGAGCGGGACTTCCTGACCCCGTGGTCGGTCCGCCGGGTCACCCACGCCTGACCGGCCGGGGCGCTCCTCGTGTTCCCTCGCAGCCCCGGGAGTGCCATGCCCGCGCCGAACCGTCACGCCTCCCCCGACCGGCCGGCGCCGGCCCCGGTACTGGCGTTCCGGGTGCTGACGCTCGCCGCGGTCGCCGTGCTCGCCTGGCAGTTCGTCACCGCGGGCGGGCTGTTCACCGGCGGCGACCCCGGCCTGCACGGAGCGGGGGCGATCGTGCTGCACGTCGTGACCGGGCTGGCCGCGCTGGCCGCCGGCTGGCTCCGCGCGGTCCGGGCCGCGCCGTGGTGGCCGGTCGCCGTGGCGGCTTCGGTGTTCGCGTTCAGCTTCGTGCAGGCCTGGTTCGGCGAGATCCCCGGCCTGGTCGTGCACGTCCCGGGGGCGATGGCGCTCACGGCCGGCACGGTCTGGCTGGCCGCGTGGGGGTTCCTGCGGCTGCGGTGAGGGGGTTCTACGCTCCGGCCATGGCCGACGCGCACTCCCCCAGCCCCACCCGCACCGCAGCCGTCGGCCGGACCGGGCTGCCCCGGCACGAGGTACCCACCCACTTCGACGACGGCGCCGCCGACTACGACCGCCTGGTCGGCCTGAACCCCGGCTACCACGACCACCTGCACGCCTCGGCCGCGCGGATGCGGCTCCCGCGCGACGGGGCGGGGCTGCGCCTGCTCGACGCCGGCTGCGGCACCGGCGCGTCCACCGCCGCGCTGCTCGGTGTCGCGCCGCGCGCCGAGATCGTCGCCGTGGACGCGTCGGCCGGCATGCTGGAGCGGGCCCGCACGAAGCCGTGGCCGGCCTCGGTGCGGTTCGTGCACACCGATGTCGAGGCGATGGCGGCCCACGGCGTGACCGGGCCGTTCGACGGGATCCTCGCCGCCTACCTGCTGCGCAACCTCGACGACCCGGACGCGCAGCTGCGCCGCTTCCACGACCTGCTCCGCCCGGGCGGGACCCTGGCCGTGCACGAGTACTCGGTCGCCGACTCGGCCCGCGCCCGCGCGGTGTGGCACGCGGTCTGCTGGGGCGTGATCGTCCCGCTGGGCCGGGCCACGTCCGGCGGGACGGCGCTGTACCGGCATCTGTGGCGCAGCGTGACGACGTTCGACGGCGTCGGGCGGCTGCGCGACCGGATGCGTGCGGCCGGGTTCGACGCCGTCGGGTCCGAGACGATGACCGGCTGGCAGCGCGACGTGGTGCACACCGTGCTGGGGACGCGCCCGTGAGCGTGCGGCCGTGCGACCGGCGGCGGGCCGTCCACCCGCCCGCGGGCGGGCTCGGTGACGCGGGCCTGCTCGGCCGGCGGCCCCGCGTCACCGTCGTCGGGGCCGGGATCGCCGGGCTGGCCGCGGCGACCGGGCTGGCCGAGCGGGGCGTCGTCGTCGAGGTGCTCGAGTCCGAGCCCTACCTGGGCGGCCGGGTGGGCGGCTGGTCCGCGACCCTGCCGGACGGCACCCCGGTCTCGACGGGGCGCGGGTTCCACGCGTTCTTCCGGCAGTACTACAACCTGCGCCAGCTGCTGCGGCGCGGCGACCCCGGCCTGGAGCACCTCGTCGCGCTGGACGACTACCCGCTGGTCGACGCCGGGGGCCGGCGTGACACGTTCCGCGGCCTGCCCCGCACGCCGCCGTGGAACGCCGTGCTGTTCGCGCTGCGCAGCCCCACGTTCCGGCCCGCGGACCTGGCGCGCCTGGACCCCCGCGCGGCGGCGCCGCTGGGCTGCGTGTCCGTCCCCGCGATCTACGACGCGCTGGACCACGTCGACGCCGAGAGCTTCCTCTCCTCGATCAACTTCCCGCCGGCCGCACGGCACCTGGCGTTCGAGGTGTTCTCCCGCAGCTTCTTCGCGCCGCCGTCGGCGATGTCGGCCGCCGAGCTCGCGACGATGTTCCACATCTACTTCCTCGGCTCCTCCGAGGGGCTGACGTTCGACGTCCCGGACGACGGCTTCGACGTCGCACTGTGGGAACCGTTGCGGCACTACCTGTCCGCCCGGGGTGTCACGTTCCGCACCGGGACCGCCGTGTCCTCGGTGGAGCGGGACGTCACCAGTGGACGGTTCCACGTGAATCATTCGTCCGGCGGTGTCTCCACTGCGGACGCCGTGGTCTTGGCGGCCGACGTCCGGGGTCTGCAGGAGATCGTGGCGGCCTCCCCCGGGCTCGGCCCGGCGAGCTCGTCGGTCGCCGGGCCGGACGCGCTGGACCGCTGGCGCGCCGACGTCGCCGCGCTCGGCACCGCGCCGCCGTTCCTGGTGCAGCGTCTCTGGCTCGACCGTCCGCTGCGCGCGGACCGGCCGCCGTTCCTCGGCACCGGTGGCCTCGACCCGCTGGACAACGTCTCGCTCCCGGACCGCTACGAGCGCGACGCGGCGGCCTGGGCGGCCCGGACCGGCGGGTCGGTCGTGGAGCTGCACGCCTACGCGGCGACCGTGCCGGCCGGGGCCGGCGAGGACGCCTGGACCGCCGAGCTGCGGGCCCGCTGCCTCGCCCGGCTGCACGAGGTGTACCCGGAGACCGCCGCCGCCCGGACCGTCGGCGAGCTGGTCGAGTGGCGTGCCGACTGCCCGATGTTCGGGGTCGGCGCGTTCGCGCGCCGGCCCACGGTCGCCACCCCGGTCGACGGCCTCGTGCTCGCCGGGGACGGCATCCGGATCGACCTGCCGGTCGCGCTGATGGAACGCGCGGCGAGCACCGGCTGGCAGGCCGGGAACCGGCTGCTGGCCGGCTGGGGGCTCGCCGGGCACCCGCTCGAGACCGTCCCCACCGGCGGGCGGCTCGGGCCGCTGACGCGGGCCGCCGGGTACGCGATGCAGCGCCGGCGGGAGGGGACGCGACGTCGCCGAGGGGGAACGCCATGACCCTGCTGCCCCGGTTCACCGCACTGTCCCGGATCACCGCGCGCTGGCCCGCCTCGTGGCCGCTGCAGCCGCTGCCCGCCGCCGACTGGGCCCGCCAGGAGCCCACCCATGCCGACGCCGACCCGGCGCTGATCTCCGCGGCGCTGGAGCGGGCCCGCGCCCGGCCGTCCGGGAACTGGTTCGTGGTCGCGGCGAGCCGGGAGGTCCGGGCGGACCGGCCGTTCGGCACCCGGGTCGGCGGGCGCGAGCTCGTCGCCTGGCGGGACACCGGCGGCCAGGTGCGGATCGGGCCGGGGGCCTGCCCGCACCTCGGGGCGCCGATGGCGCTGGCCGCGGTCGACCGCGGCGAGCTGGTGTGCCGCTGGCACGGCCTGCGCCTCGGTGCGCGGCCGGGGCCCGGCTGGTCGCCGTACCCGGCGCACGACGACGGCGTGCTGGTCTGGGCCCGGCTCGACGCCCTCGGCGGCGAGGACCCCACCGAGGTGCCCGTGGTCCCGCGCCGCCCGGCCGGGCGCACCCTGGACGCGGTCACCACGCTCACCGGGGTCTGCGAGCCCGAGGACATCGTCGCCAACCGGCTCGACCCGTGGCACGGCGCCTGGTTCCATCCGTACTCGTTCCAGCGGCTGACCGTGGAGTCCGCACCGGCCGCCCGCGGCGTGGCCGAGGGCGACGACCGGTTCACCGTCGCGGTCACGTTCAAGGTCGGGCCGGGGCTCGGCGTCCCGGTCCGGGCCGAGTTCGTGTGCCCGGAGCCGCGCACGGTCGTGATGCGGATCCTCGAGGGCGAGGGCGCCGGCAGCGTCGTCGAGACGCACGCGACCCCGCGCGGCCCGGGGCGGGACGGGCGGCCGCGGACCTCGGTGATCGAGGCCGTCGTCGCCGGGTCGGAGCGGCCCGGGTTCGCCGTCGCGTCCCGGCTGGCGCCGGCGATCCGGCCGGCCATGACCGCCGCCGCGACCCGGCTGTGGCGCGACGACCTCGACTACGCCGAACGCCGCTACGCGCTGCGCACGCCCTGAGGCCCAGCGGTCGGGGGCCGAAGCATCGGTACTGCGGGTTCACAGGGGCTCACAGATAGGGATCGGTGATCTCCCGCAGCCGGGTGAGCGTGTCGCGCAGCTGCTGCATGCGCTCGGCACCCAGGTGCGCGGTCCACTCGGCCTCGATCTCGGCGATGGTGGCGGCGCCGACCGGGATCGTGGCCGCGCCGCGCTCGGTGATCCGGACCAGGCGCGCCCGGGCGTCGGACGGGTCCGGGGCGCGTTCGACGTACCCGGCGCGTTCGAGCTGGTCGACCAGGAACCCGGCGGTCTGCTTCGTGACCTGGGCGGCCTCGGCGAGCTCGGTGAGGCGGCTGCCGTCCGGACCGATCCGCTGGAAGACCCGGGCCTGGGCGGGGGTGATGTCGGCGAAGCCCGCCTCGGCCAGCGCCCGGAACACCCGGCCCTCCAGGGCGCGGTACGGGATGTAGAGCAGCAGCCCGATGTTCAGCTCCTCCGCCATGCACGTGCTCCTTGCTGCAGTACGAGACTCTGACTATATTGGTCAGAGGCTGATACTAACCCGAGGAGACGTCATGGACCGGGACGCGATGTGGCAGGTCCTCGACTCCGAGCGTGACCGGGCGGCCGATCTCCTCGAGTCGCTGTCACCGGAGGAGTGGGAGCGGCCGACGCCGTGCGCCGGCTGGCGGGTGCGCGAGGTCGCCGCCCACCTCGCGCTCGGCCCGCGGACCACCGTGCGGCAGGTGCTCGTCGAGATCGTCCGGGCCCGCGGGTCCTTCGACCGGATGATCGACCAGACCGCCCGGCGGCACGCCCGCCGCCCGGCCCCGCAGCTGGTCGCCGACCTGCGCGGGTGCGTCGGGTCCCGGCGGCTCGCCCCGGGCCAGACGCTCGCCGTCGCGATGATGGACGCCCTGGTGCACGGCCAGGACATCGCCGTCGCCGTCGGCCGCCGGCACCCGGTGCCGCCGGAGGCCGGGCGGGTCGCGGCCGAGCTCCTGTGGCGCACCGGCTTCCCGTTCCACGCCCGCCGCAGGCTCGCGGGGTTCGCGTTGCGCGCGACCGACGCCGACTGGAGCGCGGGGACCGGCGCCGAGATCAGGGGCCCGATCGAGGCGCTGCTGCCGCTGCTCGCCGGGCGCACGGCCACCCTGCCCCGGCTGGGCGGGGCCGGTGCGGCCGTGCTCGCGGCACGGCGGTCCGAGCCGGCGCCCGCGCCGCGCGGCGGGCAGCCCTGAGGCGGCCATCACCCGAACGCTCACCGAACCCCGGCGTCGCTCACGCGATCCGGCGAGCGTTCCCGCATTCGGGCGTTCCCGTCCATGGCACCGCGGCAGTCGGCGCGGTGGTCCCGGTCGCCCGGACCCGGCGTCCGGTGCAGCCGGTCACCCGGCCGGGTCGGCCGTCGCCGTCACCCCGCCCTGGCGCAGCGCCCGGGGCGGCGCCCCGAACCACCGCCGCGACGCCCGGGTGAGCGCCGACTGCTCCGCCAGCCCCACCATGGCCGCGACCTGTGTGAACGGCAGGTCGGTCCGGGTGATGAGGCGTTCGGCGACGTCCCGGCGGGCCTCGTCGACGATCTCCTCGAACGTGGTGCCCTCGGCCGCGAGGTGCCGCTGCAGGGTGCGCGGGTGGACCCGCAGCAGCCGGGCGACCGATCCGATCCGCACCGGCCCGGTCCCCAGCGAGCGGTCCACGGCCGTGCGGACCCGGTCGGTGACCCGGCGGCCCGGGCGGTCGAAGTGGGTCTCCAGGTACTCGATCGCGATCGTCCGCACGGTCTCGTCGCCGTCCAGCGGGCGGCTCAGCAGGTCCGCGGGCACCCGCAGGACCGCGTCCGGCCGGCCGAAGCGCACCTCGGCGCCGAAGAAGTCCCGGTAGCGCTGCTCCGGCGCCAGCGCCGGGTGCGGCAGGTGCACCGAGCGGAGGCCGTAGGAGCCGCCGGCCAGCAGCGTCACGATCCGGTGCATCACCCCCACGCCGAGGTCGGCCACGTGCGGCGGCAGCGGGTCGGTGCTGCCGTACTCCAGCCCCGTGACGCCGGCGACGCCCTCCGGATCGGCGACCGCGGCGATCGTGAGGGCAGGGCTGTGCACGTAGAGGTATTTCGACGCGCAGTCCAGCGCGTCGCCCAGCGACGCCGAGTTCTCGACGGCGACCGCGAGCGGGCCCAGGATCTCCGGGCCCTGCCGTTCGGCCAGCCGCAGGCCGAGATCGGCGCAGCGCAGCTCCGCGGCCGCGGTCTCCAGCACCCGGGCGACCGACCGGGTGGGGACCAGCGCGTCCGGGTCGGCGCCGTCCACCGCGGACACCGGGATGCGGAACCGCGCGAGCATCTCCGGGCCGTCGCCGCCGAGCTCCCCGATCAGCTCCGGAAGCCCGCGCAACGCCCTCGCCCGGGTGAGCGATCCCGTTCCCATGTCGCATCAGGTTAAGTAGTTGTCGCGCGCGGTCAAGTTACCGCCGGTAGGTTTCGGGCACACTGGGACCGGCCAGCAAGGTCAGTGCAGTGCACAGTCAGTGCAACGGTCAGTGCAGACGACGGCAGAGCAGGAGGCCGCTCCATGACGCAGCCCACCTCGGAGAACGGCACCGAACATCACGACGTGATCATCGTCGGGGCCGGCCTGTCCGGGATCGGCGCCGCCTGCCGGCTCCAGCAGGAGCTGCCCGGCAAGGACTACGTGATCCTCGAGGGCCGCGACGACATCGGCGGCACCTGGGACCTGTTCCGCTACCCGGGCATCCGCTCGGACTCGGACATGTTCACCCTCGCCTACCCGTTCAAGCCGTGGCGGGAACGCAAGTCGATCGCCGACGGGCACAGCATCCGCGGCTACATCACCGATGCGGCCCGCGAGCACGGCGTGACGGGCCGCATCCGGTTCGGTACCCGGGTCGTCGGGGCGTCCTGGGACTC
This sequence comes from Pseudonocardia sp. C8, assembly GCF_014267175.1. NCBI lineage: Bacteria > Bacillati > Actinomycetota > Actinomycetes > Pseudonocardiales > Pseudonocardiaceae > Pseudonocardia > Pseudonocardia sp. C8. Next base: position 3,161,385 of record NZ_JACMTR010000002.1, read on the forward strand.
GGCCACCGCGCGCTGGACCGTGGACGCCGAGACCGCGGACGGCCCCCGGCGCTACACCTGCGCGTTCCTGTTCATGTGCTCGGGCTACTACGACTACGACCAGGGCTACCAGCCGGACTTCCCCGGCCGGGAGGACTTCGCCGGCACCTGGGTGCACCCCCAGTTCTGGCCGGAGGACCTCGACTACGCCGGCAAGCGCGTCGTCGTCATCGGCTCCGGCGCCACCGCGGTCACGCTGATCCCGTCGCTGGCCGAGCACGCCGCGCACGTGACGATGCTGCAGCGCTCGCCGTCGTACCTGACGGTGCTGCCCGGCACCGACCCGGTCGCCGACCGGCTCCGGCGCCACCTGCCCGCCTCGCTCGCGCACCGCATCCTGCGCCTGCAGTACGTCGCCCTCACCCAGGGCTTCTACCAGCTGGCCCGGCGCCGCCCCGAGCGCGTCAAGAAGGTGCTGCGCGGGCTGGCCCTGCGGTTCCTCCAGGACGAGTCCTACGTGGACCAGCACTTCACGCCGTCCTACGAGCCGTGGGACCAGCGCCTCTGCGTGGTCCCCGAGGGCGACTTCTTCCGGTCCATCTCCCGGGGGGCCGCGTCGGTCGTCACCGACCACATCGACCGGATCACCGAGAAGGGCATCCGGCTGCGCTCCGGCGAGGAGCTCGAGGCGGACATCATCGTCTCGGCGACCGGGCTGTCGCTGAAGCCGCTGGGCGGCATGACGATCCACGTCGACGGTGAGCAGGTCGACATCGGCAAGACGGTCACCTACCGGGGCCTGATGCTCTCCGGCGTCCCGAACCTGGCGTTCTGCATCGGCTACGTCAACGCGTCCTGGACGCTGCGTGCCGACCTGGTCGCCCGCTACGTCCCGCGGCTGCTGGCGCTCATGGACCGCGAGCGGATCGCGATCGCGACGCCGGCACCCTCGGTGTCGCCGGACCGGCCGCTGCTGGACCTGCAGTCCGGCTACGTGAAGCGCTCCGAGCACCTGTTCCCCCGCCAGGGCCGCAAGGACCCGTGGCGGCTGCGGCAGAACTTCTTCCTGGACGCGATCGGCCTCGGCCGGGCCGACCTCAAGAAGGACATGCTGCTCACCCCCGCCTCGGTGCTCGGGAGCCGCACGGGCGCCGTGCCGGCACCGACGGCGTCCGGCATCGCCGCCGACCCGGCACCCGCCGGCACCGTCGGCGCGCAGGAGGTGGCGTCGTGAGCCGCCGCACCCCGTTCCGCTTCGCGGAGGGCACCGCCGTGGTCACCGGGGCCGCGGGCGGCATGGGCGAGCACGTGGCCCGGCTGCTCGCCGCCCGCGGCAGCGACCTCGTGCTCGTCGACCGGGACGGCGGGCGGCTCGAGTCCGTCGCGGCCGGGATCCGGGCCAAGCACCCCGGCCTGTCGGTGACCACCGAGACCGTCGACCTCGCCGAGCGCGACGCCGTCGACGCCCTCGCGACGCGGGTCCGCGCCGCGCACCCGGAGATCCGGCTGCTGGTGAACAACGCCGGCGTCGCGCTGGGCGGCGACTTCGCCCGGCTGACCCTGGACGAGTTCGACCGGGTCATGGACGTCAACTTCCGGGCCCCGGTCCGGCTCACGCACGCGCTGCTGCCCACCCTCACCGCACGGCCCGGGGCGCACGTGGTGAACGTGTCCAGCCTCTTCGGGCTGATCGCCCCACCGGGCCAGTCGGCGTACTGCTCGTCGAAGTTCGCGCTGCGCGGCTTCTCCGAGGTGCTGCGGGCCGAGCTCGCCCCGCTCGGCGCGACCGTGACGACCGTCCACCCGGGCGGCATCCGGACCGGTATCGCGGCGTCCGCGCCGGCCGGTGTCAACATCCCGGCCGAGGAGGCCGAGCAGGGCAGGCGCGAGTTCGAGAAGCTGCTCACCTTCCCGGCCGACAAGGCCGCCGCGCTGATCGTCGACGCCGTCGCGCAGCGCAGACCGCGGCTGCTCATCGGGGCCAGCGCGAAGATCCCCGACGCGCTCGCCCGGATCGCCCCCGCGAGCAGCCTGCGGATCTTCGCCCGGCTCGTCGGAGCCTCCGGGAGGCGGACCCCGGCGGGTGCCCGGTGAGCCCGCTGCCCGCCACCCGGTTCGTCGACGTCCGCGGCACCCGCATCCGGGTCCGCGAGTCCGGCGACCCCGCAGGCGAGCCGGTCCTGCTGCTGCACGGCATCGGCCGGAGCCTGGAGGACTGGGACGACCAGCACGCCCACCTCGCCGGGTACCGGGTGGTCGCCGCCGACCTCGCCGGGTTCGGCTACTCGGACCGCGTGCCCGGACCGGCCACCCTGGAGAAGCTGGCCGACACGGCCGTCGCCACCCTCGACGCGCTCGGCGAGACCCGGCCGGCGCACCTCATGGGCAACTCCCTCGGCGGCGCCGTCGCCCTGCTGATCTCGGTCCGGCACCCGGACCGGGTGACCTCGCTGGTGCTCGCCGACCCGGCCGGCTTCGGGAGCGAGGTGACACCCGCGCTGCGGATCCTGGGCGTGCCGGTGCTCGGCCGGTTCCTGCTGGGCCGGTTCGACGCCCGGGCCGCCCGGCAGACCGAGCGCTCGCTGTTCGTGGACCGGTCGCTGGTCACCGAGGAACGGGTGCAGCGCGGGCTCGACATCGGGCGGCGGCCGGAGTTCGCGCAGACCTTCCTCGACATCGCCACCGGGCTCGGCACCGTACAGGGGGTGCGGCCGGGGTGGCGACGGGCGCTGCTCGCCGCGGCCGCGCGGGCGCCGAGGCCGACCCTGGTGGTGTGGGGCGAGCGGGACCTGATCCTGCCGGCCTCCCAGCTGCGGGCGGCGGCGCGGGCGCTGCCGCACGTGACCACGCACGTGTTCGGCCGGGTCGGGCACATGCCGCAGATCGAGGCGGCCGGGGAGTTCGCGGCGCTCGCGCTCGGCCACATCGGCTCCCGGGCGGAGACGACCGCCGTCCGTGCACCGGTTCCGGCCGGCGCCGGCCGCGTCGCCGCCGTGCCCGGGGCCTGATCAGGAACCGGCCGGTACCGTCGGGCACCGGGACCGGGAAGGGGTGGCGATGCGGATCGTGGACTGGGCCGGCGCGGCCGAGGGCGGCCCCGCCGTCGTGCTGCTCGACCAGCGGGCACTGCCGCAGGCAGAGGTCCACCTCCTCCTGAACACCGTGGACGGCGTGGTCGACGCCGTCCGGTCGCTGGCCGTGCGCGGCGCGCCGAGCCTGGGCATCACCGGCGCGTTCGGCGTCGCGCTCGCCGCACACCTGCACGGCACCACCACCCCGGACGCCCGCGCCGCGGTCCGGGCCGACGCCGAGCGGATCGCCACCGCCCGGCCCACCGCGGTACCGCTGTCGCTGGGCGCCCGGCGCGCGCTGGCGGCCCTCGACGGCGGCCCGGCGGCCGTGCTCGCCGAGGCCCGCGCCGTCGCCGCCGAGGCGGCCCGGATCAACGCCGCCGCCACCGGGCGGGCCGCCGACCTGGTGGCCGAACGGTGCCCGGACCGGCCGCTGCGTGCCCTGACCGTCTGCAACACCGGCCCGCTCGCGGCCGGGCCCGGCGGCACCGCGCTCGGCGCGATCCTGCGGCTGCACGAGCGCGGCGCGCTGGCCGAGGTGCTGGCCTGCGAGACCCGCCCGCTGCTGCAGGGGGCCCGGCTGACCGTGTGGGAGCTGGACCGCGCCGGCGTGCCGCACCGGCTCTGCGTCGACTCCGCCGGGCCCGCCGCGATCGCGCAGGGCCTCGTCGACGTCGTGTTCGCCGGTGCCGACCGGATCGCCGCGAACGGCGACGTCGCCAACAAGATCGGCACCTACATGCTGGCGTGCGCGGCCGCCCGGTCCGGGATCCCGTTCGTCGTCGTCGCGCCGGAGGAGACGGTCGACCCGGGCACCCCGACCGGCGCGGAGATCGTCGTCGAGGAACGCGGCGCCGACGAGGTCCGCGAGCACGGCGGGACGCTGCAGACCCTGCCCGGCACGCCGGTCTACAACCCGGCGTTCGACGTCACCCCGCACGACCTCGTCACGGCGATCGTCACCGAGACGCGGGCGTGGTCGCCCGCACCTTCTCCTTCTGCACCGCGAACCGCCGCAGCGCCTCGCTGATCTGCTCCGGCGACAGCAGCCGCGGCTCGCCGACGGCGCGGGCCCGCAGCCACACGTCGCACAGCCACTCCAGCTGCCGCGCGGCGTCGTAGGCGGCCCCGAGCTGCTCGCCGAGCACCAGCGTGCCGTGGTTGCCCATCACGACCGCGGTCCGCTCCCCCAGCGCGGCCATCGTGTTCCGCACCAGCGCGTCGCTGCCGAACGGCGCGTAGTCGGCCACCCGGACCGCACCGCCGAACATGGCGATCTGGTAGTGCACCGGCGGGACCTCGTCGCGGAGCAGGGACACCGCCACGGCGGCCGGCGAGTGGGTGTGGACGACCGCGCGGGTGCCGTGGCGGGCGTGCGCGGCCAGGTGCAGCGGCAGCTCGCTGGTCGGCGTCCGGGTGCCGTCGACGACCGCACCGACCGGGTCGACGAGCACGACGTCGTCGGGGGCCATCGCCGCGTAGTCCACCCCGGACGGTGTCACGGCGATCAGGTCGCCGGTGCGGACCGAGAGGTTGCCGGACGTGCCGACCACCAGCCCGTCCTGCACCATGCGGCGCGACCAGGTGCAGAGGGACTCGCGGGCGGCGGCGTGATCGTTCATACCGCACAGTGTGCTCGTGAGTGGAAACCAGGGTCCTGGCCCTCCTTTCCACTCACGAGCACCATGTGGGCATGGATGCCGATGCCGTCGTCGTCGGGGCCGGGCTCGCCGGTCTGGTCGCCGCCGCCGAGATCGCCGACGCCGGGTGCTCGGTGGTCGTGCTGGACCAGGAACCGGAGCAGAACCTCGGCGGGCAGGCCTTCTGGTCGCTCGGCGGGCTGTTCCTCGTCGACTCCCCCGAGCAGCGGCGCACCGGGATCAGCGACTCGGCCGACCTGGCGCTGTCGGACTGGCTGGGGTCGGCGGCGTTCGACCGGGGCGTCGACGACCCGTCCGGCGCGGACTTCTGGGCGCGCCAGTGGGCCACGGCCTACGTGGACTTCGCGGCCGGCGAGAAGCGGGCCTGGTTGCACGCCCAGGGTGTCCGGTGGCTGCCGGTCGTCGGGTGGGCCGAGCGCGGCGGGCACCTCGCCGACGGCCACGGCAACTCCGTGCCCCGCTTCCACCTCACCTGGGGCACCGGGCCCGGCGTGCTGGAGCCGTTCCTGCGCCGGGTCCGCGCGCACGCCGGGGCCGGCCGGATCACGCTGCGGTTCCGGCACCGGGTGGACGGGCTCGCCGTCACCGGCGGTGCCGTCACCGGCGTGCACGGCGCCGTCCTCGCCCCCGACGACGCCGAGCGGGGCGCCCCCACCAACCGGGACGTCGTCGGGGAGTTCACCGTGAACGCCCCGGCGGTGCTCGTGACCTCCGGCGGGATCGGCGGCGACCACGACCTGGTCCGCGCGCACTGGCCGCAGCGGCTGGGGACGCCGCCGTCGCACATGGTGTCCGGGGTGCCGGCCCACGTGGACGGGCGGATGCTCGCGATCACCGCGGACGCCGGCGGCCGGATCGTGAACGCCGACCGGATGTGGCACTACACCGAGGGCGTGCGCAACCACTCCCCGATCTGGGCCGACCACGGCATCCGGATCATTCCCGGGCCGTCGTCGCTGTGGCTGGACGCGACGGGGCGGCGGCTGCCGGCCCCGAACTTCCCCGGGTTCGACACCCTCGGCACCCTGGCGGCGCTGCGCGCCACCGGGTACGAGCACTCCTGGTTCCTGCTCACCCAGAAGATCATCGAGAAGGAGTTCGCGCTGTCCGGGTCCGAGCAGAACCCGGACGTCACCGGCAAGGACGTGCGGGCGACGCTCGGCCGGGTCCGGCCCGGTGCGACGGCGCCGGTGGAGGCGTTCACCAAGCGCGGCGCCGACTTCGTCGTCGCCGACAGTCTCGACGAGCTCGTCGCCGGGATGAACCGGCTGACCGGCGGCGTCCCCGAGCTCGACGTCGAGGCGATCCGCCGCCAGGTCGTCGCCCGGGACCGGCAGCTGCGGAACCCGTTCGTCAAGGACCTGCAGATCATGGCGATCCACAACGCCCGGCGGACGCTCGGGGAGAAGCTCGCGCGCACCGCACCGCCGCACCGGCTGCTTGACCCGGCGGCCGGGCCGCTCATCGCCGTCCGGCTGCACGTGCTGACCCGCAAGTCGCTCGGCGGGCTGCAGACCGACCTGTCCGGTCGGGTGCTGGACGACGCCGGCGCCCCCGTCCCCGGCCTGTGGGCCGCCGGGGAGGTGGCCGGGTTCGGCGGCGGCGGGGTGCACGGGTACCGGGCCCTGGAGGGGACGTTCCTCGGCGGCTGCCTGTTCTCCGGGCGGCAGGCCGGGCGGGCGATCGCGCTGGCGCGCTGACGGGCTTACCGGTCTCGCCCGTCCGCACGAGTCGCGTCCCCGCGCTGCGCCGCGACCCAGTCGCGGAACGCCGCGACGAACTCCTCGGGTGCGTCGGACTCCACGTAGGTACCGGCGCCCTCGACGATCACGGTCGTGTGGTCGGGGAACGCCGCTTCCAGACGCTCGCGCTCCTGCCGGCGGAACGCGATGTCGGCGGCACCCCACACGATCAGCGTCGGCAGGTGGGCGAGGTCGGCGAGGCCGGTCTCGACCTCGGCGAAGAAGGCCCGGCTGGCGAGGACCCGGCCGGGGAGCACGGCGGAGGCCTGGCGTCGCCCGGGGGTGTCCAGCGCCCGGTGGTAGTGGGTCATCTCGGTCGCGGTGGGTGTCCGGCGACGGTGGCCGGTGGGGACGAACGCGTGGACGAGGAGGTTGAGCCTCCGGACCAGGAAGCGGGCCGGGGCCCCGCCGAGGATGCGGGAGAAGGCCTCGAAGTGCAGGACGCCGTCGACCGGCCAGGCCCAGGTGTTGGCGAGCACCAGCCGGTCGAAGGCGCCGGGCCGGCGCTGCGCGGCGGCCAGGCCGATCGGGCCGCCCCAGTCCTGCCCGACCAGGGTGGCCCCGTCGAGGCCGATCGCGTCGACGAACCCGGTGACCACGTCGGCGTGCTCCTCGGGCAGGTGGCGGTATCCGGGCCCCGGTGTCGACAGCCCGAAGCCCGGGAGGTCGAGGGCGACGCACCGGAAGTCGTCGCGCAGCGCGCGGATCACGTCGCGCCACAGGAACGACCAGGTCGGGTTGCCGTGCAGGAGCAGCAGCGTGGGACCCGTTCCCTCGTCGACGTAGTGCACGGTGTGCCCGGCGATGTCGACGAAGCGGCTCTCGAACGGGAACAGCTCGTCGTCGACCCAGGCGGGCCGCACGCTCCTGGTGGTGTCGGCCATGGCGGCCCTCTCGGCTCGGTCGGCAGTACACTTGAGATTTGCAAGCGTACTTGAGACTGTCAAGTAGAGGTGTGATGCGTAGCTACGGCCAGTACTGCGGGCTCGCCCGGTCCCTCGAGGTCGTCGGCGACCGGTGGAACCTGCTCATCGTCCGCCAGCTCCTCCTCGGCCCCGCCCGCTACCGGGACCTGCTCGACGGCCTGCCCGGGATCGCGACCAACCTGCTCGCCGACCGGCTCCGTGACCTCGAGGCCTCGGGCGTCGTCGAGCGGCGACCGGCCGGCGCGGGCAGCGTGGTCGAGTACGCCCTCACGCCGTGGGGCGCCGAGCTTCGCCGGCCGATCGAGAGCCTGATCCGGTGGTCCACCCCGCTGATGCTCCGCGGCCCCGAGGGCGACTCCTTCCGCCCCGAGTGGCTCGCCCTCGCCGTCCCGGCCCTGCTCGACGCCCGGATCCAGGTCCGTACCCCGGCGACGGTCGGCCTCGAGATCGGCGGGAACCCCGTCCAGCTGCGCGCGACACCCTCCGGCGTCACGGTCGGCCCGTACGACGGCCGCGCGCTCGACGCCACCGTCCGTGCCGATCCCGCCAGCGTCCTCGGACTCGCCGCCGGCGCACTCGCACTCGACGACGCCCGCGCCCTCGGGCTGGTCGAGATCGACGGCGACGAGTCGGTCGTCCGCACCGTCTTCGCCGCCTGACCGGGCGCTGGCGCGCCCGTGAGTGGTTCGGAGGGTCCTGACCCTCCGAACCACTCACGGGAGCAGGTCGCTCCGGCTGAGGACGCCGACCAGGACCTGGTCGTCGTCGACGACCGGGACCACCCGGAAACCCCGCTCGGCCAGCAGGTGCTCGGCGGCGGTGAGCGGGTCGCCCGGGTGCAGCACCTCGACGTCGTAGGTCATCACGCCGTCCACCGTGCTCGCCCGGGTGCGGCGCCCGCCGTCGGTCGACCCGCTCATCAGGTCGGCCTCGGACACGATGCCGAGCAGCCGGTCGCGGTCGTCCACCACCGGGACGGCGGTGAACCGGTAGGACAGCAGGACCTCGGCGGCCTCGTCGAGGGCGAGGCCCGGCGGGATCGCGACCAGCCCGCCGTCGGTCATCACGTCGGACACCCGTAGCGACGAGACCGGCCGGCCGCCGATCCGGCCGGCGCCGCGCGGGACCATCGCCTCCGGCATCGGCCCGGTGATCCCGGCCCCGCCGAGGCGGCGGGCGGCCCGCCGGAACAGCCCGCCCGCGCGGCGCGCACGCAGCAGGTCGCTGCGCGTGATCACGCCCACGAGCTGTCCCTTGTGGACCACGGGGACGAGCCGGAGCTCGCCGTAGACCCGCATCCGGTGCGCGACGACCGACACGGCGGTGGTCGCCTGCACCGTCACGACCTGCTCGGTCATCGCGTCGCCGACCGTCGCGCCCGGGTCGTCGCGGTGCCGCAGGATGTCGACCAGGCTGATGACCCCGACCAGGGAGAACGTCCGGTCCACGACCGGGAGCGCGGAGAAGCGCGCCTCGGCCATCCGGTCCCGGGCGCGGGACAGCGGCGCGTCGGCCCACACGGTGACGACGCGTTCGGTCATGACATCCCGCGCTCGCAGCACCATGCCCCGACCGTAGCTCGTGACTCCGGGATCACCGGGGGTCGAGGTGGCCGAACCGGTGCCGGGTCCGGCTGACCGCCTGCTCGCGCAGCACGGTCAGCAGCTCCCGCCGGCCGTCGACGAGGACGGCCGCGTCCAGGATGGACGCCCCGGCCGCGGCGGCCGCCGCCCGCAGTCCGCCGGGGACCGTGCCGAGCGCGCGGATCCGCACCGCGGGTTCCGGGTCCAGGACCGGGCCGCCGTGGACCCCGCCGGGCAGCGGGCCGTCCGGGACGCCGGGGCCGTGCAGCCGTACTGGGACCCCGGCCGTCGCCGCGGCGAGCAGCACCCGCAGGACGTCCACCCGGGTCGTGCCCTCACCCGCCCACAGCACGAGCGAGGGCAGCGGCCGGTAGCGGAACACGTCGGACTCGGCGGCGAGCCCGGTCGGGTCGTGCTCGACCCCGAACTCCGTGCGCCAGGCGGCCGCGTCGGAGGCGGCCGCGCGGCGCAGCCGCTCCCGGTCGCCGGTGTCCAGGTCGGACGCGGCGGCGAGGACCCGGTCGGCGGCCCGGCCGGAGGTCCCCTCCCCGGCGGGTGCGGCCGGGTCGTCGTGCCAGGTCCCGAACTGGGCGACGTAGTTCGGCCCGCCCGGTTTGGCGCCGGGGCCGAGCACCGAGCCCTTCCAGCCCCCGAACGACTGCCGCTGCACGATCGCGCCCGTGATGTGCCGGTTGACGTAGGCGTTGCCGACCTCGACGTGCTCCAGCCAGTGCCCGATCTCGTCCTCGTCGAGCGAGTGGATGCCGCCGGTGAGGCCGAACCCGGTTCCGTTCTGCCAGCGGATCGCCTCGTCGAGGTTCCGGGCGGCCATCAGGCCGAGCACCGGGCCGAAGCACTCGGTGCGGTGGAACCAGCTGCCCGGCGCCACCCAGGCCCGCACCCCCGGGCTCCACATCCGCTCCCCGAGCCGCCGCGGCCGCACCAGCCAGCGCTCGCCCGGCTCGAGGGTGGTCAACGCCCGGTGCAGCTTCGCCGGGGGTTCGTCGATGAGCGGGCCCATCGTCGTCGACAGGTCCGATCCGGGCCCGACCCGCAGGGTCCGGACGGCGTCGACCAGCTGCCGGCGCAGCCGCCGCCCGGTCGCCGACCCGGTCGCCGCCGGCCCGACCAGGATCCCCAGCGAGGCCGCCGAGCACTTCTGTCCGGCGTGCCCGAACGCGGACCGGACGAGGTCGGCGACGGCCAGGTCGGGATCCGCCGCCGGGGTGATGACCAGCGCGTTCTTGCCGCTGGTCTCCGCGAGCAGGTTCAGCTCGGGCCGCCAGGACCGGAACAGCGCCGCCGTGTCGGACGCCCCGGTGAGCACCACCCGGTCGACGCCGGGGTGGGTGACCAGCCGCCGCCCGGCGTCGCCCTCGTCGGTGGGCAGCAGCTGCAGCGCGTCGGCCGGGATCCCGCCGCGGTGCAGCGCGGTGACCCCGGCCTCGGCGCACGCCCGCACCTGCGGGGACGGCTTGAGCAGCACGGACGCGCCGGCCGCGAGCGCGGCGAGGCAGCCGCCGAGCGGGATCGCGATCGGGAAGTTCCACGGCGGCGTCACGGCCACGACCCGGTCCGGGGTGAACGGGGCACCGGCCAGCTCGGCGGCGCGTTCGGCGTAGTACGCGGCGAAGTCGACGGCCTCGGAGATCTCCGGGTCGGCTTCGGCGACCGTCTTGCCGCCCTCCCCGATCATCACCGCGAGCAGGGTCCCCCGTGCGGCCGCGAGGGCCCGGGCGGCCCGGCGGAGCGTGGCCGCCCGCTCGGCGGCCGGCAGGTCCCGCCAGCCGGACCCGGCCGCCCGGTGGACGGCGGCGTCGACGTCGCGCGGGTCGGTGACCACCGGGATGCGCGGGACGGCGATCGTGCCGCCGGCCGCCGACGCTGCCCGGCGGGCCCACGCCCGGTTCGCCGGCAGCGCCGGGTCGGTGTCGGGCTCGTTGCGGAACCCCGGCTCGCCCGGCACGAGCGGGCCGTCCGCGCCGACCGGCGCGTCCACCGTGCGGTCCTGGGTGCGGCGCGGGGTGTCGGCGACGGCGTCCCGGTCCCGGACCGATGTCCGGAACCGGTCCAGGTAGGACGACGGTCCGGTGTCCGGTGTGAACAGCGTGTACAGGTAGCCCTCCGGCGACGCGTTCTCCTCCAGCCGCCGGACCAGGTAGGACACCGCGGTGTCGAAGTCGCCGCGGTGCACGACCGGGGTGTAGAGCACGAGCTTCGACCCCGGTCCGGACGCCGGCAGGTCCCCGGCGACCGCGCGGGCGAACTCCGGTGCCATGCCGTGCAGCATCTCCAGGTCGAGCTGGGCGCGGGCGTCCCGGGCCTCGGCCATCTCCAGGGCGAGTGCCACGTGGTGCAGGTGGTGCGAGGCGACGCCCAGCCGCAGCGCGTGGCCGCCGTCCGCCCGGGCGCCCCCGGCGACCCGGTTTCCGCCGATCGCCCGGTCGAGGAGCCGGACGTAGTTGGCGTCGACCTCGGCCTTCGTCGGGTACGGGGCCTGCGGCCAGCCGTGGAGCTCGGCGTCCACCTTCTCCATGGCCAGGTTGGCGCCCTTGACCAGCCGCACCTTGATCGGTGCGCCGCCGTTCCGGCGGGCGGCGAACTCGCCGAGCTCGTCCAGCGCGGCGACCGAGTCCGGCAGGTAGGCCTGCAGCGCGATCCCGGCGGGCAGGTCCCGGAACTCCGGCCGGGACAGCAGCGTGGTGAACACCGCGACCGTCAGGTCGAGATCCTTGTACTCCTCCATGTCGAGGTTCACGAACACGCCCGCGGTGCGGGCCGCGCGGTAGAGCCGCAGCAGCCGGGTGACCAGCCGGTTCCGGCTGCCCTCCAGGTCCCACGGCACGAGCTGCGACGCCACCGCCGACACCTTCACCGACACGTGGTCGACCCCCGGCCGGCGCAGCAGCGCGATCGTCCGTTCGAGCCTGCGGTCGGCCTCCCCCTCGCCCAGCACCGCCTCGCCGAGCAGGTTGAGGTTGAGCCGGTGCCCGGCGGCCTCGGCGGCCCGGAGGCGGCGGGCGAGCGGGCGGCCGCCCGCGTCGACGATCAGGTGACCGACCAGGCGGCGCAGCCGGGCCCGCGCGGCCGGGACCACGACGTGCGGCAGTGCCGGGGCGAGCCGCGCGCCGGCCCGCAGCAGCAGCCGGTCGGCCCCGCCGACGAACGCCGGCAGCGCCGGGGCGCCGTCCGCGCGCACGCGGTGGCGGCCCGCGAGCCGGGCCAGCTCCCGGGCGGCCACCCGGTTGTCGGCCGGCCGGGCGACCCGGTCGACGAACCACAGCGTGAAGTCGACGCCACCGGGGTCGTGCATCAGCGCCGCCAGCCGGGCGGTCGGGTCCGACGCGCGGGCCGAGGCGATCGCCGTGTGGGCGGTCCAGCGGCGCACGCGCTCGACGGCCCGCTCGACGAGGGCGTCGTCGAGGGCCGGAGCGGGATGGGTGGGATGCACGCTCACCCCGCACAGTCTGGCCCGCCGTCCGGTTCGCGGCACGTCCACGGCGTCGCCCTCCCGGGCGTTGCGCCTGGACCCGGCCCCCGGGCACGAGGATCATCGGCGCAGTGAGCAGCCCACCGCCGTACCCGGGGAACCCGCAGGACCCGCACGCGCAAGGAGGTCACCCGGAGCAGCCCACCCACCGGTACGGCTACCCCGACCGGCCGCCCGCCCACGACCCGGGCGTCGCCGCCTACGGCGGGCCGCCACCCCGGCCGCGGAACGGCGTCGGGACCACCGCCCTGGTGCTCGGCATCCTGGGCATCCTCACCTGCTGGCTGCTGATCGGCGCGCTGTTCGGGCTGATCGCGGTCGCGCTCGGCATCATCGGCATCGCGCGGGTGTCGAAGGGCATTGCCACCAACCGGGGCGTGGCGATCAGCGGGCTGGTCCTCGGCGTGCTGAGCGTGCTCGCGACGGTCGCGCTCGTGGTGTTCGCCTGGGGGGTGTTCAGCAGCGTCGGGGGCCTCGATTTCATCGACTGCGTGCAGCGCTCGGGCGGGGACCAGGCCGCGGTCCAGCAGTGCCAGACCGGGTTCCAGGAGCGGCTGCAGCAGGAGAGCGAGCAGCTCGGCGGCTGAGGGGTCCGCACCCGGCCCGGCCAGGGCGCGCGCGATCATGGCGGGGTGACCGACGAGGGACGCACCGCGGCCGACGACCGCAGCCACACCCGGATCGACCGCGCGCTGGTGATCGCCGCGCACCCCGACGACATCGACTTCTCCTGCAGCGGGACCGTCGCGGTGTGGACCGACGCCGGGGTCGAGGTGACCTACTGCCTGGTGACCGACGGCGACGCGGGCGGCTTCGACCGGGACGTCCCGCGGTCGGCGATCGCGGGGATCCGGCAGGACGAGCAGCGGGCCGCGGCCGCCGCCGTCGGCGTCTCCGACCTGGTGTTCCTGGGGTACCCGGACGGCCGGCTGACCGTGACCCTCGAGCTGCGCCGCGACCTGGCCCGGGTGATCCGCCGGGTCCGCCCGGACCGGGTGGTCGTGCAGCGGCCGGTGCGCGACCTGGACAGCATGTACGGCAGCCATCCCGACCACACCGCCACCGGTGAGGCCGCGCTGTGCGCGGTCTACCCGGACGCGCGCAACCCGTTCGCCTTCCCGGAGCTCGCCGACGAGGGCTTCGAGGCGCACTCCGCGGGCGAGGTCTGGGTGCTCGGTGCGGTCGCCGCCGACGACCCGGCGACGCTGCGGCACGTCGACATCACCGACACCTTCGACCGGAAGATCACCGCCCTGCGTGCCCACGTGAGCCAGACCGCGCACATGACCGAGCTCGAGGACATGATGGCCCGCTGGGCCGGGTCCGGGGCGAAGCGGGCCGGCTTCCCCCGCGGCCGTCTCGTCGAGTCGTTCCGGGTGCTGGACACCCGCTGACCCCGCCGCTTTGCGACAGGCGCGACGAGGAGTAGAGTTAGTCGTACCGAACTCCGGTGTTCGGGTTGCGATCACATCGCGTCGACGAGGAGGTGGTCACCGTGTTCCGCGCCGCCCCGCCGCAGCAGCCGGCGTCGGTCCGCACGGTCGTGCTGGCCTGCCTGCTCATGGTGCTCCTCGCCGGGGCCACCATCGTCTCGGTGTCCACCGCCCCGGCCGCCGTCACGGTGCTGCTCGCCGCGGCCGCGCTCGCGGTCCGCCCGCTGATCGTGCTGCACCACCGCCGGGCCGCCGCGACGCGGGTCGCGGTCACCCGCCGCTGATCCATCTACCTCCGCCGGCCACCGGGCTACCGTGACTCCATGCCGAGCGCGGCCCAGGAGGACCGGAACCGTCGCATGCTGCGCGCCCGCGACGCGATGGACCGCTCCTACGCCGAGCCGCTGGACATCGCGCGCCTGGCCCGCATCGCCTACGTGTCGGAGGCGCACTTCATCCGGACCTTCAAGGCGACCTTCGGCGAGACACCGCACCGCTACCTGCAACGGCGGCGCATCGAACGCGCGATGATGCTGCTCCGCGAGACGAACCGGCCGATCACCGACATCGCGTTCGGCGTCGGGTTCGGCAGCGTGGGGACGTTCAGCCGCACGTTCGGCGACATCGTCGGGGAGTCGCCGACGGCGTACCGGCGCGGTGCGGCGACGTTGCGGGTACCCTCGTGCTTCGCGCGGGCGTGGCTGAGACCGAGCAGTTTCGGAGAAGCGCCCGCCGTCCGGCGGTCCTAGCGTGACGACCATGCTCAACGCGATCTCCATCACCCAGGTCACGGTCCTGGACCAGGACGAGGCACTCGACTTCTACGTCGGCAAGCTCGGGTTCGAGGTGAGCGCCGATGTCGACATGGGGTTCATGCGGTGGCTGACGGTGTCGCTGCCGAGCGATCCCGACCGGCACCTGCTGCTCGAGGTGCCGAAGCCGCCGGCGATCAGCGAGGAGACCGCGGCACAGGTCCGCGACCTGATGACGAAGGGCGCGCTCGGGCTCGCCTGCATCCTGACGACCGACGACTGCCGGAAGACGTTCGAGGAGCTCACCGCCAAGGGGGTCGAGTTCAGCGAGGAACCCACCGAGCAGCCGTACGGCGTCGACTGCGCGCTGCGCGACCCGTTCGGCAATCACATCCGCATCACGCAGCCGGCCCGCGGCCCGGTCGAGGTCACCGAGGCCGACAAGCAGCGCTGGGAGGCCGGCGCGCGGCAGAACCGCTGAGGCTCACCCGCCGCCGAGCCGCCCGGCCAGCTCCGCCCGGGACCGGACGCCGACCTTGGCGTAGGTCCTGGTCAGGTGGTACTGCACGGTCTTGACCGACACCTGCAGCTCCGCGGCGATCTCCCGGTTGGTCCGGCCGCGGACCACCAGGTCGGCCACGGCCCGCTCCTGCGGGGTCAGCTCGCGCACCGCCCGGTCGCCGCGGGCGCCCGCGTGCACGCCGCCGGCCTTGAGCTCCCGGTCGCAGCGGCGGACGTACACCGTGGCCCCGAGCCCGGCGAACATCTCCCGGGCCGCGGACAGCACCGCATCCGCGTCGCGGCGCTTCCCGGCCCGGCGCAGGGTCTGCCCGAACGCGAACCGCACCCGGGCCCGGTCGTAGCGGTGCGGCAGCCGGTCGGCGACCCGCAGCGCCTGCTCGAACGCCGCCCGGGCGGCGTCGTGCTCGCCCCGGGCGCCGAGCAGCCGGCCCCGCGCGTAGCCGAGCCGGGCGATCGTGGACCGGTGGCCGCGGTCGGCGGCCCGCCGCTCGTGCGGGACGAGGAACTCCTCCGCCGCGTCCAGCTCACCGGTCATGACCAGCGCGTTCGCGAACACGTCCTGCCACGGCCACCAGCCGGGCTCTGCGGTGGCGCCCCCGGCGGTCCGCAACGGCTCCAGCGCGCGCAGCACCGCCGGGTAGTCGGCCCGGGCCTCGGCCAAGTGGGCCCGGGCGAGCATCGCCGGGACCCGCGCGATCTCGTACTCGGAGGCGCCCGCCTCGGCGGCGAGCGCCGCCCGTTCGGCGCGTTCCGGCTCGTCCCGCAGCCCGTGCACCTGCGCGATCGTCCATTCCAGCAGCGGCGCCGCCAGCGCGATCCCGGTCCGCGCCGCCAGCTCCCGGCCCTGCTCGGCGGCCCGCAGCGCGCCGTCCCAGTCCCCGGTGTGGAAGCGGGTCCGGGCGAGCCAGCCCAGCGCCCACAGCGAGATCCGGGACGAGCCGCCGAGCACGGTCGTCGGGACGGCGCTCTCCAGGTCGGTGCGGGCCCGGTCGAGGTCGTCCTGCACGAAGTGCAGCCAGCCGCGGCCCATCGTGACCCGCTGGGCCTGCGCCCCGTGCCACACCCGTTCGGACGCGGCGGCGTAGGCCGCCCGGGCCTGCTCCGGGTGCCCGGCGGCGGACAGCCCGAGCCCCCGGATCGCCGCAGCCTCGACGGCGGGCGGAGTGTCCGGGCCCGCCAGCGCGATCGTCCGGTCCGCCCAGGTCACGAGCTCGTCCCCGCGGCCACGGGCCAGCGCGTGCAGGACGCAGCGCTGCGCGACGAGCGCGGCCGCGGGCCGGTCGGTCTCCCCGGCCCCGGCCTGCTCCCACGCCCGGCCGAGCCGGGCGGACGCCTCGCCGGCCTGCCCGAGCACCACGGCCAGGTACCCGAGGACGGCGCCGCGCAGCGGGGTCTCCCGGGTGGCCTCGACCACGGGGACGAGCGCCTCCGCGGCCCGGCACTCCCCCGCACCGATCATCGCGTCCACGGCCCGCACGAGGCGTTCCTCGCGGCGCGCCCGGTCGGCGGTGAGCCGGGACGCCTCGGCGAGCAGCGCGGCCACGGTGCTCCAGGCCCCTGCGGCGGCCTCCTCGGCGGCGCGGGCCTCGAGCTCGTCGGCGAGCACGTCGTCGCGGCCGGCGACCGCACCGGCCAGCAGGGCCAACCGCCGGGTCGGGTCGTCGACGACCTCCCCAGCGCGGCGGCGCAGCCCGGCGACGACGTCCGGGCCCAGCTCGTCGAGCACCGCTGCCCGCACCATGGGATCCGCCGGTGCCGCCGCGGGACCCCACCGGCTGCCGGCCGGGGCGACCAGCCCGGCCCGGGCGGCCTCGGCGAGCGCCGCGAGCACGCCGGCCGGGTCGCCGCCGGTGACCGCGGCGATCTCGTCCGGCTCGCCGGGCCGGTCCAGGACGGCGACGACGTCGAGCAGCGCCCGCGCCGGTTCCGACAGCCCGGCCCGGCGGTGCCTCACCGACGCCGCCACCTCCGGCGGGGCGGGCAGCCGCGCGTGCGGGTCCGGCCAGGCGTCGGCGGGCAGCGTGGCGAGCAGGGCCAGCACGTGCCGCGGCCGGCCCGCGGTGTGCCGGGCGAGGCGCTCGGCGGCCGCCGCGCCGAGCGGGACACCGCGGGCGGCGGCCAGCGCGGCGACGGCACGGGCGTCGAGCGGGCGCAGCACGATCTCGGTCCCGGCGACGGCGCGCAGCAGGTCGGCCGTGCCGGGCTCACCGTCGGCGGGGCGGGCGGCCAGCAGCACCGTCAGCGCCCGCTCCGGATGGTGGTGGACCAGCGTGGACAGCACCTGCAGCGACCACGGGTCGGCGGCGTGCGCGTCGTCGACGACGAGCAGCGTGCGGGCGTCCCGGCTGCAGGCGGCGGCGACGGCGCCGGCCGCGGCGAACGCGTCGCCGCCCGGGACCGCGGCACCCGGCACGAGCTGGGCGAGCACCCCGCCGCTCCGGTGCGCCTCCCACCGGGCGCCGCGGGCGGACCGCACCGGGCCGTCGTGCCCGGCGGCGACGGCGGCGACCAGCGCGGACACCCCGATCCCGCGCGGCCCGGTGACCAGCGCCGACCGGGTACCGGTGCCGGCCAGCAGCCCGCGCAGCCGCGCGGCCTCGTCCGCCCGCCCGGCGAGCACGGCCGGCGCCCACCCGGTGGGGTCCACGGCGTCGGGGTCACCCACATCCCGGACCGTACCCGGCCCGCGCCGGGTCACCCCTGGTCGCCACCGGCGACCGGCAGCACCGTCCCGGTGATGTAGGACGCCTCCGGGGAGGCCAGGAACGTGATCGCCGCGGCCTGTTCGTCGAGCGTGCCGTACCGCTTGAGCAGCGACGACTCGGTGGTCTGCTCGACGATCGTGGCGTACCACTCCCGCTCCTGCTCCGACTCCGGGGCCGGTCCGCGCGGGATCCGCCGGGCCGGCGCGTCGGTGCCGCCGGGTGCGGTGGCCGCCACCCGCACGCCGTGCGGGGCCAGCTCCATCGCCAGCGCCGAGGTGATCGCGTTGACCCCGCCCTTGGCGGCCGCGTACGGGACCCGGTTGAGCCCCCGGGTGGCCACCGAGGACACGTTGAGGATCGTCCCGGACCCGCGCTCCACCATGTGCGGTGCCACGGCACGGCAGCACCACAGGGTGGGCATGAGCGACCGGTCGATCTCGGCGCGGATCTGCTCCGGCGGGTAGTGCTGGAAGGGCTTGGCCCAGATCGTGCCGCCCACGGTGTGGATCGCGACGTCGACCCGGCCGTGCCGGGCCAGCGCGGCCGCCACGACGGCCTCCGCGCCGTCCCAGTGCTCCAGGTCGGCGGTCACCGCCTCCGCGCCGAGCTCGTCGGCGACCGTCTTCACCTGGTCGGACCGGTCGGCCAGGACGAGCGCGCCGCCCTCGGCCCCGATCCGCCGCGCGACGGCCTCGCCGATCCCCTGGGCCGCGCCGGTGACCAGGACGACCAGGCCGTCGAACCGGCCCGGGCTCACGAACCGGGGCCGGCGCGCCGCGGCCGCCTCGTGCATCGCCCGGCGCATGGTCGCCTTGGAGTTCTCCGCGTGCGAGCTGATCAGCTCCCGGGCCCGGGTGCGGTCGCCGGCCGCGATCGCGTCGACGATGTCGATGTGGTCCTGCGCGCAGTCCGGGTGGCACCACACCGCCGAGCGCAGCGTCTCCGACATCGCGCCCTTCACCCCGAGCGCCTGGTAGGCGCGCAGCAGGTGGGAGTTGCCGGTGCGGGTGAACAGGTAGTCGTGGAACGCGGCGTTGGTCTCGGTGTAGGCCTCGGCGTCGGTGAACCGCTGGGCCTCCCGGTCCACGTAGGGCACGGTGGCCTCGGCGAGCAGCCGGTACCCGGCGACCTCCCGGGACGAGAGCCGGCCGAGCACCAGCTCCAGGGCGCCGAGCTCCAGCGCGTGCCGCGCGTCGAAGATGGCGTCCGAGGAGTGGATGTCCGGGTGCTCCTCGCCGATCTCGTACCCGTCCTCGGAGACCGTCGCGCCGGGCGGGGCCACCAGCGGGTCGAGGTCGTGCGGGGGCAGCACCGGCATCGACTGGACCGCGCGGGCCCCCTCGGGGGCGACGAGCAGCCCGGTGTCGGTGTCCAGCGGCGTCGCGGGGGCGTCGGTGAACGGCTCCCAGACCCGCTGCCCCAGCACCGCCCGCTCGGGCTCCGGGTCCCCGGCGGGCCCGGCCGGGGCGGGGGCGTGCAGCGGCTCCGGGTCGCCGAACCGGGTCAGCGGCAGGCCGAGCACGCTGCGCCCCTCCCGGCCGCCGAGGGTGAGCAGGTCGCCCGGGGTGGGCGCGGCCGCCGGCACGGGGCCGGCCGCGGCCACGCCCGCGGAGACCGCGCCGGCCGAGGGGGCGCCGGTGGAGGCCGCGCCCGCGGAGACCGTGCCCGCCGAGGCGGTGCCCGCCGGGCCGCCGCTCCCGATGCCCGCGCTCGCCGGCGCTACTCCGGCCGGAGCAGGCACCTCGGCCGCGGCTGCAGGGGACGCCGCGGAGCGCTCCGGCACCGCGGCGAGGGCGAACTTCTCGTAGTAGAACCCGGCCGGGGCCAGCCCCCGTTCCCGTAGGTCGGTGCGGACGGCCTCGACCATCGCCGGCGGGCCGCACAGGTAGACCGCGCCGGTGCCGTCGTGCAGGTGCTCCGGCCCGAACAGCGCGGTCACGTACCCCTGGTTCGGCGCCGACGTGCCCGGGTCGGCGACGCAGTGGTCCCAGGTCAGCCCGGTCCCGGCGGCGAGCTCGCGGACGGTGTCCAGCTCGACGAGGTCGTCGTCGGTGGTGACGCCGTAGACCAGGTGCACCGGCCGGGTGCTGCGCTGGTCGCGCAGGGTCCGCAGGATGGACAGGATCGGTGCCAGGCCGGTGCCGCCGGCGAGCAGCAGCAGCGGGTTCTGCGACTCGCGCAGGAAGAAGCTGCCGTGCGGGCCGGTGAACGACAGCGGGTCGCCGACCGCGGCCCGGTGCTCCAGCCACTCCGACATCACCCCGCCCGGGGCGAGCTTGACCAGGAAGGTCAGTGCCTCGTCGTCCGGGGCCGAGGAGAACGAGTAGGAGCGGTGTGCCTCGGTGCCGGGGACGGCGATGTTGACGTACTGCCCGGGCAGGAACGCCAGCTTCTCCCGGTCGTCGATCTCGACGGTGAGCCGCACCGTGGTCGGCGAGAGCCGGTCCAGGCCGGTGACCCGGCCGTGGTGGGTGGCCGCCGCGGTCTTCGCGACCGCCGACGTCGTGGGGATCTGCACGACCAGGTCGCTGCGCGGCCGGGCCTGGCAGGCCAGCAGGTAGCCCTCGGCGGCCTCGTCGGCGGACAGGGCGTCGTCGATGTAGTCCCCGCCGTCGTAGTCGCCGGACTCGCAGAACGCCTTGCAGGTGCCGCAGGCCCCGTCCGAGCAGTCGACCGGGATGTTGATCCGGGACCGGTAGGACGCGTCGGCGACCGACTGGTCCTCCCGGCAGGTGACGAACCGGGTGACGCCGTCCTCGAAGCTCAGTGCCACCCGGTGCGTGGTCGTCGCCGCCATGGCGACCTCCTCAGAAGTGGTAGACGTCGACCACGTGGTGGATGTAGTCGTTCTTCAGCACCACGGTCTTGCGGCGGATCAGGGGCGACTCCCCCGAGAAGTCGATCGTGTAGAACGACGTGCCGTAGTACGGGTCCACGGTCTTGTACCGGAAGTACATCGTGTGCCAGTTGAACCGGACGTCGACGAGGTCGCCGCGGCGCTCGATGACCTCGACGTTGGAGATGTTGTGGCTGGTCCGCGGCTCGGGAAGGGAGGTCGCCGAGGACCGCTCGGTGCGGATCCGGAAGACCCGGTCCTCCAGGCCGCCCTTGTTCCCGTAGTAGATCAGCGAGATCTCGCGCTGCGGGTCCTCGGTGAGCCGGTCGGTGTCGTCCCACGCCGGCATCCAGTAGACGACGTCGTCGGCGTAGCACTCCAGCCACTGCTCGAACTCGCGGTCGTCGAGGTACCGCGCCTCCCGGTAGAGGAACTGCTCGATCATGTTCTGGGTGATCAGGGTGGACGAGCGCTGCTCGGTGGTGGTCATGCCCGCGCCTCCTCGGACTCGATGGCGGCGCGCATGACGTCGCGCCAGTAGCCGTGCTGCACGGGGTAGAGCCCCTCGTCCTCGTTCTTGACCCCGGCCGAGACGACCCCGTGCATGTCCAGTGCCTTCGCGACCTCGTCCGGGCCGGTCAGCCAGTGCTGCGCACCGCGGGACATGTCGTTCCACGGGGCCGCGGTGGCCTCGAAGGTGAGCTGGCAGGCCCGGAACTCCTCCAGGTCGTCCGGGGTGGCCATGCCGGAGGCGTTGAAGAAGTCCTCGTACTGCCGGATCCGGTGCGCTCGGGCGGCGTCGCTCTCCCCCCTCGGCGCGATGCAGTGGATCGTCACCTCGGTCTTGTTCGGCGCGATCGGCCGGAAGTGCCGGATCTGGGTGGAGAACTGGTCCATCAGGTAGACGTTCGGGTAGAGGCACAGGTTGCGGGAGCCCTTGACCATGAACTCGCCCTTGGCCTCGCCGAACCGCTCCTTCAGCGTCTCCATCTCGCTCCACAGCGGACGGTCCTGCGGGTTCGCCGCCCAGGTCCACAGGCAGAGGTGGCCGTTCGGGTAGGACCAGTAGCCGCCGCCGGACTTGCCCCAGCCGCCCGCGTCGAGCGCCTTGGTGTCGTTCTTCGACTCGCCGGACCCGCGGCGCGAGGTGGTCGCGGCGTAGTTCCAGTGCAGCGCGGAGACGTGGTAGCCGTCGGCGCCGTTCTCGGCCTGCACCTTCCAGTTGCCGTCGTAGGTGTAGGTCGACGAGCCGCGCAGCACCTCCAGCCCCTCCGGGGACTGGTCGACCAGCATGTCGATGATCGTGGTGGTGTCGCCGAGGTGCTCGGACAGCGGCAGCACGTCGGCGTTGAGCGAGCCGAACAGGAACCCGCGGTACTCGTCGAACCGGGCGACCCGGGTCAGGTCGTGCGAGCCGTCCTTGCCGAAGCTCTCCGGGTAGCCGGCGCCCTCGGGGTCCTTGACCTTGAGGAGCGTGCCGTCGTTGCGGAAGGTCCAGCCGTGGAACGGGCAGGTGAGCGTGAGCCGGTTGTCGGTCTTGCGGCGGCACAGCATCGACCCGCGGTGCGCGCAGGCGTTGATCAGGCAGTGCAGCTCCCCGTGCCGGTCCCGGGTGATCATCACGGGCTGCCGGCCGATGTGGGTGGTCACGTAGTCGCCGGGCTCCGGGAGCTGGCTGGTGTGCGCGAGGTAGACCCAGTTGCCCTCGAAGATGTGCCGCATCTCGAGTTCGAAGATCTCCTCGTCGGTGAAGATCCGGCGGTTGGCGCGGTAGACGCCCGCCTCCGGGTCCTCGACGACGGCCGAGTCGAGCACGCGGCGGACGTGGTCGGAGTGGGCGACGGCGGTCATCGGCGTCCTCCTGGTCGTGGTCCGGGAATGCGCACCACGCTGCCGGGCCGCCGGGTCCGGCACCCCGGGCAGATGCCCAGTCCTGACCCAGGGTGTTCTCAGATGCCTGAGATCTCATTCCCGCTCAATCCGGTCTTTGTGCCTCTGGCCGAGCCGGTCCTACGCTCGGTTCCGTCCCGCCCGACGGCCACGAGGAGGTGTCTCGCATGGAACTGCGCCAGCTGCGCTACTTCGTCGCCGTCGCCGAGACCCGCCACTTCGGGCGCGCCGCCGAGCGGCTGCACATGGCCCAGTCGCCGCTGTCGCAGGCGATCCGCCAGCTGGAGGGTCAGGTCGGCGCGACGCTGTTCGAGCGCACGACCCGCCGCGTCGACCTCACGCCCGCCGGCGCCAGCCTGCTCGAGGACGCCTACCGGATCCTCGCCTCGGTCGAGGACGCCCGCCGCCGCGTCGAGCGGGTCGCGGCCGGCTCCGACGGCGTCGTCACCGTGGGCACCACGGACCTGGCCGCCTACCGGCTGCTCCCCCGGCTCGCCGGGCTCGTCGCCCGCCGGATGCCGGCGGTGACCCTGCGGTTCCGGCCCGGTTTGCTCACCGCGGCCCAGGAGGACGCGCTCGACGAGCGCCGCATCGACCTCGCCGTGCTGCGGCCGCCGGTGCTGCGGCCCGACCTGTCCACCCGGACCGTCGCCGAGGAACGCCTGGTCGCGGCGCTGCCGGCCGGGCACCGGCTGGCCGGGCGGGCCCGCGTCTCGCTCGCCGACCTGCGCGGCGACGACTTCGTCGCCTACGGCGCCACCGGCTCCGTCGTCGACTCGGTCGCGGTGCAGGGCTGCCTGGAGGCCGGTTTCCTGCCGCGGCGCCGCACCGAGGCCCGGGACACGCCGATCCTGCTCACCCACGTCGCCGCCGGCGACGGCGTGGCGCTGCTGCCCGGCTCGGTGCGCGCGCTCGGCACCGAGGGCGTCGTCTACGCCGACCTGGCGGAGGAACTCCGGGTGGACCTGGCGCTGGCCTGGCGCACCGAGGACCGCTCGCCCGCACTCGTCCGGCTGCTCGACGTGCTCGCCGACCACGCCCGCGAGCTCGACCCCACGCACGGCGCAGGCGAGACCCTGCCCGCCGCCGCCCCCGGAGGACCCTGATGAAGATCGTCGCCGTCGAGGCGATCCCGTTCGCCGTGCCGTACCGCAAGCCGCTGCGCTTCGCCAGCGGCGAGGTGCACACCGCCGACCACGTGCTGGTCCGCGTGCACGCCGAGGACGGGATCGTCGGGGTCGCAGAGGCGCCCCCGCGCCCCTACACCTACGGCGAGACCCAGGCGTCCATCCGGGCGGTGATCGAGACCGTCTTCGCACCGGAGCTGGTCGGGCTGTCGGTGTTCGACCGGGAGAAGATCCACGCGGTGCTCGACCGCACGATCGCCAACCCGGCCGCCAAGGCCGGGATCGACATGGCGGTCTGGGACGTCGTCGGCCGCACGCTCGGCGTCGGGGTGACCGACCTGCTCGGCGGGTGGACCGACCGGATGCGGGTCTCGCACATGGTCGGGTTCGCCCCGGACGAGGTGATGGTCGCCGAGGCGCAGCGGATGCGCGACGAGCACGGGATCACCACCTTCAAGGTGAAGGTCGGCCGCCGCCCGGTGTCGCTGGACACCCGGGCCTGCCGGGCGCTGCGCGAGGCACTCGGCCCGGACGTCGAGCTCTACGTCGACGGAAACCGCGGCTGGTCCGCGTCCGAGGCCGCCCGCGCCCTCGACGAGATGGCCGACCTCGGGCTGACCCTGTCCGAGGAGCTGATGCCCGCCGACCAGGTGCTGGGCCGGCGCTGGCTGACCGGGCGCACGTCGGTCCCGACGGTCGCCGACGAGTCCGCCACCCGCCCCGGCGAGGTGACCCGCGAGCTGCTCGACGGCGCCGCCACCATGGTCAGCATCAAGACCGCCCGGACCGGGTTCACCGGCTCGCAGCGGGTCCTGCACCTCTGCGAGGGCCTCGGCACCGAGGTCGTCATGGGCAACCAGATCGACGGCCAGATCGGCACCGCCTGCAGCGTCGTGTTCGGTGCGGCGCACCGGCACACCAGCGCCCGCGCCGGGGAGCTGTCGAACTACCTGGACATGGCCGACGACCTGCTCACCGAGCCGCTGCGGATCACCGGCGGGGAGCTGCAGGTCCCCGCCGGCCCCGGGATCGGGATCGAGATCGACCCCGGCAAGCTCGCCCACTACCGCACCGATTCCTGACCCGCCCCACCACGGAGAGAGAGCATGAGCACCACAGAGACCGCCACCGCCGCCGGCTCCGGCCGCAACGCCACCGAGACGTTCCGGAAGAAGCAGGGCACCGGCGCCACCGGCGTCGACCAGGCACGGGTCGACGCCGTCGCCCGCGACGTGCTGTCCGCCATGCACGACGTCATCCGCCGGCACCGGCTCACCTACGCCGAGTACGACGCGCTCAAGGCGTGGCTGATCCGCGTCGGCGAGGACGGCGAGTGGCCGCTGTTCCTGGACGTGTGGATCGAGCACGTCGTCGAGGA
This sequence comes from Pseudonocardia sp. C8, assembly GCF_014267175.1. NCBI lineage: Bacteria > Bacillati > Actinomycetota > Actinomycetes > Pseudonocardiales > Pseudonocardiaceae > Pseudonocardia > Pseudonocardia sp. C8. Next base: position 3,186,480 of record NZ_JACMTR010000002.1, read on the forward strand.
GGTCGCCAACGCCGACCGCAAGGGCGCCGTCGGCACGATCGAGGGCCCCTACTACGTGCCCGGCGCCCCCGAGTTCACCGGCGAGGGCACCCTGCCGATGCGCGAGGACGAGCCCGGCACCCCGTTCCTGTTCCAGGGCACCGTCACCGACCTGGACGGCAACCCGCTCGCCGGCGCCACCGTGGACTTCTGGCAGGCCGACGACGCCGGGTTCTACTCCCAGTTCGCCCCGGGCATCCCGGAGTGGAACCTGCGCGGGGTCTGCCGGACCGGCGACGACGGCACCTTCAAGATCCACACGGTCAAGCCGGCGCCCTACATGATCCCGCACGACGGCGCCTGCGGCGCCCTGATCGAGGCGGCCGGCTGGCACCCCTGGCGGCCGGCGCACCTGCACCTGAAGGTCGCGGCGCCGGGCCGGCAGCTCATCACCACCCAGCTCTACTTCGCCGGCGGCGACTACGTCACCGACGACGTCGCCCAGGCCGTCAAGCCGGAGCTGATCCTGGACCCGGTCCCGGCCGCGTCCGGCACCGGTGAGGAGGTCACCTACGACTTCGCGCTGGACCCGGCCTGATGGCCCGGTTCGCCGTCCGGATGGAGGTCGACCTCCCGGCCGACATGGACCCGGCCGCCAAGGCCGACCTGCTCGCCCGGGAGAAGGCCTACTCCCAGCAGTGGCAGCGCTCCGGCGAGTGGGTCAGCATCTGGCGCTGCGTCGGCGAGTACGCCAACCTGTCGATCTTCGAGGTGCGGGACAACGAGCAGCTCCACGAGATCCTCTGGGGGCTGCCGCTGTTCCCGCACATGACGATCCAGGTCACGCCGCTGGCGACGCACCCGTCGGACATCCGGGCCTGACGCGCTAGCCCTCGGCGCAGACCAGCCCGAACAGGACGGCGTCCGGCCCGCCGGCGCACCCGGACGACATCCCGGCCTGCTCCACCCGGCCGGTGGCGCCGGCGGGCGTCGCCGGAGCCACCGCCAGCAGCAGCGCCGCGGCGGCCAGCACGGCCGCCAGCAGCAGCCCGGCCAGCGCGAACGCGTTCACGCCCGGCCCGTCGTCCTCACGCATCGCCGCGCCCCCTTCTCCCCCGTGCGGTGACATACTCCCATGGGGAGTACTCCCCTGGGGAGTATGGGAGGGTCTCGAAATGCCTCGAGGTCAGACGCCGACCACCACGTCGTACGCGACGCTGGGCCTGCTGGCGGTGCAGCCGTGGAGCACCTACGAGCTCACCAACCAGATCCGGCGCAGCCTGGCCCGCTTCTGGCCCCGCGCGGCGAGCAAGCTCTACGAGGAACCGCGCAAGCTCGTGGCCCTCGGCTACGCCACCGCCGAGACCCAGCACCAGGGCCGCAGGCGGCGCACCGTCTACTCGATCACCCCCGAGGGCCGGCGCGCGCTCGCCGCCTGGCTGGCGACGACCGGCGCGGCCCCGGCGCTGGAGTCGGAGCCGATCCTGCGGGTCTTCCTCGCCGACCAGGGCAGCCGCCGCGACCTGCTCACCACCATCGCGTCGATCCGGGCCTGGGCCCGGGAGCAGGCCGTCCTCGACGCCGCGATCGCCCGCGAGCACCTGGGCGGCAGCGGCCCGTTCCCGGAGCGGCTACCGGTGAACACCCTGGTCGGCCGCTACCTGTCGGAGATCTCGGACGCCACCGAGCGGTGGGCCGACTGGGCGGGCGAGGTCGTCCGCTCCTGGCCCGACGACATGTCCGGGCTGCCGGTCGACACCGCGGCGCTGAAGGTGATCGCCGACCGCGACCCGGCCGTCCGGGACGGGTGAGCGACCCGCCACCCGGGTTAACGTGACCGGATGACGACGATCGGCGAGGCCGGCTGGCAGGTGCTGGGTGCGCACGGGATCGACACCGTGTTCGGCAACCCCGGATCGAACGAGCTGCCGTTCCTGGCCGCCATGCCCGAGGGCACCCGGTACGTCCTGGGCCTGCACGAGGGCGCCGTGCTGGGCATGGCCGACGGATACGCCCAGGCCACCGGCGGACCCGCCCTGGTCAACCTGCACGCCGCGTCCGGAACGGGGAACGCGCTGGGCGCGCTCACCAACGCCGTGTACGCCCACTCCCCGCTGGTGCTCACGGCCGGCCAGCAGGTCCGCTCCACGGTCGGCCAGGAGGTCATGCTGACCAACGTGGACGCCGCCGCGCTGCCGCGCCCGCTGGTGAAGTGGTCGCACGAGCCGCTCGACCCGCAGGACGTGCCGCGCGCGCTGTCCCAGGCGGTGCACACCGCGCTGCTGGAACCGCGCGGACCGGTCTACCTCTCGATCCCCTACGACGACTGGTCGGCTCCGGCCGGCCCGGACACCGCCCACGTGGTGGGCCGGCGGACGGTGTCGGCGGCCGGGCTCGACCCGGCGCAGCGTGACGCGCTCGCCGACGTGCTCGCGGGCGCGGAGAACCCGGTCCTCGTGCTCGGCCCGCAGGTCGACGCCGACCGGGCCAACACCCACGCCGTCGCGCTGGCCGAGCGGCTCGCGTGCCCGGTGTGGATCGCGCCGTCGGCGTCGCGGTGCCCGTTCCCGACCCGGCACCCGGCGTTCCGCGGGGTGCTGCCGGCCTCGGTGCGGGACGTGACGCAGCGCCTGGCCGGGCACGACGCCGTCCTCGTGGCAGGGGCGCCGGTGTTCCGCTACCACCAGTACCTCCCCGGCGACCTGCTGCCCGCCGGGGCCCGGCTGCTGCACCTCACCGCGGATCCGGCCGAGGCGGCCCGGGCCCCGATGGGCGACGCCTGGGTCGCGCCCGTGGGACCGGCACTCGCAGCACTCGCGGAGCGGGTTCCGGCGGCGGCGCGCCCACCGCAGCCGGCGCGGGCCCCGTTCCCCGAGCCCCCGTCGGCGACCGGCCACGTCCTGCCCGAGCAGCTCTTCGCCCTGGTCCGGGAGGCCGCGCCGGCCGGGGCGGTGCACGTCGTCGAGTCGACCTCGACCGCGGACGCCTACTGGGCGCAGGCCGACCTGGCCGAACCGGGCAGCTACCTGTTCCCCGCATCGGGCGGGCTGGGGTTCGGGCTCCCGGCCGCGGTGGGGGCGCAGCTGGCGCACGGCGACGGGCGCCGGGTCGTCGCGCTGGTCGGGGACGGTTCGGCGCACTACGGCATCACGGCGTTGTGGACGGCCGCCCGGTACCGGGTGCCGGTCGTGTTCGTGATCCTCAAGAACGGCACCTACGGCGCGCTGCGCGGGTTCGCCGAGCTGCTCGGCACCGGGGAGACCCCCGGGCTGGACGTGCCCGGGGTGGACTTCTGCGCGCTCGCCGAGGGCTACGGCGTCCCCGCCGTCCCGGTCCGGGACGCCGACGCGCTGGCCACCGCGCTGAAGGAGGCGTTCGACGCCGACGGCCCGCGGCTGGTGGAGGTCGTCACCGCGCCCGGTGCCGGGTGAACCGCACCGCCGCCCGCCCGAGCAGGCCCACGACCAGCGCGACCGCACCGGCCAGCACCGCGGCAGGCGGGAGCAGCACGGCCAGCGCCAGGCACCCCACCAGCCCGCCCGCCGACAGCGCCCGCCGCCACGGCCGGTCCCGGTGCAGGGTGAGCGCCGCGGCGTTCGCGACCGCGTAGTACAGCAGCACCGCGAACCCGGACAGCCCGATCGCGGTGACCGGCGCGGCCGTCAGCACCAGCACGAGCACGACCGCCCCGACCGCGAGCTCCGCCCGGTGCGGCACCGCGTACCGCGGATGGACGGCGGCGAGCGCGCCGGGCAGCTCGCGGTCCCGGGCCATCGCGAGCACGGTGCGCCCGACCCCGGCGACCAGCGCGAGCAGCACCCCGGCCGAGGCGACGGCCCCGCCCGCCCGGACGAGCGGGGCGAAGCCGGGCCCGGCGGCCGTGGCCAGCGGGGCGGGCGAGGCGGCCAGCGCCGCGGGACCGGCCGCCGTCAGCGCGGCCACCGCCACCACCGCGTAGACGCCCAGCACCAGCCCCAGCGCGAGCGGGATCGCCCGCGGGATGGTGCGGGCCGGGTCGCGGACCTCCTCGCCGAGCGTCGCGATCCGCGCGTACCCGGCGAACGCGAAGAACAGCAGGCCGGCGGCCTGCAGGATCCCGAGGACGCCGGCGCCGCCCCAGCCGGTCCACGCCGACGCGACGGCCGGCCGGGACAGCGCGGACACCACGACGGCGGCCAGCACCGCCAGCGTGAGCGCGACCAGCACGCGGGTGGCGGCCGCGGTCCGGGTCACTCCCCGCAGGTTCACCGCGACCACGGCGACGACCGCGGCGGCGGCGACCGCCCGGGCGTGCTCCGGCCAGGCGTAGGAGCCCAGGGTCAGCGCCATCGCCGCGCACGACGCCGTCTTGCCGGTGACGAACGCCCAGCCCGCGACGAACCCCCACACCTCCCCCAGCCGGCGGCGCCCGTAGACGTAGGCGCCGCCGGACTGCGGGTGGCGGGCGGCGAGCCACGCCGAGGACATCGCGTTCGCCGTCGCGACCGCCGCGGCCACCAGCAGCGCCGGCAGCACGGCCGTCCCGGCGGCCGCGGCGGCCGGGCCGAGGACGGCGAACACCCCGGCGCCGAGCATCGAGCCCAGCCCGACGACGACGGCGTCGGTGAGGCCGAGGCGGCGGGACAGCGACGGTGATCCGGTCACCGGGTCAGCCTCCCGCACGCCTCCCGGTCACGCCGGGACGGGGATCCCGAGCAGCGCCGGCAGGTCCGCCACCCCGCCGACGACGTCGGTCGGTCCGGCCACGGCCAGCTCCTCCCGGGTCTGCGCCCCGGTGAGCACCCCGACGACCCGGCCGGCCCCGGCGTTGCGCCCGGCCTGCACGTCGAGCACGGTGTCGCCCGCGGTGAGCACCCGGGCCGGGTCCGCCACGTGCGCCAGCTCCATCGCCCGGTGGATCATCGCCGGGTCCGGGCGGCCGGCACCGACGTCGTGGGCGCACACCACGGCGTCGAGCTCGCCGGTGAACGCGGCCGGAAGCGCGGCCAGCAGCGGGTCGGTGACCTGCCGGTCGAACCCGGTGGTGAGCACGACCGACGTGCCCGCGGAGCGCAGCGCGGCCAGTGCCGCGGGCACCCCGGGCAGCGGCTGCGGCGGGGTCGCGGCGTAGGCCTCGGCGAGCCGGGCGACGAACGTCTCGTGCAGGTCCTCGACCTGCGCGCGCCCGGTCAGCGCGGCGAGCGCCTCCCGCTTGTCGGCGCCCATCCAGCGCCGCAGCTCGGTGTCGGCCGGCGGGTGGCCGGCCTCGGTCACGACCTCGGCCAGCACCCGGTAGACGGCACCGCCCTCGTCGACGGTGGTCCCGGCGATGTCCAGGACGGCCAGTTCGATCATGCTTCACTCCCGAGGCGGCGGCGGACCAGCGCGGACAGCTGGTCGACGGCGACGACCAGCACGAGGACGACGAGGATGTGGGTCAGCATCTCGTCGAACCGGAACAGCTGGATCGACTGGTTGATGAGGAACCCGATGCCGCCGGCGCCGACCAGGCCGAGCACCAGCGACGAGCGGACGTTGACGTCGAACCGGTACATCAGCAGCCCGGCCAGCTGCGGGGTCACCGACGGCAGCAGCGCGTGCGCCGCGACCTGCAACCGCCCGGCCCCGGCCGAGCGCAGCGCCGTGGGCGGGCCCGGGTCGGCGTCCTCGATCGTCTCGGCCCACAGCTTGCCCATGACGCCGACGTTGTGGAACACCAGCGCGAGCACGCCGGGGAACGGGCCGAGCCCGACCGCGGTCACGAAGATCAGCGCGAACACGACGTCCGGGACGGCCCGCAGGAACGACAGCAGACCCCGGGCGAGCTGGTAGACGACCGCGCCCGGCGCGGTACCCCGCGCCGCGGCCAGTGCGAGCAGCAGCGCGAACGGGATCGACAGCGTGGTGCCGAGCAGGCCGATCCAGAGCGTGACGAGCGCGGCCTCCATGCTCGGCCCGAGCACGTCCCAGCCCAGGTCGGGCGGGATCGCCTCGGACAGGAACTCGGCCATGCCGTCGGCCCCGTCGATCAACGCGCCGAACGACATCTCGGTGGTGCGCCAGGCGATCACGTGCACGACGACCAGCACGCCGATGATCACCCCGGCCAGGGCGAGCGTGTGCGGCCTGCGCGGCCGGGCGGGAACCGGGAGGCGGCGGACCTCGTCGTCGGTGACGGTCATGACGTGGGCTCCAGTTCGCGCGCCCCGGACGGGTACAGGGCGCTGACGTCGGTCTCCGGCGGCCCGTCGAGGACGACGGATCCGTCGCGCAGCCCGACGAGCCGGTCGGCGTGCCGGGCGGCCAGCGCCGGCTGGTGCAGCACGGCGAGCACGGCCAGGTGCTCGGTGTGCGCCAGCTCGGCGAGCAGGCCGAGGACCTGCTCGGCGGCCGCCGGGTCCAGCGCGGAGACCGGCTCGTCGGCGAGCACCACCCGGGCCCGCTGGCACAGCGCCCGGGCCACCGCGACCCGCTGCTGCTGGCCGCCGGACAGCGACCCGGCCCGGTCGTGCGCCCGGTCGGCGAGCCCGACCCGGTCCAGGCAGGCCACGGCCTCCTCCCGGACCGCACGCGGGAACAGCGCCGGGACCAGCGACGACCGCAGCGGCAGCCGGCCCAGCGCGCCGGCGCACACGTTGTCCAGCACGGTGCGCCGCGGCACGAGGTGGATCTTCTGGAAGACCAGGGCCACGTCGAGGCGGCCGCGCCGGGCACCGTCGACGAGCACCTCGCCGTCGGCCGCGGTCAGCCCGGCGGCGGCCCGGAGCAAGGTGGACTTGCCGGAGCCGTTGGCGCCGAGCACGGCGAGCAGCTCGCCCGCCGCGACGTCGACGTCGACCCCGTGCAGGACCTCGCGGTCGCCGTAGCGGACCCGCGCACCCCTCACCTGCAGCATTACTCCACGTCCTTCTCGGTCAGCCCGAGCTTCTGGGCGAGCTCGACCAGCGGCCGGTAGGTGTCGTGGGTGACCGGGACGAGCTTGCCGGGCGGGGAGACGTCGAGCAGCGCGCCGACCTCGCCGACCGCCTGCGGGTCCAGGTTCAGCAGGGCGTCCGAGACGGCGGCCTTGAACTCGGGATCGAGGTTGCCGCGCACCGTGACCGGGTCGTTCGGGATCGGCGCGGAGCGCCAGATCTGCCGGAACCTCGCCGGGTCGAAGGTCCCGGACTTCTTCGCGGACTCCAGCTGCTGGGTGTTGATCTCGGCGGCGTCGACCTTGCCGTTGGTCAGCGCCAGCAGGGCCTCCGGGTGGCCGCCGGCGTAGTCGATGCGGACGTCCTCCTGCCGCACGCCCGCGTCGACCAGGGCCTGGCGGGGCAGCGCGTCGCCGGAGGTCGACCCGACCGAGCCGAGGGCCAGGCTGCGGCCGCGCAGCTGGGCGACGGAGGTGATGTCGGAGTCCTTCGGGACCCAGATCCCCGCCGTGTACGTGGACAGCTTCCCGTCGGCGGTGCCGAACGAGGCGACGGCCTCGGCGCCGGCGCGCTGCTGGGCGAAGACGTAGCCGAGCGGGCCGAAGATGCCCAGCTCCAGCTCGTCGTTGTCCATGGCGAGGACCTCGGCCGAGTAGTCCTCGGTGACCTGGACCTCGACCGGGCAGTTCAGCCGGCGTTCCAGGGCGTCACCGAGGACGTTGGCGGCCGGGACGAGCTTGGCCGGGTCCTCGAAGGGCTCGACGCCCATCCGGATCTTCCCGTCCGGGCAGGTGGGCGAGTCGGCGGCGCCGCCGGCGGACGGCCCGCTGCAGGCGGTGAGGGTGAGGGCGGCCGCGAGGAGCAGGCCGGCGGCGTGTCGGGGACGCATCAGGACTCCTTGGTGGTGAGCGTGTCGAGGACGGCCGGGGCGAGGCCGAAGGCGGTGGTCATGCCGATGCCGGAGGTGACGGTCACGGCCGTCGTCGCCGGCCCGGCGGGGCGGATCAGGAACTCGCCGGGGGCGTCGGCGTAGACGCCCTGCCAGCGGCGGGTGACCTGCAGCCCGGTCCCAAGCAGGGCCCGGGTCTCGGCGAGGAGCAGGTCGTCGAGCCGTTCGTGCGACCAGGGGTCGGGGGTGCGGTCGTAGGCGTGGGTGTCCCCGACGACGAGGTCGCCGCCGGGCAGCTGGGTGAGCATGTGGTTGACGACGGCGTCGAGCAGCTCCGGCCGTTCGCTGCGCCAGCGCGCGCGCAGCGCACGGGCGCCCTCGGTCGCGGCGAGGGCCGGGTAGCGCAGCATCGAGCTGCCGGTGAGCACCGCCGGCCCGACGTCGACCGGTGTGCTCGTGCGGACCTGCAGCATCTGCAGGACGCAGCGGCGCAGGCCGGCCTCGTCGGCCAGGGCCGGGAACAGCCGGTCCAGGTCGTGGCCGACGCAGACGATCACGTGCCGGGCGCGGACGTCGCCGCGCCCGGTGCGGACCGTGACCGGCCCGTCGCCGGTCGCGCCGGTCGCCCCGGATCCGTCGATCCCGAGGACCGGGCAGCCGAAACGGACCTCGGCACCCAGCCGGCCGTCGAGCCACGCGGCGATCGCACCGACCGCCCGCCGCTGCTCGACCCGCAGGTCGCGGGGCAGGAACGCGCCGCCGTGCAGCCCGTCCGGCGCGACCGGGATCCGGTCGGTGACCTGCGCCGGGTCGAGGAGCACGACGTCGTCGCCGCGCGTGGCGGCCAGCTCGTCGAGCGCCGCCCGCTCCTCGGCCGAGCGGGCCACGACGACGGTGCCGCACTCGGCGACCCCGAACCCGGCCTCCTTCCCGAGCCGCAGCCAGGTGTCGCGGCCACGGTGGGCGTACTCGAGGGCCTCGCCGGTCTGCGCGGTCAGGCAGCCGTGGCCGAAGTTCCGCACCGAGGCGCCGACGGCGCGCTCGTCGCGGTCCAGGACGGTCACGGACAGGCCGCGGTCGACGGCCTCCACGGCATGGGCGAGGCCGACGACGCCGGCCCCGACGATCACGACATCACTCGTGCGGGTCACGAGAGTGACAGTGGCAGCGTCGGAACCCCCGGACAAGGCTTGTAGATACAAGTCAGAGCTTGTTCACCTGCAGTCTTTCTGGGTGACGCGCAAGCCACCCTGTCGCTTGTACAGTCAGCTCTGTGGCCACTCCGTTGCACCGCACACTCGCCGACGAGCTGCGCTCCCGGATCCGTTCCGGCGCCATCGGCGTCGGCGAGATGCTGCCGTCCGAGGCGGACCTGTGCCGGGAGTTCGCGACCTCACGGGGGCCGGTGCGCCAGGCACTGGCCGCCCTGCGGGACGAGGGGCTGATCGGCGGCGGGCAGGGCAGGCGGCCGGTGGTGCTCGACGACGTGCCGGCGCAGCCGTTCGAGTCGTTCCTGTCGTTCACCCGGCGGGCCGAGCTGACCGGGCACGTGCCCGGTCAGCGGCTGCACGAGATCGCGCTGCGCACCCCCGACGCCGGGACCAGCGCGGCCCTGCACCTGGAGCCCGGCGACTACGCCGTCCAGCTGATCCGGCTGCGGCTGCTCGACGACCGGCCGGCGATGCTCGAGCGGATGACCTTCGTCGAGAAGGTGGGCCGCCCGCTGCTGGAGGCCGACCTCAACGCCGGCTCGATCTACGCGTTGCTCACCGAGCACGGCGTCGACCTGCACACCGCCCGGCACACCTTCGACGCGGTCGCCGCCGACCGGCTCGACGCCGAGCTGCTGGGCGTCGCGCTCGGGCACCCGCTGTTGCGGGAACGGCGGCTGACCTGGAACGGCGCCGGCGAGGTGCTGGAATGGTCCGAGGACCGGTACCGCCCGGACGTCGCCACGGTGACGATCACGAACACCCGCAGCGGCCGGGGCGCGTTCACCCGGGAGTGACCGGCGGCCCGGGCCGGGGCTCAGGGACGCACGGCCTGGCGGGGTGCCGCCCCGGGCGTGCCGGCGGCGGCGAAGGCGGCGTCGAGGTCGTCGAGCGCCCAGGGGCCGCCGACGAGGTCGGCGAACGGGAACCGGGCGTGCTCGGCGGCGAGGAACCCGACCGCCGCGGCGAGGTGCCGGGGTGCGTAGTTGTGCACGCCGACGACCGTGTGCAGGCCGCGGACCAGGCCTTCCGGGTCGAGGTCGACCGGCGGCCCCGGTGTCACCGAACCGGCGAGCACCGCGGTGCCGCCGACGTCCAGCCCGTCCAGGCAGGTCCGCACGGCCGGCGCCGCCCCGGACAGCTCCAGCGCCACGTCGAAGGCCCGGGTGCCCGGGGACTCGACCGCCGCCGTCGCCCCGAAGCGCAGCGCCCGCGCCCGGCGGTCGGCGTGCGGGTCGGCGACGACGACCTCGGCGCCCGCCCGGGCGGCCATCGCGACCGCGGTCACCCCGAGCATCCCGGCCCCGGTGACCAGCACCCGGTCGCCGGGACCGACCGGCCCGGCGGCGTCGAGCACGGCCGCGACGGTGGCGGTCGCGCAGGACGCGGGGGCGGCGACACCGTCCGGGACCGCGTCCGGGACGACCGCGGTGGCCGTCCCCGGGGCGAGCACGCAATGGCTGGCGAACCCCCCGGTCAGCGGGTGCGCCTCGTCGAGCGGCTGGTGGCCGTACTTGACCAGGCCGGTGCACTTCTGCGGGATGCCGCGGCGGCAGCGCCGGCACGTCCCGCAGGACGCGGCGACCGACCAGACGATCCGGTCGCCGGCCCGGACCGGGCTGCCGTCCCCGTGCCGCGGGCCGTCCGGGACCTCACCCACCGCCACGACCCGGCCGACCTGCTCGTGACCGAGCACCCCCGGGGCCGGCGACGGCCGCCGGCCCCGGGTGGTGTGCAGGTCCGATCCGCAGACCGTGGCGAGGTCGACCGCGACCAGCACCTCACCGGGCCCGGGGCGCTCCGGGAGCGGGGTGGAGACGATACGGAACGGCGCACCGACCCCGTCCCAGCGTGCGTAGCGGGCGGTGGGCGCGGTGACCGTCATGCCGGCAGGGTCGCAGCGGCCGGTAGCGGCGTCCACCAACTTGTATCGACAAGCTGGTGAACGCCGCGCACGGTGAGCGCCCCGGTCAGGAGACGGCGCCCCGGTCAGAGACGATGTGCTCGGGCCGGATCGGCACCCGGCGCAGGTCCTTGCCGGTCGCCGCCCGGATCGCCGCCGCCACCGCGGGCCCGCTGGAGATGGTCGGCGGCTCGCCGACCCCGCGGACCCCGTACGGGGCGTGCGGGTCCGGGTACTCCAGCACCTCGATCCGCATCGGCGGCGTGTCCAGCACGGTCGGGATGAGGTAGTCGGTGAACGACGGGTTGCGCACCTGCCCGTCGGTGACCAGCACCTCCTCCATCAGGGCCAGCCCCATTCCCTGCACCGACCCGCCCTGGATCTGCCCGAGCACGGCGTCCGGGTTGATCGCCTTCCCGACGTCCTGCGCGGTGTCCAGCGCGATCACCTTGACCAGGCCCAGGTCGACGTCGACGTCGACCACGGCGCGGTGGGCGGAGAACGCGTACTGCACGTGCGCGTCGCCCTGGCCGGTCTCCGGGTCCGGCTCGAACGTCGGCCGGTGCCGCCACTCGGTGGTCTCCTCGACCGCGCCGTCGCCCAGCACCTCGACCAGCCCGGCGAGCACCTCGCCACCGGCCCCGACGACCTTGTCACCGTCCAGCCGCAGTGACGCCGCGGGCACGCCGAGCGTGGCGGCGGCCCGCTCCAGCACCCGGGCCCGGACCAGCTCGCAGGCCGCCCGCACCGCACCACCGGTGACGTAGGTCTGCCGCGACGCCGACGTCGAGCCCGCCGACCCGACCGAGGTGTCGGCCGGCTCGATCACCACCCGGGTCACGCCGAGCTCGGTACGGGCGATCTGCGCCTGCACCGAGACCAGGCCCTGGCCGACCTCGGCGGCCGCGGTGTGCACCGAGGCCACCGGCTCGCCGCCGGTGACCGACAGCCGGACCCGGGCCGTGGAGTAGTCGTCGAAGCCCTCGGAGAAGCCGACGTTCTTGTAGGTGACCGAGTAGCCGATCCCGCGCCGGACGCCCTCGCCGTGCGTGGTGTTCCCCACCCCGCCGGGCAGCTCCAGCAGGTCGGTGCCCCGTTCCCCGGGCAGCGGCATGTCCCGGACCCGCTGGATCAGCTCGGCCACCGGTGCCGCGGAGTCGATCGTCTGCCCGGTGATGTTCGGGTCGCCCTCGCGCATCCCGTTGCGGGCACGCAGCTCGACCGGGTCGGCGCCGACCCGCTCGGCGAGGGCGTCCATCAGGTACTCGTGGGCGAACGCGGCCTGCACGCAGCCGAAGCCGCGCATCGCCCCGCACGGCGGGTTGTTCGTGTACACACCGCGGGCGACCATGTCGACGACCGGGAACCGGTAGGGGCCCAGCCCGAGCGTGCCGCCGTTGCCGACGACGGCCCCGGTGGACGACGCGTAGGCGCCGCCGTCGAAGAGGATCTCGGCCTTCCCGTAGCGCAGGGTGCCGTCGGTGTCCGCGCCGAACTCGTACCGCAGCCGGGCCGGATGCCGGTGCACGTGCCCGAAGAAGGACTCCTCGCGCGAGTAGCTCATCTTCACCGGCTTGCCGGTGCGCAGCGCCAGCAGGCAGGCGTGCACGTGCATCGAGAGGTCCTCGCGGCCGCCGAACGCGCCGCCGACCCCGGCCAGGTGCAGCCGGGCCGCCTCCGGTCCGATGCCCAGCACCCGCTGCACCTGCTGCTGGTCGGTGTGCAGCCACTGGGTCGCCACGTAGAGGTCGACGCCGCCCTCACCGTCCGGCACGGCCAGCCCGGACTCCGGGCCGAGGAACGCCTGGTCCTGCATGCCGACCTCGAACTCGCAGGACACGACGACCGGCGCGTCGGGGATCGGCCCGCCGCGCCGGACCGGTATCTCGCGGACGAGGTTGCCGGTGGGGTGGGACGGGTGCAGCAGCGGCGCGTCCGGATCGAGCGCGCGGCCCGGATCGGTGAGCGCGGGCAGCACCTCGTACTCGACGGCGATCTCCGCGGCGGCCCGGCGGGCGGTCTCCGGGTGCTCGGCGGCGACCAGGGCCACCGGCTCGCCCTGGTACCGCACGACGTCCTCGGCCAGCGCCGGCTGGTCGGCGTGCTCCAGGCCGGTGCGGTTCACCCCCGGCACGTCGGCGGCGGTGAGCACCGCGAACACGCCCGGCCGGGCCAGCGCCGCGGTGGTGTCGATCGAGACGATCCGGGCGTGCGGGTGCGGGCTGCGCAGGGTCACCCCCCAGCACATGTCCTCGTGCCAGAGGTCCGACGAGTAGGCGAACTCGCCGGTGACCTTGAGCGTGCCGTCCGGGCGGAGCGGGCTGTCGCCGATCCGGCCGCTGGTGGCCGAGGTGCGGTCCCCGCCCGTGGTGGTGGTGCGCGGTTCGGTGGTGGTCATGACGCCTTTCCCAGCAGGTCGCGGTGCACCGCCGCGCACTCGGCGGCGACGGTCTCGGTGTCCACGGTCAGCACCCGGTCGTGCTCGACGACCGGCCGGCCGCCGACCAGCGACAGCTCCAGCGGCGGCGGCGAGCCGAGGACGAGCGCCGCGACCGGGTCGGCGACGTCGACGTGCGCGAGCCCGTCGATCCGCCACAGCGCGAGGTCGGCCAGCTTGCCGGGCTCGATCGAGCCGATCTCGTCGTCGCGCCCGAGCACCCGGGCACCGCCGAGGGTCCCCATCTCCAGGGCGTCCCGGATGCCGAGCGCGGTGGGCCCGCCGACGGCCCGGGCGAACAGCAACGAGTTGCGGACCTCGTCGAGCATCACCGACGACTCGTTGGACGCCGCCCCGTCGACCCCGAGCCCGACGACCGCCCCGGCGGCACGCAGGTCCCGGACCCGGGCGATCCCGGCACCCAGCCGGCCGTTCGAGGTGGGGCAGTGCGCGACGCCGGTGCCCGACGCGCCGATCGTGTGCACCGCGTCGTCGTCGAGGTGCACGGTGTGGGCGAACCACACGTCCGGGCCGGTCCAGCCCAGGTCGGCGACGTACTCGGTCGGGGTGCAGCCGAAGCGCTCGCGGCAGAAGTCCTCCTCGTCGCGGGTCTCGGCCAGGTGGGTGTGCATCCGCACGCCCAGCTCCCGGGCCAGCTCGGCCGACGACCGCATAAGCTCCCCCGTCACCGTGAACGGCGAGCACGGCGCGAGCGCGATCCGCACCATCGCCCCCGGCGACGGGTCGTGCCAGCGTGCGACGGCCTCGGCGGAGGCGGCCAGGATCGCGTCGACGTCCTCGACGACGTGGTCGGGCGGCAGCCCGCCGGCGCTGCGCCCGAGGTCCATCGAGCCGCGGGTCGGGTGGAACCGCACGCCCACGTCGCCGGCCGCCTTGATCAGCGCGCCGAGCAGGTCGCCGCCCTCGCGCGGGAAGACGTAGTGGTGGTCGGTGGAGGTGGTGACGCCGGACCGGGCCAGGTGGGCGAGCGCGCCGGTCGCGCCGGCGTGCACCGCGCGCTCGTCGATCCCGGCCCAGACCGGGTAGAGCGTGCGCAGCCACTCGAACAGGGTCGCGTCCACGGCCAGGCCGCGGGTGACCCACTGGTACAGGTGGTGGTGGGTGTTGACCAGGCCGGGGGTGAGCAGGCAGCCGCGGCCGTCGACGACCCGGTGCTCGCCGTCGGGGCGCGGGGCCGGGCCGGGCCCGACCGCGGCGATCCGGTCCCCGTCGATCACGACGTGCCCGCCCGGGTGCTCCTGCCCGGAGACGGTGACGACGTGCGCGCCCTCGATGACGATCACCGGGAACCCCCGGTGCGCTCGGCGGACGTGCTCCGCACGGTGTCGAGGCGTGCTTCGCCGGCGCTCCGCACGGCATCCAGGATCTTCTCGTAGCCCGTGCACCGGCACAGGTTCCCGGCCAGCGCCTCCCGGATCTCCGGGTCGGTGGGGCGGGGGTTCCGCTCGAGCAGGTCGTGCGTGCTCACGATGAGCCCCGGGGTGCAGAACCCGCACTGCACGGCACCGTTCTCGACGAACGCCCGCTGGACGGGATCGAGCTCGCGGTCCTCGCCGGCTCCGCTGCCGATCCCCTCCACGGTCGTGACCTCGCGCCCCGCCGCCTGACCGGCCGCGACCAGGCAGGAGCAGACGGGCGTCCCGTCCAGGTAGACGGTGCAGGAGCCGCACTCGCCCTGCTCGCAGGCGTTCTTCGAGCCGGGCAGCCCGAGCCGCTCGCGCAGCAGGTACAGCAGGCTCTCCCCCGGCCAGACGTCGTCGGCGTCACGGGAGGTGCCGTTCACGGTGAGCTCGATGCGCATCAGGCGGCCCTCTTCTCGGTGCTGCGGTGGGCCTCCCAGGCCCAGGTCAGGGTGCGGCGGGCGAGCACGGCCAGCACGTGCCGGCGGTAGTCGGCGCTGCCGCGGACGTCGTCGATCGGGGAGGCGGCGGCCCGGACCCGGTTCCCGAACTCGGTGACGAGCGACTCGGGCAGCGGCGCGCGGGACTCCCACAGCCCCGCCGCGGACAGCTCGCCGGACAGGAAGTCCTCGGCGTCGAGCGCCCGGCGCGGGGTGGGCGCCGCGGAGCCGATCCCGGTGCCGACCCGGCCCCGTTCGGGGTGCAGGGCCAGCGCGAACGCGGTCACCGCGATCACCATGGCGTTCCGCGGACCGATCTTGGCGAACTGCTGCGGCCCGGTCGCCGGGGCGACGTGCACGGCCGCGATCAGCTCGTCCGGCTCCAGCACCGAGCGCTTGGGCCCGGTGAAGAACTCGGCGACCGGCACCCGGCGCACCCCGCGGACCGAGGCGATCTCGACCTCGGCACCGGAGGCGAGCAGCGGCGGGTGGCAGTCCCCGGCCGGCGACGCCGACCCCAGGTTGCCACCCGCGGTGCCCCGGTTGCGGATCTGCGGGGAGCCGACGGTGCGGGCGGCCATCGCCAGCCCGGGCAGCTCCGCGCCCAGCTCGGTGATCATCCGGGTGTACGGGACGCCGGCGCCCAGCCGGATCCGGCCGTCGACCCGGTCGACGGCGGCGAGTTCGGGCACCCGGGTCAGGTCGAGCAGGGCGGGCGGGCGGCGGCGGTCGAAGTTCAGCTCGACCATCACGTCGGTGCCCCCGGCGACCGGGACCGCGTCCGGGTGCCCGGCCTTCACCGCCAGGGCCTGGTCCCAGCTCGTCGGTACGTGGAAGTCCATGCCGAGAATGCAACCGCGTCCCGGCCACGGCCAGAAGCCGCCGCGCGGACAAAACGTGCTCCCGCTCACCCGCGCCCGTTGTATGTTCCTCCAATGCTGCTGTCCGAGCTGGTGGCCCGCCGTGAGCTCGGGCTGCGCGTGCTGCACGGGACGGCGGCCGACCTGGACCGCTCGGTGCGCTGGGTCTACACCACCGACCTGCCGGATCCGTCGCGCTACCTGGGGGGTGGCGAGCTGGTCATCTCCGGGCTCGTGTGGCGCCGGAGCGCGGCCGACAGCGAGCGGTTCGTGGCCGCGGTCGCCGCGGCCGGGGCGGCCGCGCTGGCCGCAGGGGAGGCCGTGTTCGGGGACGTGCCCGACGACGTCGTCGACGCCTGCCGCCGGTACGGCCTGGTGCTGATCGCCGTCCCGGAGCACGTCTCGTTCGGGGCGGTCACCGAGACCGTCGTCGGCGCGCTGTCCGCGGCCCGCGGGGACCGGCTCGCCCACACCCTGGGCCGGCACCGGCGGCTGCTCGCCGCGTTCGCCGAGGGCGCCGATCTCACCGACCTCGCCGGTTCGGTGTCGGCCGGGACCGGCCTGACCTGCCGGGTGCTGACGGCCGGTGGCGCGCTGCTGGCCGGCCCGCCGCTGCCCGCCGACGACCGGGACGCCGTGGTCGCCGCGTTCCTCACCGCCGAACGGCTACCGGTGACCGCGGCCCGCCACCTCGTCGTCCCGGCCGCGCCGGGGACCGCGCGGACCACCAGCTGGCTGGTCGCGGCGGAGCTCCCGCCGGGGCGCGAGGCCGACACCGAGGCCGTCGACGCCGTCGGGGAGCTCGCCGCCATCGCCGCGCTCGACCGCTCCCGCCGCCGTGAGGGCACCGCGGTGGCCCGGTCGATCGCCGACGACGCGCTCGCCCGGATCGCGGGTGGGGAGGGGGACCGGCCGGAGACGCGGGCCCGGCTGCGGCAGGCCGGGGTGGAACCGGACGGCACGCTGGTGGTGCTCGTCCTGCGGGCCGACGACGACGCCGACCCGGCGGGCACCGCGTACGCCCTGCTGGTGGATGCCCTGGCAGGCGCCGGCCCGGCCGCCGTCGGGGTGCACGGCGGAGCCGCCGTCGCCGTGCTGGCCGTGCCCGGCGCGGACGCGGCGCCGGACGCCGGCCCCGTGGCCGACCCGGTGGCCGGCGTGCTCGACCGGCTCCACCGGCTGGGGCCCGGCCTGGCCGGGCGGCGGCTGTGTGCCGGTGTCGGGCACCCGTCGTCGGCGGACGCGCTCTCCGGGGCGCTCGGCGAGGCCGGGCACGCGGCCGAGCTGGCCGCGCACCGGCCCGGCCCGGTGGCCGCGGTCCGGGCCGGGGAGATCACCTCGCACGTGGCGCTGCTGGCGGGGGTGCCCGACGAGGTGCGCCGCGGGTTCGCCGCGCAGGTGCTGGGCCCGGTCCTCGACCACGACGCGCGGTCCGGGGCCGGGCTCGCCGACACCCTCGCCACGTTCCTCGACGAATCGGGGTCGTGGAGCCGCACCGCCGCCCGCCTGCACCTGCACGTGAACACGGTGCGGTACCGGATCGGGCGGGTCGAGGCGCTGACCGGGCGGGACCTGGGCTCGTTCCCCGACCGCGTCGACCTGTACCTGGCGTTGCGGTCTCGGTGAGGCCCGGCCCCGCCCGGCCGGTCAGCGCACGAGATCGTCGAAGCGGTGCCCGGCCACCTTGGCGATCTCGACCAGCGCGGCGGCGTGCTCCTGCGCGGGCGGGTGGCCGAGCCGGCGCCGCGCGGTCGCGAGCAGCGCGGCCCGGTCCCCCGCGTCCCGCAGGCACACGATCAGCGGGAAGCCGAACCGCTCCCGGTACTCCGCGGCCAGCCCGGCCAGCTCGGCCCGGTCGTCGCCGTCGAGCAGCGCGAGCCCGGCCCGGTCCCGCCGCACGGCCAGCACACCCGGCGCGACGGAATCGCCCGCCACGTCCCGGCCCGGCCCGTCCCGGTCCGGCGCTGCCGCCCGGTCGCCGGCCGCGTCCGGTCCGGTCACGAGACCGCCCAGGTCCGGGTAGTGCGCCATCAGCTCCCGCTGCTCCTCCACCGGCGCGGCGAACAGCTCCTCCTGGAACGCCGCCCGCAGCGCCGCCGGGGTGTCGAACGGGCCGCGGGCGTGCACCCGGGCCGGCACCGGGGTCGGGCCCTCGAAGAGCCGTCCGAACACGTCGGTGAACTCGGCGCGGTCCAGCGTCGCGGCCCGCTCCGCGGGCACCGCGGCCGGCCGGGACCGTGCGGTCCGCCGACGGCCGGTGTGGAAGAACAGCAGGTTGAGCCCGATCGCGACGACGCTGCCCGCGGTGATCCCCGAGCCGAGCACGATCTGCGCCCACTGCGGGAGGGCCTGCGCGACGTCCGGCTCGACCGTGACGAACAGGGCGACGCCGATCCCCGAGCCGGCGACCACGACGTTGCGGTGGTCGGTGAAGTCCACCTTGGACAGGGTCTGGATCCCGACGACCGCGACGGTCGCGAACATGGCCAGCGCCGCCCCGCCGAGCACCGGGTGCGGCACCGCCGCCACCAGCGCGCCCGCCTTCGGCACCAGGCCGATGAGGAGCATGAACACACCGGCCGCCGCGACCACCCAGCGGCTGGAGACCCGGGTCAGCCGCACCAGGCCGACGTTCTCGGCGAAGCAGGTGTAGGGGAAGGAGTTGAGGACACCGCCCAGGGTCGTGGCGGCACCGTCGGCACGCAGGGCGCGGGCGACGTCGTCGGACCCGACCCGCTTCCCCACGATCTCACCGGTGGCGATGACGTCACCGGTCGTCTCCACGGCGGTGATCATCATGACGACGATCATCGAGAGGATCGCGGCGAGCGAGAACTGCGGCCAGCCGAAGTGGAACGGGGTCGTGACGCCGACCCAGTCCGACTCCGCCACCCCGTGCAGGTCGACCAGCCCGAACGGGGCCGCGGCCAGCGTGCCGAGCACCAGCCCGGCGAGCACGGCCACGGTGGCGAGGAAGCCGCGGAAGATCCGCTGGATCAGCACGATCACGGTGAGGGTCCCCAGCGCGAGCGCCAGGTACAGCGGGTTGCCGGGGTCGGGCGCCTCGGCGCCGCCGACGGCGTCGGTGGCGGCCACCGGCAGCAGCGCCAGCCCGATCACGGTGATCACCGTGCCGGTGACGACCGGCGGGAAGAACCGCAGCAGCCGCGCGACGTAGGGCGCGGCGAAGAAGGTGACCAGCCCGGCCACGATGACGGCGCCGTAGATCGTGGTCAGGCCCTCGGTGCCGCCGCCGGCGGCCAGCCCGATCGCGATCATCGGAGAGACCGCGGTGAACGTGACGCCCTGCAGCAGCGGCAGCCGGACGCCGATCCTGCGCCCCAGCCCGACCGACTGGACGATCGAGGCGATCCCGCAGGTGAACAGGTCCGCGTTGATCAGGTGGATCAGCTGGCGCTCGTCCAGGCCGATCGCGCTCGCGAGCAGGATCGGGACGACGACGGCGCCGGCGTAGAACGCGAGCACGTGCTGCATGCCGTACACGGCGAGCCGGCCCGGTGGCGGGACGGCGTCGACGGGATGGACCGGCGCGGTGGACCGGCGGCGTGGTAGGCGCAGTGACGGCAGTGGAGACCGTGATGTCATCGGGAGCCTCGTTCCGGAGACGGACGGAGTGCGACCTGCATCACGATGCGCCGGGGACCACCGCGCCCGGCACGGGCGCGGCCCACGAACACCGGCGGTCCCGACCGCCGGGTTTCGTGCGATCCCACAGTCGACCGGACACCCTCAGGCGAGCCCGGACTGGTAGGCGAACACGACCAGCTGGGCGCGGTCGCGGGCACCGAGCTTGGTCATGGCCCGGCTGACGTGGGTGCGTGCGGTGGCCGGGCTGACCACGAGCCGTTCGGCGATCTCGTGGTTGGTGAGGCCCTGCGCGACCAGCGCGACGATCTCGCGTTCGCGGGCGGTGAGATCGCCGAGGCGGGGATGCGGGGTCGGGCGCCGCGGTGTGACCTCGACGAACTCGCGGATGAGGGTGCGGGTGACGGTGGGGGACAGCAGTGCGGCGCCCTCGGCCACGGTGCGCACTGCGGCGAGCAGCTCGGCGGGTGGGGTGTTCTTGAGCAGGAACCCGCTGGCCCCGTGCCGCAGCGCGTCGAACACGTACTCGTCCCGCTCGAAGGTGGTCAGGACGATCACCCGGACGCCGTCGAGATCGGGGTCGGCGGCGATCCGGCGGGTCGCCTCGAGGCCGTCGATCCCGGGCATGCGGATGTCCATGAGCACGACGTCGGGGCGGGTCGCGGCGGCCTGCTCGACCGCCGCCAGGCCGTCGGCGGCCTCCCCCGCGACCGTGTAGCCGTCCTCGCTGCCGAACAGCGTGCGCAGGCCCATCCGGACGAGGTCCTGGTCGTCGACGAGCAGGACCGAGATCGGCGTGGTCACGGCGAGGTCTCCGGGGTGCGGGGAAGCGTGGCGCGGACCTGGAACGAGTGGGCGCGCGGGCCGGGACCGGCGCGGAACGTGCCGCCCAGCTGCGTGACCCGGCGGCGCATGCCGGTGATCCCGATGCCGTCGACCGGGGGCGGGCCGAGGTTCTGGTTGGTGACCTCGACGGTCACCGCGGCGGCGGTGTGGGCGATCCGCACGTCGGCGTGCTGGTGCGCGGAGTGCTTGATGACGTTGGTCAGGGACTCCTGCAGCACCCGGTAGGCCGCCACGTCGGCGGCGGGCGGCAGGGGCCGGGGGTCGCCCTCGACGTCGAGGCGGACCGTGATCCCGGCGTCCTCGACCCGGCGGCAGAGCTCCCCGGCCCGCGCGAGCCCGGGGGTGGGCGCCGCCCGGTCGCGGCCGGGGTCCTCGCGGGGGATCGCGGCGAGCGTGGTGCGCAGCTCCTCGAGGGCGGACCGGCTGGCGTGGCTGATCGCCTCCAGGGCGGCCCGGGTCTGCTCGGGACGCGGCCGGGACAGGTGCAGCGTGATGTCGGCCTGCATCTGGATCGCGGCCAGCCCGTGCCCGACCACGTCGTGCACCTCCTGGGACAGCCGCAACCGCTCGGCGTCGACCAGGCGCTGCTCGGTGGCGCGGCGCTCGCGGGCGTGCGCGGCGACCACGAGACGGCGGGCGGCACCGACGGTGGACGGGATCGCGACCCAGGCCAGCAGGGGCAGCAGCCCGGCCGGCCCGTCCAGCGCGGCGTCGTTGGTCCACAGGTGGACGGCCAGCATCAGGTACACCGCAGCGGCCAGCGGCGCGGAGCGGGCCAGCGGCTGCTGCCGGGCGGCGGTGTACAGGGTCAGCACGACGAACCCGAACAGCGGGCCGTACGGGTAGCCGGCGGCGAGGTAGGCCCCGACCAGGGCACCGGCTGCGGCTGCGGCCGTGAGCGGCCGTCGGGCGCGGAGCGCGGTGGCGCCGCCCGCGAGCAGCACCAGCACGACCGCCACCGCGTCGGTCTCGCGATCGACGGTGCTCATCAGGTCCTGCGCCGGCAGGGACACGAGCGACAGCAGGGTCAGCGCGGCCACGAAGGCCGCGTCCGCCCACCCCTTCCGGGCCCACTGCCGCACCCGATGCCGGGCGCGGGCGGCCCGGTCCGCGCGCACGCGCCCACCGGTCGCCGCACCGGCCCTTCCGGATGGGGTCCCGACCGCGGACATGGTCCCAGTATCGCCGCTCGCCCGGGTCGCCCGCGCCGGTCGGGAAGCGGCCGTCGGCGTACGTCCGCGGGCGTAGCCGGCTCAGGCGGAGGCCGCGTCCTGCCGGGCCAGCTCGTCCACCAGCGCCTCGGCGGCGGCCCGCAGCTTCGGCACGGCGGAGTCGATGAGCTCGTCGGTCATCCGGGTGGTCGGCCCGGAGATCGAGACGGCGGCGGGCAGCGGGCCCTCCAGCGCCACCGCGACGCACCGCACCCCGAGCTCCTGCTCGCCCTCGTCGATCGCGTAGCCGGTGGCACGCACCTGCTCCAGCGCGGCGTCGAAGGCCTCGATCGAGGTGATCGTGTTGTCGGTGTGGGCGACGAAGTCGGTGTGCCGCAGGATCTCCCGCACCCGATCGGCCGGCATCCGGGCGAGCAGGGCCTTGCCGACCGCCGTGCAGTGCGGCGAGACCCGGCGCCCGACCTCGGTGAACATCCGCATCGAGTGCCGGCCCGGCTCCTGGGCGACGTAGACGACCTGGTTGCCCTCGAGCATGGCCAGGTTGGCGCTCTCGCCGAGGTCGTCGACCAGCTCGGTGAGCCGGGGCTGGGCCCAGATCCCGACCAGCCGCCCCGCGGCGTCCCCGAGGCGCACCAGCCGGGGCCCCAGCGCGTACTCCCGGGAGGACTGCTGCCGGACGTAGCCGCGGCCGGCCAGGGTGCGGACCAGCCGGTGGATCGTCGGCAGCGGCAGCCCGGACGTCGCCGCGAGGTGCGACAGGCTGACCGTGCCGCCCGCGTCGGCCATCGCCTCGAGCAGGTCGACGGCCCGCTCGACGGCCTGCACGGTCCCGGAACGAGCCGGGACGACGCCACCGCCGGCAGCGTCGAGCCCGGTATCAGATTTCCGCATGACGGAAATTCTAGACGTTCTCGGCCGGCCGTGCGGCCTCGCGCGCCGCCGGATCCGGTTCGACGGCGGAAATCTCGTACGACCCCAGTCCCTGCAGCGGGAAGCCGGTGATCTTCTTGGTGCGGGGGGTGGCGTAGGTCCGTACCTTCGACGTGCCCAGGCCGAGCCGCACCATCGACTCCGCGATCGTGACCGCGGCCCGGACCCCGTCCACGACCGGAACGCCCGTCGCGTCGCGGACCCGGGCGTCCAGGCCCGCCATGCCGCCGCAGCCGAGGCAGATCACCTCGGCGTGGTCGTCGGCGACCGCGCGCTCGGCCTGGTCGACGATCGCGGCGACGGCACGCGCCGGGTCCTGCTCGAGCTCCAGCACCGCCAGGCCGGACGCCCGCACCGACGCGCAGCGGCGGTCCAGCCCGGCCAGCAGCAGCCGGTCCTCGATGAGCGGCACCGTCCGGTCCAGCGTGGTCACCACCGAGTAGCGGTGCCCGAGGTACAGCGCGGTGGTCGCGGCGGCCTCGGTGATGTCGACGACGGGCACGTCGAGCATCTCCTGCAGGCCCTCGCGGCCGTGCTCGCCGTAGCCGGCCTGGATCACCGCGTCGAACGGGCCGTCGTAGCGGGCGACGGCGTCCGCGACGCCGACCGCGGCCAGGTAGCTCTCCAGGTTCCCCTCGACCGACTCGGCGCCGAACCGGGGCGTGAGCCCGACGATCTCGGTGCCGGGAGCGGCGACCGCGCGCGCCGACTCGGCGATCGCCTCGGTGACGGACTCGGTGGTGTTGACATTGACGACGAGGATGCGCACTCCGGCGGCCTTTCGGATCAGTGCCCGGCGGACCGGACGGCGATGCCCTCACCGGACACCGCGCGGTAGGTCGTGCCCCGGGGCGCGACCAGGACGGTGAGCACTGCACCGATCGCGGCGCCCAGGAACCAGGAGAACGGGGCGATCGGCTCCATCGCGGGGACGAACCCGGCCGCGACGGCGACGATCGCGGACGGCACGAACACCGCGACCGCGCGGACGTTGATCCCGCCCCGGTAGTGGTAGGCGCCGTCCGGACGCTCGGTGTACAGCGCCGGGACGTCGATCCGGCCGCGGCGCACCAGCCAGTAGTCGGCCATGACGATCCCGAACAGCGGGCCCAGCAGCGCGCCGAGCACGCCGAGGAAGTAGACGATGACCGTCGGGTTGTCGTAGAGGTTCCACGGCAGGATGACCAGCCCGATCACCGCGCTGACGATGCCGGCCCGGCGGAAGTCCAGGAGCTTGGGCAGCAGGTTGGACAGCGCGTAGCAGGGGGCCACGAAGTTGGCCATCAGGTTCACCGCGACCGTCAGCACGAGCAGCGCGGCCGACGCGACCAGCAGCAGCGGGGTGTTCGGGATGGTGTTGACGACGTCGCTGGGGCTGGAGATGACCTGGCCGTCGATCCGGAACTGGCCCCCGGCCAGCACGACCGCGACGACGCCGAAGAACAGGGTGTTCGGCAGGATCCCCCAGAAGCTGCCGTTCCGGATCGCCGACGGGCTGGTCGAGTTCCGGGTGAAGTCGCAGAAGTTGAGGACGAACGTGCCGTAGATCGCCGTCCAGAGCGACGCGCCGGCCAGGATCTGCACCCACATCGTCCCGCCGGTCAGCGGCTCGGGCACCGACAGCGCGATGTCCCCGCCGGTCTGCCACAGCATCCAGCCGGCGAGCCCGGCCAGGGTGACCAGCACGACCGGGCCGGCGAACGCCTCGTAGCGGCGGATGCCGTCCATGCCGTAGAGCAGGATGCCGACCTGGATCACCCAGAGCGCCAGGAAGCAGATCCAGCCGAGCACGGACAGGCCGAGGAACGACACCTGTTCGAGGGACTCGGCGGCGGGCACCACGGCCAGCACCATCACGGTGAGCACCTGGGTCGCCAGGTAGGTCTGGATGCCGAACCAGGCGATCGCGACCACGCCGCGGACCAGCGCCGGCAGCTGCGCGCCCCGGACCCCGAACGAGATCCGGCTCATCACCGGGAACGGCAGGCCGGTCCGGTAGCCCATGTACCCGGCGACCGTGAGGAGCACGAACAGCAGCAGCGCCCCGATGCCCAGCGACACGAGGATCTGCCAGGCGCCCAGGCCCAGCGCGAACAGCCCGAGCGCGAACCCGTAGTTGCCGAGGCTGTGCACGTCGACCGCCCACAGCGTGAAGATGTTGTACGCCTTCCACGACCGGCCCTCGACGGTGGTCGGGGCGAGGTCGGTGTTGTACAGGTGCGGGCTGAGGTCGCCGGTACCGTCCTGCCGGTCCGGCCGGGTCGTGTCGGGGCGCGTCATCGGGCCCACCTCTCACTGGTTCCGCAATGCGGAATTATTTTGTTGGCTGGTGGAATTACGCTAAGGCTGTGGCCGGGCACCCGTCAAGGGGCCACGGCATGGGGGTTCTCCCCACTGCCGACCGTGCCGCGACCGGGAACGATCGGAGATCGTGACCGACACCCGGCCCGGCGCTCCCCGAGACCTCTCCGACCGGCTCCGCCATCCCGTCCCGCACCTGTTCGTCTACGCGTTCGCGATCGTCCCGGCGATCGCCCTCGTCGCCGCCGTCCCGCTCGCCTGGGGCTGGGGCCTGACCTGGCTCGACGCCGGTCTCGCCCTCGCGCTGTACGTGATCTCCATGCTGGGCGTGACCGTCGGGTTCCACCGCTACTTCACGCACGGCTCGTTCAAGGCCCGGCGCCCGCTGCGGATCGCGCTGGCGGTCGCGGGCAGCCTCGCCGTCCAGGGGCCCATCCGGCACTGGGTCGCCGACCACCGCCGCCACCACGCCTACGCCGACGCCGAGGGCGACCCGCACTCGCCGTGGCGGTACGGCACCTCCCCCGCCGCGCTCGTGCGCGGGTTCTGGCACGCCCACATGGGATGGATCTTCGACCGCTCGCTGACCGACCAGCGCCGGTTCACCCCGGACCTGCTCGCCGACCGGGACATCGACCGGGTGCACCGCGGCTTCACCGTGCTGACGATCCTGTCCGTCTTCGGGCCCGGGCTGGTCGGCGGGCTGGCCACCTGGTCGTGGTGGGGCGCGTTCACGGCGTTCTTCTGGGCCGGGCTGGTGCGGGTCGCGGTCTCGCACCACGTGGCGTGGTCGACCAACTCGATCTGTCACCTGGTCGGCGAGCGGCCGTGGCGGGCCCGGGACCGCTCGACCAACGTCTGGCTGCTGGCGATCCCGAGCATGGGCGAGTCCTGGCACAACCTGCACCACGCGGACCCGACCTCGGCCCGGCACGGCGTCGGCAAGGGGGAGATCGACATCTCCGCCGGCGTGATCCGGCTGTGCGAGAAGGCCGGCTGGGCCTACGACGTGCGGTGGCCGACCGAGAAGCGGCTGGCCAAGCTCGCGGTGCGCCCGGAGCAGGCGGCCTCGACCTGAGGCCGTACCGGCCGGCGGACCGCTCTCCGCGGGCGGCACCCCGCCGCACTCCCGGCTGTGCGCCGAAGCACGCTCGGCAAACTTGCACGCTGTGCACGTTTGTCGCCATACTAGTTGCGTGACGTCAACTACCCGTTCTCCCGAGGAGGCCGCCGCCCACCGCCGCGACGTGCTGCTCCCCCTGACCGGCCTGCTCATGGCGCTGTTCGTCGGCGTGCTGTCCAGCACGATCGTGTCCAACGCGCTGCCCCGGATCCTCGGCGACCTCGGCGGCACCCAGGCCGAGTACACGTGGGTGGTCTCGGCGTCGCTGCTGGCCATGACGGCGTCCACCCCGATCTGGGGCAAGCTCGCCGACCTCTACTCCAAGAAGCTGCTGGTCCAGTGCGCGATCGGCGTCTTCCTCGTCGGGTCGCTGCTGTGCGGGCTCGCGGTGTCGACGTCCCAGCTGATCGGGTTCCGGGTGCTGCAGGGCCTCGGCATGGGCGGTCTGCAGGCCCTCACCCAGGTCGTGATCGCCGCGATCATCACCCCGCGCGAGCGGGGCCGGTACATGGGGTACCTGAGCGGGATCATGTCGCTGGCGGTGGTCGGCGGCCCGCTGCTCGGCGGGATCATCGTGGACTCCCCGCTGGGCTGGCGCTGGTGCTTCTTCGTCGGCGTCCCGCTTGCCGCGATCTCGCTGGTCGTGCTGCAGCGCACGCTGAACGTCGCCACCGACCGACGCGACGACGTCACCATCGACTACCTCGGCGCCCTGCTGATCGCCGCCGGCGTCTCGGCGCTGCTGCTGTGGACCTCGCTGGCCGGCAAGCAGTTCGGGTGGGGCTCCCCCACCTCGTTCGGGCTGATCGCGGCCGGCGCCGGGCTGCTGGGCCTGGCCGTCCTCGTGGAGCACCGCGCGAAGGACCCGGTCGTCCCCCCGTTCCTGTTCCGGGACCGCACCTTCGTGCTGGCCACCGTGGCGAGCCTGTTCGTCGGCGTCGCCATGTTCGGCTCGACGATCTTCCTCTCGCAGTACTTCCAGCTCGCCCGGGGCGCCACCGCCACCGAGGCCGGAGTGCTGACCCTGCCGATGATCGTCGGCATGTTCCTGGCCTCCACCGTCGCCGGGCAGCTCATCACCCGCTACGGCCGGTGGAAGCGCCACCTGGTGACCGGCGGGGTGGCACTGGTGGCCGGTCTGGCCCTCGGGGCGGCCGTCATCTCCTCGACCGTGCCCTACTGGCAGGTCGCGGTCGCGATGCTCCTCGTCGGCACCGGCGTCGGCATGACCCAGCAGAACCTGGTCCTGGCGGTGCAGAACACGGTGGCGCTGCGCGACATGGGCGCCGCGAGCTCGACGGTCACGTTCTTCCGCTCGCTGGGCGGCTCGGCCGGGGTCGCCGGGCTCGGTGCGCTCCTGGCCTCGGTGGTCTCCACGCGGACCGCGTCCGGCCTGGCCGCGGCCGGGGTCGACGGCGGCGGCGCGACCCGGGGCGGGCAGGTGCCCGACCTCGCCCGGCTGCCGGAGCCGGTGCGCTCGATCGTCATGGACGCCTACGGTCACGGGATCGCGGACATCTTCCTGATCGCCGCCCCGCTCGCCGTGCTGGCCCTGGTCGCGATCCTGTTCCTGCGGGAGCGCCCCCTGCGCGACACCCTCGACGTCGAGCCGGCCGCCCCGGACACCGACCCCGCCGGCCCCGCCCCGTCCCGCACCGCCGCCGGCGCGGTGCTGCACGGCGTCGTCCGGGCCGACGGCGCCCCGGCCGCGGGTGCCGTGCTGACCGTGCTCGACCGCGACGGCACCGAGCTCGGCCGCACCCGCGCCGACGACGGCGGCCGCTACCGGATCTGCGTCGCGACCGGCACCGTGTCCACCGTGTACCGGTGGGAGGGCAGGCCCGCGGCGCGCCGGGTGACGGTGCCGCTGGAGGGCATGCGGCTCGACGTCGACCTGGAGCCGCTGCCCGGACCGGACCGGCCCGAGATCGTGTCGGTGCGGCCGCCGGCCCGGGCCGACACGGGGGCCTGCCGTGCCTGAGCAGCAGGAGCCCGCCGTGGCCCGGCACAAGCCCGCCGTGGCCGGGCGAGAGCCTGCCCTCGCCGGGCGGGATCCTGCCGTGGCCGAGCGGGACCCGGCCCTCGCCGGGCGGGATCCTGCCGTGGCCGGGCAGTGCGACCCGGCCGGGGCCGGGCGGCCGCCCGGCCGGCGGGAGCGGAAGAAGGCGGCGACCCGGGCGGCGCTGGCCTCGGCCGCGCTCCGGCTGAGCAGCGAGCGCGGTGTCGACCACGTGACCGTCGAGCAGATCGCCGACGCCGCCGACGTCGCGCCCCGGACGTTCTTCAACTACTTCACGTCCAAGGAGGAGGCGATCGTCGCGGGCAACGCGCCGACCGGCCGGATCCTGGTCGCCGCGCTGACCGCACGGCCGCCGGAGGAGCCGGTGAGCGAGGCGTTGCGGCACGCGCTGCACGCGGTCGTCACCGACCCCGGATACCTGGAGCGGGTCCGGCACCTCCGGGCGCTGCGCGGGCACCCGGCCGTCGCCGCCCACCAGATGGCCGCGTTCGGCGAGCTGGAGCGGGAGCTCGCGGCGGTCGTCGTCGCCCGGACCGGGACCGATCCGGCCCGCGACCTGTTCCCGGCCCTCGCCGCGGCCGCCGGGGTCACCGCGCTGCGGGTCGCCGTGCAGCACTGGCTCGGCGACCACGGTCGCGACCCGCGCTCCCCCGACCTGGCCCGGCTGATCGACGAGGCGATGGCGGTGTTCGACGCCGGGCTCCGCGCCGCGGACGGCGTCCGCGTCTGACGGACCGGCCGGCGGTCAGGGCGTCCGGCGCCCCGACCACTGCGGCTCGACGTCCGCCCAGTCGAGCTCCCAGGCGCGGGCGAACCGGCGCCCCGTCCAGCGAAAACCCAGGTGGCCGAGACCCACCAGCGCGACGCCCCACACGACGAGCGTCATGAACCCGGCCGCGCCGGCCACGGTGACCGCGTCCGTGGGCGTCGACGGCGGCGGTGTCAGCTGGCCGTCCGGGCCGACCCAGACGGTGAGCCGGTCGCCGACCTGGTACATGCCGGGGAGCGAGGTGCCGCCGGTGCGGGCCGACCCGTCCGGTGCCGTCCACGACACGGTCAGCGCCTGCAGCCCGGACTGCACGTCGGCGACCGAGGTGGCCCGCTCGGTGACGACGGCCTCGACCGCGTTCCGCTCGGCGGCCTCCGTCGCCCCGCGCTCGAGGACGCGGTCGTGCGCGGACGATCCCGCCAGCCACGCCGCCAGCAGCCCGACCGCGACGAGCAGCCCGAGCCCGACCGACAGCACGTCCTCCCAGCGGCTCGCCGTGCGGCGCAGGCGGTCCGCCCCGCCCGGCGCCGGCCGCGGTCCCGTCCGGCCGGGGCCGTCGGCAGTACGCATCGTTCCTCCTCGAGGGTCCGGTCCGGCCCGCGTCCTGGCGTCGATGCGGGCCCACCCTCGACAACTACCCCCGTTATCCGATCGAGACATCCCTCTCGGGAGGGACATCACTCCGTGAGGCGATGCACGTTCAGGCAGGTGGACGGTCGCCGTCGCCCAGCGGCCGGCCGGCGGCGTCGCCGTCGACGGGTGCGGTGCCGTCCTCGGCCGGCGCGGTCTCCCCCGCGGTGGGCGCGGCACCGTCCTGCCCGGTCACCTCGGCGAAGCGGCGGTCCCGCTTGTCGATCTCCTCGCCGAGGTAGCGCAGCAGCACCGCGACGACGGCGGCGACCGGCACCGCGAGGAACGCCCCGGCGATCCCGAAGATCGACCCGCCCGCGGTGACGGCGAGCAGCACGACGGCGCCGTGCAGCTTCAGGCTCTGCCCCTGCAGGATGGGCTGAAGGACGTTGCCCTCGACCTGCTGCACCGCCACGACGAGCACGAAGACCGCGACCGCCGTGCCGAACCCCTGGGTGACGAGCGCGATGAGCACCGCCAGGGTGCCGGCGACGAGCGCGCCGACGATCGGGATGAACCCGCCGAGGAAGGTCAGGACCGCCAGCGGAAGGGCCAGCGGGACGCTCAGCAGCACCAGCCCGATGCCGATCAGCACGGCGTCGATCAGGCTGACCAGGGCCTGCACCCGGATGAAACCGCCCAGCACCGCCCACATCCGGGACAGGACCTCGGCGATGTGACCGCCCGCCGTGCGCCCCGAGATCGAGGTGAGCCACGGCAGGAAACGCGGCCCGTCCTTGACGAAGAAGAACGTCAGGACCAGGGCCAGGACGATCGAGAGCAGGCCGGACGCGACCGTCGACACCCCGGTGAGCACACCGCTCGCGATCGCGGACGCGCTGCGCTGCAGCTGCTGGGTGACCTGGTTGACGATGTCACCGATCTGGCCCTCGCCGAGGTTCAGCGGCGGCCCGGACACCCACACCTGGATCTGCCCGAGCGCGGCGACGACGGCGGCCGAGATCTGCTGGACCTGCCCGGCGACCGACGGGACGATCCCGACGAACACCCCGGCGATCGCGCCGAGCGCGAGCAGCAGCACGACGATCGACGCGAGCGCAGGCGGAATCCGGTGCCGGATGAGCCAGCCGGCCGGCGGGCGCAGCACCGTCGTGAACAGCACGGCGAGCACGACCGGCCACAGCACCACCCAGAACGAGCCGATCACGTAGCCGACGAGGACCAGACCGACCGCGATCAGCCCGACCCGCAGGCTCCAGGCGGCCAGCCAGGTCAGGCCGTTGCCGATCACCGTGCCCCGGCTCGCGACCGGCGGCGCGTGCGGCGGGCTCAGCACCGACCCGGCGGCGGGGTCCTGGCGGCGCGCGACCTGCTCGTCCTCCCGGACCGCCGGCTGCGACCGCGACTCCATGCTCCACCCCGTTCGTCCGCTACCGGATGCTCCGCGGAACCCTAACGGCGTACCGGCGAGCCCGCCCCGCAGACCGGCGGCCCGGCGGGCGAAGCTGTGGCAGGAATTACCCGAACCCTGTCCTTCCTGCCCCTGTCCGGCCCGGTGGAGCGAGCGGATCCTGGGTGTCGAACCGAGGAACGACCGGAGGTAGTCCGATGCTCACCCAGATCCTGCTCGCCGCCACCGTCGTGGTCGGGGCGACCGCGACGCTGCGCGAGGTGCTGCGGGGCCACCCGCGCCGGTTGCAGACGCGGCGGAACTACGACACGCGGACGCCGTCGCTGCAGTGACCGCGGCGCCGTCTCCGGGGACGCACCCGATACGGTCGGCCACCGACCGTATCGGTGACGTCGCGGGCGTCCGAGGTGACGCGGCGCGACCACCGCGACCCGACCCCAGGAGAGGCACCGCATGCCCCACAACCTCTCGGTCCACTGCGGGGAGGTGACGACCGTCCCGGAGGTCGTGGCGGCCCTGACCGCCATCCGCGACCAGTCGGCGGCCGACATCAATGCCCCCGAGCTGGACGGGATCTCCTGCTTCACCCGGCTCTACACCATCATCACCGAGAACGTCCTCCGGACGCTCGACGGCTCGCACCCCACCCGGAGGTTCGACGATCCGGCGTTCCTGGAGCGGCTCGACGTCGTGTTCGCCCGCCGCTACCTGGACGCCATCGCCGCCCACGAACGGCCCGACGGCGCCGCGCCGGCCTGCTGGCAGCTGCTGTTCGACCGCAGGCGCGAGCAGACGATCGGGCACGTCAACTTCGCCGCCTGCGGGGTCAACGCGCACGTCAACTACGACCTCGCGCTTGCGCTGCTGGAGACCTGGAAGGACTTCCCGCCCACCGAGGCCCGGCGGGCCGACTACGACCAGGTCAACGACATCTTCGCCGAGGAGATGGACGAGCTGCGCGAGGAGTTCGACGCGTTCCTCGCCGGTACCCGGGACGGCGGCACGCTCGACCTGTTCGGCAATGCGATGTCCGATCTGCTGGTGCGCGTCACCCGCGGGCAGGCCTGGGACGCCGCGTTCGAGGTGTGGAGGAACCGCGAGGACCCCGACGCCTACGAGCGGGCACTCAGGTCGGAGACCGAGCGGCTGGACAACGCCGCGAAGGTGCTGGGCTGGATGATCCTGCGCGCACCCGGCCTGCCCTGATCCTGCGCGCACCCGGCCCGCCCTGATCCGGCACGCGCCCGGCCTGCTGTGATCCGGGCACGCCCGGCCCACCGGTGCGCCCCGGGTCACGGCAGGCCGCGGTGCAGGACGTCCAGCGCGGCGTTCTCCCAGGAGCCGCCGCCCGCGTGCTCGTCCAGGCGGGCGGCCAGGTCGGGTGGCAGGTCGAGCACGAGCCGGACGGTGCGTGGCTGCTCCGGCCGCGCTTCCTGCCCGGCTCGCTCGATCTGGTCGCCGGTCCGCGCTGTCTGGTCCGCCTGCCCGGCCCGCCCTGCCGGGCCCACGGCCCGCGCTGTCCGGTCCGCTTGCCCGGCCCGCTCTGCCTGGACCGTCTGCCCGGCCCGATCGGTCTGCTGCCCGGCCCACCAGGGCCGGCCGGTCTGCTGTGTCCGGTCGGCCGGTCCGGCCCGCTCGGTCTGGTCGGCCCGGCCGGCCCGATCGGCCCACGATGCCGGGCCGGGCGGATCGGTCCGCGGCGGGCGCAGCACCAGCCCGAGCACGGGTAGTGCGATCGTGCCGAGCGCGTCGACGATCCCGGCGACTCCCAGCCAGCGCCAGTACCACCCGTCGTCGGACCCGGGGACCTCGCCGTCGGTCAGCACCGGGATCACGATCATCACGGCGACCACCGCGATCGCGATCAGGGTGACAGCGAGCCCGATCCGGATCGCCGCGTGCCGACGCCCGGAGAGCAGCAGGAGCAGGTTGGCGTGGGCCAGGCTGACGGCCAGGATCGTCAGCACGATCAGCGCCTTGAACAGCCCTTCCTCGCCGCCGCTCGGGACGTCCCAGTCCCGCCAGATCAGCACGAGCGCGCACGCCGCCGCCCCGACGCTGCCGGCCAGCCCGACGAACCCGACGACCCGGACG
Source organism: Pseudonocardia sp. C8 (assembly GCF_014267175.1). Lineage (NCBI taxonomy): Bacteria > Bacillati > Actinomycetota > Actinomycetes > Pseudonocardiales > Pseudonocardiaceae > Pseudonocardia > Pseudonocardia sp. C8. The sequence continues at coordinate 3,219,376 of NZ_JACMTR010000002.1, forward strand.
GCCCGGGTGACGACGGCGAGGTGGCACAGCGCCGTCGTCCCGAACGCGGCGACGACCAGGGTGGTGAGCACGATCCGACCCTGCAGATCGCCGAACTCCCCCGACAGCAGCGCGACGATGCCCATGGCGGAGGCCACGACGAGCGAGCCGACCACCGCCACGATCATCGCGCGGCGGGCGCCGCGCACCGTGGCGACCCGCCCCTCGTCGCGGTCGGTGGCGGTCGCGGTGTCCGGTCGGTCGGCGGTCATGACGCGACGGTACGACCGGCCGGGCGCGGTCCGCGTGCGTAGCACTACCCGGACCGCGCGTCCCGCCGAAGGAACGCCCCGCCGAGAGAGCGGCCCGCCGAGGGAGCGGGAGCGCCCCTCCGAGGGAGCGGCCGCCGAGGGAGCGCCCCGTCGCAGTGCGCGGACGTCGATGCCCGGCCGTCGGGCGCGGTGGCGTCGAGACGGCCAGCAGCTGGTCAGCGGGCTGGTCATGATGGCCTGCGGGCGAGGTCGGCGAACGACACCGACGGGCGAGGCCGACC